>JAAYBW010000107.1 GCA_012729975.1 Clostridiales bacterium
AAAATAATTCGGTTATGCCGCAGCTAAGCCGTAAAAGTACGGCTTGTACTGAAAATACCGTTATCCCAAAAGGCGGGACAACGGTATTTTTGTACTTATATGAAACTCAGCTTTGCGGAAGAAGCGGTCAGAGTCCTACTGCCGGTATTTACTCTTTGGAAAGGTCCTCTCCCTGCACCCAGCCGTATATGCCCTTGTAGTAAACAAAACGCCAGCTGCCGCTTTCGGCAACCGCGTTTACCGTCTCTCCGTTCGGTATAACAGCCAGCTTGTGATAAACGCCGATATCCGGCCCGGCGTACATTTCGCAGCGCTTTGCCGAGGACGCGATGTATTGCACCGGGCTTTCATACTGACCTTCCGGCATCACATCCACGCCTTCGTAGCCGATAATGTCATGTTCATACAGGCAGGTATGCGAAGCCCAGGCATATTTGCCCTCATATTCAACCAGAAGCCACTCGCCGTCCTCCGCCCATGCCCGCACGAGCGCTTCGTTCGGTATCTGAGAGATAACCTCATATACTACCGAAGGACCCGCGCGCATATTAAGCGTATCTCCCTCAAGCAGCATCTCATACTCGACAGGCGCGCTCCACACCTCCGCGGGCTGATATTCAAGCGTGTCAATCCACGGATAGGGTGTAGGCTCGGGAGTGGACGCAGGCGTGGAGACCGGGCTCGGTTCCGGGGTGAATTCGGGCGATTGTCCGTCCTGCGTATCCTCTCCTTCGGAAAACGCGTCTTCACTGTCGCGGTCGTTATTGTTCACGCCCGCTTTGCCGATCAATGAGAGCCTGTCTTCGCTGTCCTCGGAGGACTTGCAGCTCCTGAAGGCAAAAAGAAGCACCACAGCCACAAGAAGAACTATAATGATTCCCGCCATAGTCAGTATCACACCGCCCAGGCGTTTTATCTTTTCCTTATCCCTGCGAACAATGGCCGGCACGGAGACAGTGGGCGGCGACGGTACGGGTGCGGGTGCCGGTGCGGAGGACAGGTTCTTCTTAAGGCCGGCAATAATTCTTGCCGCGTTTTCATTGCCTGCGGCCTCGGCCTTTTCCAGCCAGTAAAAGCTGTTGCTCAGAAGCTTATCCGCGCTCTCGGCGCCGGGATCACTCTGCCAGCGGGCAAGGAGTTTAATCCCGAATTCGTACTGTGCTTGAGGGTCACCGGATTTAGCTCTTTCATACAATTCCTCGATATCGCTCATTGGCCGTCCTCCTTATTTAAAGTCCGGGGCCCGCACGGGCGAGCTCCCGTCCGGCAGGCTTTCGTTTCACCTCTTATGAGCCCGATTATCGGCGCGGCTCGGTTTATACCGCTGTTTAATCAAGCGGATACCTTCAATACCGTCCCGCCGCTTTATAACGAAGGCAGGACGGCAGCTTACAAGATCTGTGGGCATTATGGTATGCCGGCGGTGAATCTTTCTATTCGCCCAGGTCTACGGCGGCGATCCCGCCGTTTTTCAGGATGCGCACAGCCGCGGCGTTGTCGTCCACGCGCATTATCAGCCGCGCCGTTCCCGGTTCTTTGGAAACAAACGCATATGCGTATTCCACCGACACGCGTTCGGCCGACAGCATGGAAATAACTTTGTGCAAAGCTCCGGGCTCATCCGGCAGCTTTATAGCCATCACGTCGCAGACGTTCACCACAAGCCCTGCCGCGCGAAGTTTGTCGGCAGCCTCCTCCGGATTATCCACTATGACGCGGATTATTCCGAAGTCGGCTGTGTCTGCGATGCACAGAGCGCGAAGGTTAATGCCCTCATCGGCAAAAACCGCTGTGGCATCCGAGAGCGCACCGACGTGGTTTTCCACAAATACGGAAAGCTGCTTTAGCATTTTGTCTGCCCCCTTCGGCTTTACTTAATATCGCGTTTATCGATCACCCGCACGGCTTTGCCCTCTGCGCGGGTAATGCTCTTGGGAACTACCAGCTTGACCTCCACGGCTATACCCAGCGTGGACTCAATAGCCCTGTGTATGCTGCGGCTCATATCTTCGAGCACCTTGACCTCGCTGCTGAAAGCCTCCTCGGTCAGTTCAACCAGAACGGTGAGTCTGTCCAGATTGTTTATGCGCTCCACTATCAGCTGGAAAAACGGCGCCGTGCCTCCCATCTCCAGCAGGACGGACTCTATCTGCGACGGGAAAACGTTCACGCCGCGGATTATGAGCATATCGTCGGTGCGGCCGCTCGGCTTGCTTATACGGCAGCTTGTTCGTCCGCAGACACATTGCCCCGGCAGCTTGGCCGCGACATCGCGGGTGCGGTAGCGTATAAGCGGCAGCGCCTGCTTCGTTACACAGGTAAAGCACACCTCCCCCGGCGTTCCGTCGGGAACGGGTTTGCCGGTATCGGGATCTATAATCTCGATTATGAAATGATCCTCGTTGACATGAAGCCCGTTATGGGCCTCGCACTCGTAGGCGACGCCGGGACCTATTACCTCGGAAAGTCCGTATATGTCGAAAGCCGTAAGGCCGAGACGGCGCTCAATTTCCCTGCGCATGTTCTCGGTCCACGGCTCGGCGCCGAAAAAGCCGACTTTCAGCGAAAGATCCGAAAGCTTAATGCCGTTTTCCTCCAGGAACTCGGCTATCGTAAGTGCGTAGGAAGGCGTGCAGAGCAAAAACGTTGGCTTAAAATCAACCAGTATGTTTGCCTGTCGGCGTGTGTTGCCCGTAGAGGCCGGTATTGTGGCCGCGCCGATGGTCTCGCTGCCGAGATTTCCGCCGAGGCCTCCGGTAAAAAGACCGTAGCCGTAGCTTATATGTCCTATATCGCCCCGGCCGACACCTCCCGCTCCGAGAGTTCGGGCCATGACCTCACCCCACAGGGCCATATCCGCTGCGGTATAACCGACCACGGTCTGCTTGCCGGTTGTTCCCGACGAGGCGTGTATTCGAACCACTTCCTCCATGGGCACAGCGAAAAGTCCGAAGGGATAGTTGTCGCGCAGGTCCTGCTTGACCGTAAAGGGCAGCTTAGTCAGATCGTCAATTGTTCTGATGTCGTCAGGCGTTACTCCGGCCTGCTCCAGTTTTCGGCGCATATAGGGCACATTGTCCCAGACGCGCCTGACCATATCGGCAAGCCTTTCGCTTTGCAGCTCGCGCAGCTGCGCGACCGGCATCGTTTCAGCTTTTGGGTTATAAATGTGATACATTACACTCATCCGTTCCGGCGGAGACCACCATTATTATTATCAGTGTCAGTCGAGGCGGGTTATCCATCCGAAGGGATCCTCCGCTCTGCCCCACTGTATATCCGTAAGGGAATCGTAAAGACGCCTTGTCAGAGGACCGATCTGTCCGTCGCAGACACAGCAGCGCTCGTTGTCGTAAACTATCTCACCAATGGGCGATATAACCGCCGCGGTACCGCAGCCCCATGCTTCCTCAAGTTTTCCCGAGTGAGCGGCCTCGAACAGTTCGTCTATATCAATAAGGCGTTCCGAAACCTTCTCTCCCCAGTGTTTGAGGATCTTTATGCAGGAATCCCGCGTAACGCCGGGCAGTATGGACCCGCCCAGCATAGGAGTTACGCACTCGCCGTCTATTTTAAACCAGACGTTCATGCTGCCGACTTCTTCGATGTATTTCCTGTTCACGCCGTCCAGCCAAAGAACCTGCGAAAAGCCCATCTGAGAAGCCCGCTCGCCGGCTCTTAACGTCGCCGCATAGTTTCCGCCGGTCTTAACATAGCCCGTACCGCCCTTAACGGCGCGCACATCCCTCGATTCGACAAAAATCTTAACGGGATTGAGGCCCTCGGCGTAGTAAGCGCCTACGGGAGAGAGGATAATACAGAAAATATAACTGGAGGACGCGTGCACGCCTACATGCGGTTCGGTCGCTATTACAAAAGGCCTTATATAAAGGGATGTATCCGGCTCCGAGGGAACCCAGTCCTTTTCCAGTGTAACAAGAGTTATAATCGCCTCGAGGAAAAGCTCCGGATCGATTGTGGGAATCGAAAGCCGCTCATTGGAGCCGTTCATTCGCGCTATGTTGGCTTCGGGTCTGAACAGCTGAATGCCGCCGTCTGCGCGCCTGTAGGCTTTAAGGCCCTCAAAGACTTCCTGCGCGTAGTGGAACACCATCGCGGACGGCTCTATGGTAAAGGGCCCGTACGGCACTATTCTCGGGTCGTGCCAGCCAATGCCCAGGTCATAGTCCATAATAAACATGTGATCCGTAAAATATTTGCCGAAGCCAAGCTTCGCGGTATCCGGCTTGGGTTTGAGTTTCGCTGCCCGCTCAATTTTTATCTGTGTCACTGAAACCTGCAGTCCTTTCATATACGGTCTCTGCCTGAGCCCTCAAGCACAAAAACTTATCGGAATAATGATTTATATTATCACATTATCGCTCTGTTGAAAAGCAAAATTGAAAAGCGAAAATAAATATTTGTCAATTTAATTGACAAAGTGGGCAAAGCTGAACTATGCTTTACACAGGGATGGTATACAGCCGTTCGTCAAACATTTATATAAAGGCGAAGGATGGAGAATTTCATTGGACGCAGAAAGTATTTTTCACACAGGTGCCCACTTCCACAAGCTCGGCCTCATGGTAACGCAGGGCGCCAGCGAACTGGGAGCTAAGATTGACCGATGGCTTGTCCAGTGGGCGGCCAATGGCCCCGAGGCGAGGGACACCTTCATTATTGAGTCGGAGTGCCCGCGTTTCGCTTCGGGGGACGGAAAAGGCCTCATCAAGCAGTCCGTGCGCGGCATGGATCTTTTTTTCCTGGTTGACGTCGGGAACTACAGCTGCAGGTATAATATCTTCGGAAACCAGAACTGCATGAGTCCGGACGATCACTTTCAGGACCTTAAGCGCCTGATACAGGCAGCCTCCGGCAAAGCGCGCAGCATGACCGTAATAATGCCCTTATTATACGGTTCCCGCCAGCATCGCCGCAATGCCCGCGAATCGCTTGACTGCGCCTGGGCTCTTCAGGAACTCAGGGATATGGGAGTCGGCAATGTGGTAACCTTCGACGCTCACGATCCCCGCGTGCAAAATGCCATACCGATAACCGGATTCGACAATCTTATGCCGAATTATCAGGTATTGAAAGCGCTTTTAAAGCACTTCCCCGATCTGGATTTTTCACGGGAAAAATTTATGGTCGTTTCACCCGACGAAGGCGCAATGAGCAGAAACATGTACTATTCCTCCGTTCTCGGCGTAAATCTCGGTATGTTTTATAAACGCCGCGACTATTCGCGCATCGTCAACGGGCGCAATCCTATAGTAGCGCATGAGTATCTGGGTGAATCGGTCGAGGGGAAGACCATATTTATCGCCGACGACCTCATATCCTCCGGCGAGTCCGTTCTTGATATAGCATATTCTCTGAAGAACCGCAAAGCCTCCAAAATATTTGCCAGCGCCACCTATGCGCTTTTTACAAACGGGCTTGACACATACGACAAAGCCTGGGACGACAATGTAATCGACGGCGTTTTCGGAACCAACCTCACCTACCGTCCGCTGGAGCTTTTATCCCGCCGGTGGTTTTATGAGGTGGATTGCAGCAAATACATCTCATATATTATCGCGGCTATAAATCACGAGGTCAGCACGAGCGCTCTTTTGGATCCGCACGAGAAAATCAGGGCGCTGCTTATCAAATACGGCAAAATCTGACCGGGTCATCCGCGTACCCGCATAATCACGTTTTTACAGCCGCGCCTGCACCTGGCGCGGTTGTTTTACGCCGGTTTCCTATTATGATTGCCTGCCCCGAGGCCGTCGGAGCAGTAGACAAAAAGAAACGTGCGATATATAATAAAGTCGTAATAAATTTTGTCGGCCATCTGTACAGCGGCAGGAACGGTTCGCCTTCCGGCGGATCATCTCCGCGGCCCTGTAAAAATTACCTTAAACGGCTGGGAGGCGCGAAATGTACGAATTTCATTCTGCAACGGACAGGATCCTGCACATGCGTGAGCTTATACGCGACAGGGTTATAAGAAACGACGCGGAGCGTACCGCCATACTGACGGACGCCTATAAAAAATACGACAACATTGTGCCTATAATAAAGCGCCCGCTCGGGCTTCTTGAACTGTGCAAAAGGATGAGCGTTTTCGTTATGGACTTCGAGCTCATCGTCGGCGGCAAGGGACCCCACTTTTTCAGCAGCCCGCAGTATCCCGAGTGGGGGGCTTCCGAGTGGATAATCGAAATGATTGAAAGCGGTCAGTGGACCTTGCGCGAGGACGGCCTGTATCACAATCCCGACGGCGAGGAGGTTCGCCACACCATCAGCCCCGAGGATTATCAAATCATACGGGACGCGCGCGAATTCTGGGAAACCCGCAAGGTCGGTACAACAGCGGACGCCTGGCAGCCCGATCATTATGAGGAGCTTGCCCGCCTGAATGTGAGCAGCTATGTAGACGGCGGCATGGGTCTTGCCGCGCTTCCCGCGGGACACCTCATAGCCGGCTACGAGAAGGTAATAAACGTCGGCTACGCCGCCATACGCAAGCAGGCGCAGGATTGGATAGACGCGCATTACGGCAATCTTATGGGCGAGGACATGAACAGGTACATGTTCTACAAATCGGTCGTAATAACATGTGACGCGGCTATGACGCTGGTGCGCCGCTACTCCGAAGCCTGCGCGCAAAAGGCTGCCGCCGAAAAGGATCCCAAACGAAAAGCGGAGCTCGAAATGATGGCCGACGGGCTGCTGAACCTGTCGGAAAATCCCGCGCGCAGCTTCTGGGAG
>JAAYBW010000108.1 GCA_012729975.1 Clostridiales bacterium
CGGATTTCCCGCGCATCGGCTTTTATCGCCGTGTGCCGGGCAGTCTTTACTCAGCCGAACATTAATCCGCTCATGCGGTTAATCTCGCGCGTAACGGTCTCATACACTCCTTTGAACGATGTGCCCGGGCCGCCGGCGGTACAGCTTGGAATGAAGTAGAGCTTTCCGCAGTCACGGCAGGTCTGCTCCACAAAAGAGGCTATCATCTCTTCATTCCAATTGGGAACGTCAACTACGCCGTTATTGATGCCGCCCATAAAGGATATCTTCCCGCCGTACTTTTTGATAAGCTCCGGCACGTTGTTGGTGTTAAGGCAGCCCTGCCATACGTCTATTCCCATATCGATCATAAAGGGCACCAGCGTCGCCGCGTATGAATCGCTGTGGTGTATTATGAGTTCCACGCCGTGGGACTTGTAATATCCGTATATGCGTTTGTAGGCCGGCAGGAGGAATTCCTCGAACATTTCAGGAGACAGGAAGGTTGAACGCTGGCTGCCCCAGTCATCGTGATGGATTATTGCGTCAGGTTTAATATACTTGCACAAAACAGCCGCGTATTTTAATTCCCATTCGGTTATGTATTCTATAAGCTCTTTTATGCATTCCGGCTCAAGATAGAAGTTTATCATGCAGTCGTCCATTCCCATAAGATAATGAAGCTGCTCGAAAACGCCAGGTGCCACCGTAGGCGTTACAAACTGTTCGGTGCGGTCTATCTTTTCGGTTTGTTCTATAAACGGCGCCCACGCTTCCTCGGGGTAATCGACGTTCGGTGCTTTCACGACCTCGCGCCACTTAGTTATATCCTTGAGGACCTTATGTGCGTCGTCATGTACGGGAAATGGGCCCGGGGTATTCTCCTGAAAGCGTATTGTCACGCCCCAGGCGTTGACCCATTCGCTGCCGATGCCCCGGGATTTCATGTTGTCTTTCATGAAAGGGTTTCCCATTGAGAAAGCCAGCGCCTCGAACTGGTTGACGAATCTGTCAGGATTGCCGCCCCGGATTGTCTCCAGCATGTTTTGCCTTTTCGTTAGCATAACAAAGCTCCTTATCAATTATTTCACAGAGTGCCGCTTGCCGCGGCCGGGGTAAGACGGCCGCAAATCATTTCCGCTGCCGGTACACCGGTATCCGCCGCGATCGTCCGGCGGCCGCTCTCCGGTACTGCCGGGATGCGGCAGTTAAATCCGATTTCCTATATAATAACCCTGCCGTTCCCTTCAGGTCAAGTTAAAATCGGTTCGGAAGACGCCGCCGACAGTACATGTATTTACAGGAGCCATCTTGTTTTAGTCAGATATGTATGTTAAGATATACTGTACCTGATTGTATGCCTGCGCTGTGTCCCGGCAAGCCGGCGCGGTGTACTGCCTGACTCTTTACGGAGGGTTATTTATGACTGAAAATGAAACCAAAAAGGGCGCGAATGGCGCTTTAAACCTCGCGGGGATGACATTTGAGTCCGCGCGGGAGATGTCGGCCGACACGATAAGGTCAATACCCGCTAAGCTGACCGAATACCGCTGCCCCGTATGCGGAAAGGTCTTTGCTGATTTTTGTGATCTCGTCAGCCATTATGACCTCGATCATCCCGATACCGTGGTTC
>JAAYBW010000109.1 GCA_012729975.1 Clostridiales bacterium
ACCCCCGTACAATGAAACACTTGTTTACTCTTTCGGTACCAGTATCACAATATCTCCGAACGATGGGACAACAGGCTCTCCGTCACGGGCGCGCAGCTGCGACCAGTACCCGTCAGGATGCTTGTCAAGCTCGACACCTTCCTCCTCTATCATGATTTTACGGACATCCCTGCCATCAATATCTCGCGGAATCGTGTTGTTCTTTATGGCGTAATCGGTCGCAATACCGGCCGCCTGACCGGTACCCATTGCCGGAGCGATGATACGCATTGCACCATTTGCATGGAACTCAGCGGAACAGCAGCGCCCGACTACAAAGAGGTTGTCAACTACAAGAGGAACGAGAGTGCGATATGGAATATCACAGAAATCGCGCGGATCGGGGCGGGCTTCGACCCCCGCAGGGCGCACAAACGGATGCATTTGAACGTCACACTCAGGATCGCGGCATATCGCTGTACCTGCCGGAGCGGGAAGATGCCCGTGACGCATGAAGAAGTGTTTGGCGCTGGTCGGATGATGCGTATCCATAACTTCGGGAAAACGCGCGATACCGTCTTCAAATTTTGTTCCGCACATCACGTCCGCAGCCTTGAGCATATATTCTCCGAAGACGCGGCGGCTGTCACGAACACCCGGAATGGAACCGAGACCGACAATATTAATGTTCTCATAACCCGGAACATATTTTTGCAGGAATTTCTCGTATAATCGCATTTGCTGATGCTGCTCTAATATCTGGCGCGAAATATTCTCGACATCGTCGTTGCGTGTATAATAGCTGTGGAAAGAATAGGTGACAAAGTCGGCATTATCTTCTGTGTAAAGCGGCAGCATAACCTGGAAGAACGGTATGTGTCCCGCCAGGATACCTTCTTCAATGGCTTTCTCCTCCAGGTCATACAGCAGCGTGACGCGTTTATTCTGCGGAATACCCTTATCAGCCTGTTCTTTTTGGAACGCTTCGTTTGCAGCCTTGTACTTTGTAATATTCGCGCGGGACCAGCGTGATCCGAGAGTTGTGGACATGTTGAGTCCTGCAAAATCGGCGCCTCCGACTTCATATGGGACGCCCGCCATAGCCGCGACGTCACCGTCGCCGGTGCCATCAATGAATATTTTTGCATAAACGGCCATCCATCCGCCTTTAGTGAAGAAAATAACGGACTTGATATTATTTCCGTCCATTTCGACATCTATGCAGGTGGAGTCATAAATTATACGGCCGTTATACTCCATAATCATTTGCTCTAGCATAAATTTAGCGTATTCGGGATCAAAAGACGGATTATGGTCATCTGTCGGGCTGCGGCGTCTGAGTTCTCCCTCCTTTTCAAGCCTTTCCACAAACTCTTTGCAGTTGCCCTCAATCATTCCTGCGACCTGCGGCACATACCCGTTTGTCGCAAGTCCGCCAAGTGACGCGCCTTTTTCAAAAAGGATTGTCCGAAGACCTCGGCGTGAAGTTGTGATTGCCGCAGATACACCTGCAACTCCCCCGCCGATTATTGCGACATCGCAATACATTTTCTTTGTAATCGTCTGCATTATATAGCTCCTTTCATTATTTTCTTACTTACAGCAGTTATAATGCATTACTAAAGGCCTCGATAGCGCTGCGTGCTGTACTCATATATTTCATTTTCCAGCGCATAGTAAACATGCTCGTGGGGGACAAAAAGCATTGCAAGGACGCCCGGTCCCGGCACGGCATGCGCGCCATATGTGTCAACCATCTCACGTGCTATTGCGCGAACCTCGTCAGTTGTAATATCCGGGTTCTTGAGAAGGTCGCGGTTTCCGCCATATTGTATGGTAACACGATCGCCGTATTTTGAGAGAATCGATCCGATATCATTGAGGTTAGTTTGAATCTCAAGAGCGTCAAAGCCAATCTCTTCAACCATATACGGAACAAACGGGTCAATCACGCCGCAGCAGTGCGCAACAAATTTGGTCCCGCGGGCATGAACACCCTTAACAAAGCGTTTCGTCGGTTCAAGAATTGTCTTCTCAAAAGTATCAGTAGAGAAAAACGGGGCACGCATTGTTCCCCAATCGTCAGCCGCGACAATATAGTCGAACTCAAGATGGTCGCGCATGTGATTAAAAAGATCTATTTTGAAGTCGGCTACAGCAAACATATACTCCCGGACCGCTTCCGGCTCAAGTAAAATGTCAGTAAGCGCCTGCTCAAAGCCCTCAATCATATGTAAACGTTCAAATAACCCGTTGCTCATCCTCATGTAAAGTGCGCGGGAATCATCGCGTTCCAGCATAAACTGCTTAGCTTCGGAGGCCCAGTCAAAATCATCAAGATTTGGCCAGACTATTTTTTCCTTCCACTCTGTGATGCACTCGAGCACATTTCCCTGAGGGGTGTTTGAGCCGTAAGCCTTTGAGTATTTATATTTCACACCGAACCAGTCTGTTGTGTCCATCAGGCGCTCATTAGGCGGCGGACTGTCGTGTGCGATTTTTGATGCAAACAGCTGTGATGAAGCAGAAATATCCGGCATCCATAGCGGTTTTTTATGATTCATCGCCAGCATCAGGTTTTCCCGCAGCTTAATAGGGTAATCCCGCTGAACAGGCGCCCATTGCATAGGTGCTAACACAGTGTTCGTATCGGAAGCTGCCATAAGCAATCCCCCTTATAAAATTTTACGGTTCGTAACAAATTCTATTCCGCTTAGTCTTTTCTGAATTCGCGATCATACAGCTCGCGGCCGTAGTAATACAGCTCGGAGAGGCCGACCCATTGTTTTTCGGGATCACGGAGCATAATGGACGTGTAGCATCCACCGCCCGTCGCGTAAATATCCAATGAATCCCTTACGATTGAAATGATTTCTTCTTTAGAGTAATCAGCTCCCATAACGAAACCTTCCATCGGCGCAGAAAAGCCAACCTTATCACCGTACTTTTTCTTCATTTCCGGCAGGTTGACCGCTCGGCGCTGAAGCTGCAGCAGCTGGGCACCCATATCTATGGCGTAAGGAACAAATCTGGTCACATTTCCGCAGGAGTGAAGCTCGAATACGACACCTTTTGACTTTATATGATCTACTATTTTTTTAGTCGGAGAAAAAACGATATCCTCCATCATTTTTTCAGAGAAGAATGTATCGCGTTCTGTGCCCCAATCGTCGTGAAGCGTAACAACATCAAGCGGATAAAGCGAATTGATCTTGTCAAAAAACGCTATAACAAAATCAGAATATGCATCAAAAAAGTCAGCCACTGCCTCGGGTTCCAAAGCAAGAGCGATCATACTCTCGGTGTATCCTCCCATTATGGAAACGAGCCGTTCCGTACATCCTCTGCCAAGATCGTAATGCATCACTTTTTCCGGATTATATGTTTCTCGCATATACTCTTCAGCTTTTTCCTCAAAGCGCCACTCAGAGAGATCTGGCCAGACGATTTCCTTCTCCCATTTAGTAATATCACTGACCAACTGGGTTCCGGGAGTCAGCATTGCCCCGCCGGCAGAGCAAACAAATGTCCAGTCTGTCCCGAACCAATCCTTGAAACAGTAGTCCTTCTTAGCCGGACGCTTTAAATCGGAATGTATCTGCATTCCCCTGACAAGTGTCCCCGCTACGTCATGCGTAAGCAGAGACTGGAAGTCAGTCAATGAGCAGGGAACCCATATCGGATTATCTCTTGCCACATTGCGCCTGTAATTCTCCACCGGTGTAATAGGTGCGTCAAACTTCGGAACGACGCTTTTTGCATTTGAAAACGCAGTTCCTACTGTTTGTGTTTTAATCGCCGGATCGTTGTACGCCGGTCTGGGATACTTCATTTACTTTCTCCTATAATCTACTTACTACCACTGTCTGTAATCAGAAAGCACACCTGCCTAATCACGGGCTTTTTATACAAGCTCTTTATACAAGCCGTACTCGTGAGCCTCGTAAAAAACCGTGTATGTCTTGTCCGCGCGTTCGTTCCGCGGCAGCGGAACATCCCGGTCAATCGGAATCTTACTTCATCGGTTGTCGGGAATCGTTATATGAGTGCGGGCGAACCTGATTTTACCGATCAACGGCATACTCCGAACAGACGAATCAATTCTTCGTCTGTTCGGAAACTAAAGCTATTTTTCAGTTCTTCTTTGAAAGCGTTGATATATCGCTCCATGGGAGCGTTATCGTAAAGACAGCCTGCGGGCGCTCATACCCTGCGCTATGCAATAGACCTTACAGCAAAGGACAACCTTAAAGATGTAAATCGGCCCCCCTGATATCAGTGCAAAATCTGAATTCGCTTACTCCGGCAGCAAGTCGGTAATACTTGCCTTATAGGTTTTCATATTTACAGCAGGAAACAAAATGGTTGGGCGAACATTCAACCAGCTTCTGTGGTTGTTCACATTCTTTTGAAGCATAACGACACCTCGCCATAAACCTGCAGCCGGGTTTGGGGTTTACAGGTGACGTTATTTCTCCATGCATAATTATGCGTTTCTTTTTCTTATCAAGATTCGGTATCGGAATAGCTGAAAGCAGCGCCTGGGTATACGGATGCATAGGGTTCTGAAACAGCTCGTCAGAAGGCGCCTTTTCAACCATTTGCCCGAGGTACATTACCATAATATCATCAGAAATATATTTAACTACCGATAAATCATGCGTTACAAACATGTATGCAAGTCCGCGTGTCTCCTGCAAATCAAGTAAAAGGTTTATAATCTGCGCTTGGATAGACACATCAAGAGCTGAAACCGGTTCATCACACACAATGAATTTCGGATTTAATGCAAGGGCACGGGCAATACCAATACGCTGCCGTCTGCCGCCGTCGAGCTCATGGGGGTAGGCATTTTCAAAACGCTCGGCAATACCAACTGTATCCATCAGCTTCTTTACTTCGATTATTCTTTCCTTTTTTGATAACTTTCCTTGCAGCCGCAAAGGTTCCATTATCGTTTCACTGACCGACATACGCGGATCTAAGGACGAGTATGGATCCTGAAAGATGATTTGCATCTTTTCGAACATTTTTCTTATTTGATTTTTAGACAGATGGGAGATGTCCTCACCTTCGAAAAATATTTGCCCGTCTGTCAAGTCAAGTAAGTGTAAAATAGTTCGGCCAAGTGTTGTTTTACCGCATCCCGACTCACCCACAACACCTATTGTTTTACCTTCTTCGAGCGTAAAGGTCACATCGTCTACCGCATGCAGCATACCGCTTGGATTCTTGAAGTATTTCTTTAAGTTTTTTACCTCTAGTAAAGCAGGCATCAGTTTGTCACCCCCGCCAGTATACATTTTACTATGTGCCCGGGTTCAATTTCGACAACATCAGGAGATGCTTTCTTACATTCCTCTCTGCACTCGGGACAGCGTTCACTGAACTTACACCCTTCGGGTAAAGCGGTCGGATCAGGCATCATACCCAAAATGGGTTTAAGCCTTTTCTCTTTAGAATCCAATTGCGGAAGAGAATTAAACAAACCGATCGTATACGGATGAGACGGATTTCTAAAAATGTGATCCACAGTACCATATTCGATTATCTCCCCCGCGTATACAACCGCGACTGAATTGCAGCAATCCGCCACAACGCCC
>JAAYBW010000110.1 GCA_012729975.1 Clostridiales bacterium
CATGGCCGGTAATACAAATCCATATTTATTCCATATTTATGAGTTGGTGCTATTAAGCAGCGCCGCTATTTCTTCCATGCTTTTTCCGCTCGCCAGAAGAACGCCGGCAAGCTGCTCTGCCTGTGCTTTGCGCGCGGCTTCGTTTGCGGCGGCTTCCTGCGCCGCCTTAGCCTGCTCAATGCGGGCAAGCGCGGCATTGAGTTTTTTCAGTTCGGATTTCTTTTGTTTTAACAGCTTCTTTTGCTCCTCGATGCCCGCGGAAATTAATTTGATATCATCTGCTATGCCGTTTATTTCCGCGTTTTTTGCGTTGATCTGTGCGGTAAAAGGATCGACATTAACGGCTGCTGCCACAGTCTTTACCTTGTTTTTACTGCCTTTTGGCCTTGACATTATTAAGCCTCCTCGTCCGGTAGAAAATACGGCTGTGTGTAAATAATAACAGCGGTGATATATTTGTTCAGCGTGAATGTATTTTTATTTCGCTGATTTATTATATCATTTATTCTGTAAAAAATAGGCGAAATAAGTTATAAGTGAAATAAATTTTATCATTAACAATAAGTAATTAAAGGGACATATTCGCGGCAGGATATGATATCCGTTTGTCACCGGTTCGATGAGATGTATACCGATCCCGTGCGGCTGTCCCAACCGACCTGAAATCCGAAATATTCAAAAAGAGCGCGAACCGGAACCGATACTCTGCCCCCGCGCAGCTCTACGGGAAAGGGAAGATAAATATCCTGCGAGCTTGTCCGCATCACGTCGCTGCCGGGAGTTAAAACGACCTCGGTATACTCATCGGATACGCTTGCCGTGCCCGAAGCGGCGTTCCATGTTACGCTCAGCCCGCAGGCTTCGGCAGCGGCGCGCAATGGCACAAGCACACTTCCGTTTACGGAGTAAGGCTGCTGATCGGGAAAGACTATGTTTTTCCCATCAACACTTATGCCGGGCGATTTTACGCCGTCTTTAAAACCCATAACCTCAGACGCAAGCGCCAGACCCACTGTGTATATGTTTTCGATAGAGCTGAAGTTTTTCGCGGGATAGGGGTATTCGACCGTGGAGGGGCATAGCTCGACGGTCATGCAGAACCTGCCGTATGTGTTGCGGGCGTAGTTGCACATATATCCGCCGAAAGTACGAACGTTTTCCGGATCTTTAATACGGTAACCGATCGCGTCGGATATGCGCTCGGCTATCGGTCTGTGTTTTTCGGTCAGGCCCGGAGTGCCGTTATCCGCCCAGTATATGACCTCTCCGGAAATGTGAAATGAGCATAAAGCCCAGAAGGGTATATTTTCTAAAAGCGAAAGCATTGCCCGGGTTTCGGGCTCGCTGCCCGCGTATGGGCCGGAGTACCCGGCGGAAGAAGGTTTTGTGATATTGTTGTCGGGGGTTACCGCTTTCCAATTGTAAGGATAGTTGCGGTTGAGATCCACGCCGTTGATGTTTGCTTTCCATGCGTCGTAGCCGGCCCATAAGTGTTCCGTGAAGCGCATTCCCTCAATAAGGGCAGGGTCTGAAACGGCGCCGGGCCCGAACTGCGCCAGATTAACGCCGTCGGGATTGAGCATGGGCACGATGAGAAATTTCACGCTGTCGAGTATGTCGCGGTAAGGTTTGCCGTTATAGCGAGCGCCCAAATAGAAGCCTTTGGCGTATTGCTCGGCCATATACATGACGAAATTGGTGGTTATATGCTCCCTGGCGTGTGTGGATGAGCACATGATGATTGTTTTGCTGCCTCTGCCGAGCGTGAAGGCACACAGCTCACGCCCCTCAACGCTTCGTCCGATGGAAAAAGCGCTTATAAGCTCGGGGTATCGTTCCTCAAGCTGCCTTAAATCCTCGATGAGAATTTCATATGAGTATGTAGTATAAGGATCTACTATGTCTTTTTCCGCCGCGAGCGTTTTTAAACCCGAAGACAATGCCGCAGCGGCTAAAAGCCAGCAGAGCACCGCGCATATCACCTTTTCAATACCCAATAATCTATCAGTCCTTCCGCTAAGAGGCACCGGTATGCGAAAAATAATAGCATAACCGACAATATTCCGCAAGCGGGCGGGCAGTGCTCCTTGTTATTGCCGCCGGTGTATACTATAATCGAAAAAAACGGTGTATAGGGAGGAAGGTATATGAAGCTTCTTTGGAGGATGGGAAAGGAGGCGCTGCGCTACAGATCGCTTTACTTAATTTCGATACTCTCGACTTTCGCGCTTACGCTTATTAACCTTGCCGCGCCGAGACTGCTTTCGACCATGACGGGTACCGTGGCGGGAGGGGTCGGCAGGGAGGATCTGTCAACAATAGGCTGGCTCACGTTTCTGCTGGCGGTGATTTATCTTATGCGCGTCTTGTTCCGCTATCTTGCCAGCTATCTGTCTCATAAAGCCGCGTGGTTCCTTGTAGGCGACCTGCGCTCGAAGCTCTACGAGAAGCTGCAAATGCTGTCGATGAGCTTTTATCAGGATAAGCAGACGGGAGACCTGATGAGCAGGGTTGTTAACGATACGCGGGACTTTGAGATGCTCTACGCGCACAGTATACCGGACATGATAACGAATGTGGTAACCGTCGCGGGCGTGCTTATCATACTGCTGACGATAAACTGGAAGCTTGCCCTGCTCACCTGCTGCCCGATACCGCTGGTCGCAATATCCGGATGGTTTTTTACAAAAAAGATCGGGCCGTATTTCCGGGTCGCGCAAAGGACGACGGGAGAGCTTAACGCGAAGCTGCAGGACAATCTTTCGGGAATGCACGAAATTCAGGCTTTTGTAAAAGAGAACGAGGAATACGGCAAGGTACACAGCAAGGTTTGGGAAAACGTGGAGGTCATGCTCAAATCGCTGAAGGTAAGCGCGATATTCCATCCTGTCGTGGAACTGATGTCGTCCATAGGCACGGTGATCGTCGTAGGTGTCGGGGGGCTGCTGGCGTTTCGCAGCAATCTGTCGGTCGCGGACATCGTGGCGTTTTTACTCTATCTGACCATGTTCTACGCACCGATATCCGGTCTGGCCCGTATGCTGGAGGAAACTCAGCAAACCTACGCGGGAGCACAGCGGGTAATGCTTATTCTCGGCTCGCCCGTAGATATAAAAGACGAGCCTGACGCCGTTGAAATCACGGATGTTAAAGGAGCGGTTTCCTTTAAAAACGTCAGCTTCGACTACGGAAACGGTGTACCCGTGCTCAAGGACATCAGCTTTGACTGCGAGCCGGGGGAAATGGTCGCGGTAGTCGGTCCGACCGGGGTCGGTAAGACCACGCTCACACAGCTTATATCCCGCAGCTACGATCCCAAGGAAGGCGCCGTATTCATAGACGGCTTAGATATTCGAAAGGTCACGCTTCGAAGCCTGCGCAGCCATATAGCTCCGGTGCTTCAGGACACGTTCCTGTTTAACGCCACGGTCGGCGAGAACATCGCTTATACAAAAAACGGCGCTTCCGAGGAAGAGATTATCGCGGCGGCGAAGGCGGCTCACATTCACGAGGATATAATGGCTATGCCCGAAAAATACGACACCAAGGTAGGCGAACGCGGCGTGCGGCTTTCCGGCGGTCAAAAACAGCGTATCGCTATAGCCCGCGCAATACTCTGCAGCGCTCCGGTGATCATACTGGACGAAGCCACCGCCTCGGTGGACGCGCAGACAGAGCGGGAGATACAGGCCGCGATAGACAATCTGGCCGGCAGCCGCACGATAATAGTCATCGCGCACAGGCTCTCAACGGTCAGGAATGCCGATATGATTCTGGTATTGCAGGACGGGGAGATAGTGGAGCGCGGCAGCCATAAGGATCTCATAGATAAAAAAGGCACATATTACCGCATGTACGAGGCGCAGGATCTGGGCTGACGGCATGGCTGAAAAATAGCCGCATAGCGGCTATTTTTGCATATCCCGGCAAAAGCTTTAACCTACATAACTCTTATAACGCTGTACATGCTCTGAATTACCAGCCAAAGCTGGCTAAACTGCCTGTCTGCGGTCCATATGCTTATACCGGCGAGCGCGTAATCGGCCACAAGCCGAAGCTTTGCCCTTATGCTGCGGGCATCGTCGAACCAGACCTCGTGGCGTTTGCCGTCAGCGGCCGTGTAATTAAAATATGGCGTCTGGGAGGGTTGGTCGAATAAAATGTCGGCGTTGTTTGTCACCGCCAGAGTCGGTGCGTAGGCGTTTGAAATCGACCGGGCCGCGCTGCCCTGCACAAAGGGCAAAGTCCAGTCGTAGCCGTAGTTGGGAACACCCATGAGTATCTTTCCGGACGGTATCACGGTCACTGCGTAATCGAGGACCTTTCGCACCATATTAACCGGCGCTACCGACATGGGCGGTCCGTAGGTATATCCCCACTCGTATGTCATAAGAATTACCCTGTCTGCCCATTTCCCATGGAAGGCATAGTCGTGAGCCTCGTAGAGCAGTCCGCTCTGCGCGGCGCTGATCTTCGGCGCAAGCGCCGTAAAAACATAGTATCCGAGTGGGTGGAGCGTTTCCACGACACGCTGCAGGAACTGATTGTAGCTTTCCCTGTCGAAGCTGTAGATGTACTCGAAATCCAGCACGACGCCTTTGTAGCGGCCGGATGACAGCGCGGCGGTAAGATTGTTCATAAGGTTATCCTGCGCGGCCCGGTTTGTCAGAACGGAGTGCGCGATGTCGCTTGAAAAACCGCCGCTTGGCCTCATATTTACAACTGTCAGCATAGGCGCTGTACTCGCGGCCAAAGCGGCATTAACGACCGCGTCGTCGTTTATGGGCGATAAATTGCCCTGAGTGTCCGTCATCGAGGCGAATATGCTCAGCCAGGTAAGCCAGGGCATGACAGACGAGAGCGTGCTTTGCGATACACCGGGATAAACAAAGGCGTTTACCTCCAGTTCTCCCCAGCGTTCGTCGGGAAAGGGGATCGTAAGTTTTTGCCCCGGATATATGACGGCAGATCCGGAAAGCGAGGGGTTAGCGGCTGTAATGGATGACACGGTTGTCTGATATAACTGTGCGATGGAGTATAAGCTTTGTCCGCGTCTGACAGTATGTATAACTGATATAACAGGCACAAAAAGCGCCTGGCCGACCGCCAGCGCCGATGGATCCGACAGATCATTTGCCCGGGCCAGTTCTTCGACCGAAAGCCCGAATCTCGAAGCTATGGAGTATGTGCTGTCACCGCGCCGCACAACGTAAATTTTCAGAAGTACCACCTCTTTCAGAATAGATATAATATGCTATTCCGAAGAAGGGCGAAGCGATACTGTAAAGGCTTATTGTAAGCTCGCGGCGATAGTAATTGCCGGTATAATAAAAGCAGCGGCGCGCTAGTGCGCGCCGTCGCTGTATCTGGAGGAGACTTCGGGCGAGGCCGGAACACACACCCGGTGTTTGTCGCTGTCAAGCGAGAATATCTTTACGTCCACACCGTATAGGCGGCTGACAAGAGCTTCGTCCAAAACCTCCTTGGGCGGGCCGCAGGCGGCTACGATCCCCTCTGAAAGTGCGAGTATTCTGTCGGAGTATAAAAAAGCCTGATCCGGATTATGGGTCGATTCTATTACCGTATAGCCTTCGTGAGCCAGAGATCTGACTTCAGACATCACACGCAGCTGATTGCCGTAATCAAGACTGGAGGTGGGCTCGTCCATAATAAGGACCCTGGTCTCCTGCACGAGCGCGCGGGCAATAAGCGTAAGCTGCTGCTCGCCTCCGGAGATCTGGGTATAGCCTCTGCTGCTTAAATGGCTGATACCGAGCCGCTCCAGAGCCGCGGCCGCAAGCTCCTTCTGCCGCGGTCCGGGAGAGGAAGCCGCGGATATTCTGGCGGTTGTGCCCATGAGCACCATGTCGAAGACGCTGAAATTAAAGGAAGGATAATGTGTTTGCGGAATATACGCAACGCGCCTTGCAAGCTGTCTGGCGTTCATGTTGTTTATGCTCTCGCCGTCGATTTTACATTCTCCCGTATAATCGCGCAGCAGGCCGAGCATACAGCGGAAAAGCGTCGATTTACCGACACCGTTGGGGCCGAGGACGGCGAGAAGCTCTCCGGCTTCAACGCGGAAGGATACATTATCAAGGACTTTTCTGGTTCCGTATGAAAACGAAAGCCCGTTTACTTCAAGGCTCAATACCGCTCCCCCTCCCGTGTTATGAGGTATATGAAAAAGGGTGCGCCGATAAAGGCCGTTAAAATTCCTATGGGTATCTCGACGGCAAGCAGGCAGCGGGAGACGTTATCCACAGCCAGCAGGAAAACAGCTCCCGCCGCCATGGACGCGGGCAAAAGACGCCTGAAGTCGTTGCCGGTCAGACGCCTGGTAAGGTGCGGGATTACAAGACCTACCCAGCCTATCATACCTGATACGGATGTTGCCGCGGCGGTTATCAAGGTTGCGCTGATTATCACTATAAAGCGCACGCGCCCTGCGTTCACTCCCATGGTCCGCGCTTCATCGTCGCCGAGCGTGAGCACATTCATGCGCCAGCGCAGCAGTATAAGAGGGATGAGCCCTATGACCATTACTATGAACGCGAAAAGAAGGTCTTTATTTTTTGTTCCCGATAGGGAGCCCATTAGCCAGTAGGTTATCGCCGGGAGCTGGTCCGAGGGATCCGCGACGAGCTTTAAAAACGATGTGGCCGAGGAGAACAGAGAGCTGATCATGATGCCCGACAGTATCAGTCCCAAAACGCGCTTGCCTCTGGCGCGGCCGGCTACGAATATCACCAGAAGTACGGTCATCATTGAAAATATAAACGCGCTTACCATTATCGCGGCGGAGCTTTGCCTGAGAAGAATCGCCAGAGCCGCGCCGAACGCGGCTCCCGAGGTCGCACCCAGTATGTCCGGCGCGGCCATGGGATTTTGAAAAACGCCCTGATAAGACGCGCCCGCGGCTGAAAGGGCGCAGCCGACCATACAGGCCATCAATATGCGCGGCAGCCTTATGTTAAATACCACCATTTCCATTGTCTCGGTCCAGGTGGGAGTTATTTCGAATATTCTTGAAAGCAGTATCCCGGCCAGCTGCACGGGAGTGACGGGGTATCTTCCGAGTACGAACGAAATAAGTACGGCAGCAAGAAGAAGGCACAGCAGCAGGGCGGCACATGCGCCGTTTGATAATTTTCTGCTCCCGCCGAGACCGGTCCTGTCACCCATTTTCATCTCTCCGTATCGCAAGAATCGTAAATTCCTTTTCGTTGGGCAGATAAAACGGAAAATCGTATCTGCCGGTGCGGGTAAGGTTTTCGGCCAGATAATCCTCCACCGCCTCCTCGGGCGGGTTCATCGTATATGCGCGTACGAAATCTTTGGCGTCACGCCTGCTGCGAAAGGGCTGCCCGTATTCCAGCGAATGGGGCGTAAGTGTGTATTTTACTCCCAGAGAGTCCAGCTCCGCCGCGATATTATCCGAATTGAAGTGTTTGCGGACCCGGTATTCCTCGGGACCTATCCTTCCCGTGTTTGAGGTCTTTATTACCGAAAGAAAGACATCCGAAGCCAGAGAAGAATATTTGCCGGCGTAAAGCGCGGGTGTACCGTGAAAGACCGCTATAACATTCTGCCAGCTCCCCTGCAGTTTCTCGGCATCTCCCAGAACAGCGGAAATATTATCGAATCCGTATGAAAGCGCCTGACCGCGGGCTGCGCCTACGGCGAAGGCGTCGTTATCAACGCAGGTTATATGCCCGATGAAGGGCGCCAGAGCAATATCTATAAGGCCCGGACCGCAGCCCAGATCGCAAAGTGAATCGCGTCGTTCCATGTACTGTAAAAGCAGCCTCGAAAGCTTTTTATTAAAGCCCGTATATTCTGAAGCGTCACAAAACCAGCCGATTGATTTTTCGTTCCAATTGATTAACAAATATGTTGACCTCCCCGGAAGCCCGATGATGAAAAACGGCATGTTTTGTGTGACAAAACATGCCGCGGTTACGCAGCTTCAAACCCGCCGAGCGGGCGTTTTGTCTCCTTTTCAATAAGGAAGGCCGGGTCGTTTTCGATCCCGACCCCGCGGACTCCATGGCGGAGTCGCGGGCCTGACGGTCATAGCCGCTATCGGCGACTTTAGACGGAAAGGCTCGGAAACAGTTATTGCTATAGGAGTATACACCAGGATCGACCGGGGTGTCAATACGCTTCACAAAGTGGGATTATGCGTCGAATCAGTCCTTCAGTCAATAAAAGTTCCTCTAAAGATAACAAAAATTTTACGTTTTTTTGCAATTATGAATCCGTACAAACTGTTGCCGATATATTTCGGATGTGTTAGAATGTGAACGTTTGACAGCTTTACTTCCGATTTTTTGAATATATCATCGAAATATCGGAATTGACTGAACCTTATTCCTTCACCGCATACATTCACTGCGAAAGTCGCGCGCGGTTTTTAAAGCGGCGTCGGAGCCGAATCCGGACACCGGATAAACGGTGCTGACCGCCGGTTTATAATGACCGGGCCGTAGAAATTTAAGGAGGAAAGTATGAGCGAAACAAGACAGGAGTGCCGCTTCTGCGCCGGCGGGTGCGGTGAGCAGGCAAAATACGCGGAACTTGACACGGTTATCGAAAGCTATAAGGATCGCGAAGGCTGCCTGATAATGGTTCTTCACGCGGCGCAGGAGATATTCGGATACCTGCCGATTGAACTGCAGACTTACATAGCGGACAAGCTCATGATCCCTCTGAGCGAAGTTTACGGAGTTGTAAGCTTCTATTCCTTTTTCTCAATGAAAGAATGCGGAAAGCACACTCTTCGCGTGTGTCTGGGCACAGCCTGTTATGTCCGCGGCGGTATGAGGCTCATAGAGCATATCAAAGAGAAGCTTAACGTGGAGGTCGGAGGAACAACCGCCGACAAAACGTTCACCTTTGAAGTTGCAAGATGTATTGGAGCCTGCGGCCTTGCTCCGGCGATTATGATAGACGACGAAGTATATAAGCATGTAACGCCCAAGTATCTCGACGAGATACTTGCGGGTTATTGACGGGGGTGGCCGCTATGGTTAAAAAGATCAGCTCACTTGCCGATCTGGAGCTTATCGCCAAAGAGTACGGCGAACGGATGTCCGCCTATGAGCATCAGATCCTTGTGTGTGCGGGCGCCGGATGCATATCCTGCGGCTGCGGCGCCGTACGCGATACCGTAAGGTCGACCCTATCAGAGCTCGGACTGGATAATAAGGCTATCGTTAAAGAAACCGGCTGTATGGGTACCTGCGCGGTAGGTCCCGTAATGCTCCTTCTCCCCGAACGCATCTTCTACGTCGGACTCACTCCGGAGAATATCCCATCGCTTTTAAAGGCTCATTTTGTTGACGGCAAGGTTGTTGAGGAACGCACGTTTTTCGATCCCATACAAAAAAAATACATACCCGGTATGGACGATATCCCCTTTTACAAGGAGCAGGTCAGGATTGTCCTTCGCAACTGCGGCATAGTCGAATACGGCCAAATAGAAAGCTATATAGCTGACGGCGGCGGCTACAGAGCGGCGCATAAAGCGCTTACCTCGATGACTCCGGGAGAAGTGGTGGGTGAGGTTAAAGCATCCGGCCTTCGCGGCCGGGGTGGCGGAGGATTTCCCACCGGTCAAAAATGGGAAGCAGGACTGAACGCCGCGGGTGACCGGAAGTATCTTGTCTGCAATGCCGATGAGGGAGACCCCGGCGCGTTCATGGATCGTTCGGTCATAGAGGGCGATCCGCACAATGTGATCGAGGGCATGATAATCGGCGGTTACGCGATAGGCGCGACCCGGGGGTTTGTGTATATCAGGGCCGAGTATCCCATCGCGGTGGAAAGACTGTCGGCAGCGATTGCCGAAGCCCGTGATTACGGACTTCTCGGAGACAATCTGTTCGGCACCGATTTCAGTTTCGACCTTGAAATCAGAATCGGCGCGGGCGCTTTCGTCTGCGGCGAGGAGACGGCGCTTATGGCCTCTATAGAGGGACAGCGCGGAGAACCGAGACAGAAACCGCCCTTCCCGTTCCAGGCCGGCCTATTCGGAAAACCGACCATAATAAACAACGTGGAAACCTATGCCAACATTCCCTCGATCATTGACGGGGGAGCGGCAAAGTTCGCTTCGATCGGTACGGAAAAGGCCAAGGGAACCAAGGTCTTCGCTCTGGCCGGGAACATCATTACTTCCGGAATAGTAGAGGTTCCGATCGGAACCAAAATGGAGGATATCATATACAAGATAGGCGGAGGCATACTCAACGGGAAAAAGTTTAAGGCCGCTCAGGTAGGAGGTCCGTCCGGCGGCTGCATAACCTCCGACAACGTGGATGTGCCGATGGATTACGAGACGCTCATTGCCCGAAGCGCGATGATGGGCTCCGGCGGACTTATCGTAAT
Source organism: Clostridiales bacterium (assembly GCA_012729975.1). Taxonomy (GTDB): domain Bacteria; phylum Bacillota; class Clostridia; order Oscillospirales; family Oscillospiraceae; genus JAAYBW01. Next base: position 10,393 of record JAAYBW010000110.1, read on the forward strand.
GGACGAAGACACCTGCATGGTCGATACCGCCCGCTTCTTCCTCGATTTCGTTCAGGACGAAAGCTGCGGAAAGTGCACCGCCTGCCGTCTGGGCACGAAGAGAATGCTCGAGATACTCCAGCGTATAACCAGAGGGAAGGGCAGGATGGATGACCTCGACACGCTTATGGAGCTTGCAGAGACCGTGAGGGATTCCGCGATGTGCGGGCTTGGACAGACCTCCCCCAACCCCGTGCTTTCAACGCTGCGCTTTTTCAGGGAAGAGTACGAGGCACATGTAATAGATAAAAAATGCCCCGCGGGAGTATGCGTGCACCTTTTAAGCTACAGCATAAACCCCGAAAAGTGCAAAGGCTGTTCCGCGTGCGCACGTGCATGTCCGGTCGAGGCCATAGTGGGAGAGCTTAAAAAGCCATATGTTATAGACCGGACCATATGCGTCAAATGCGGAAACTGTATGACAGTCTGCAAATTCGGCGCAATAGTAAAAGAATAGGAGAGGGTGCTGAAAATGGCTGATATAGCACTTAAAATAAACGGCAGGCAAGTCACGGTACCCGAGGGGTATACAATTCTCGAGGCCGCGGAGACGGTCGGTATAGAAATACCCCGACTGTGTTACCTCAAGGACGTTCACAAGTTCGGCTCCTGCCGCGTTTGCAACGTAGAGGTAAAGGGCGCGAAGGCTCTGCAGCCCGCCTGCATGGTTGCCGCCGCAAACGGCATGGAAGTGTTCACCAACAGCCCCCGCGCCAGACGCGCCCGCAAGGTCATGGTGGAGCTGCTGCTATCGGATCACAACTGCGATTGCCTTCACTGCGAGCGCAGCCTGAGATGCGAGCTGCAGGAGCTTGCCAGGCAGGTCGGCGTAACCGAAGCCAGGTTTGAAGGCGAGCAGAATTTCGGCGGTATAGACGTTTCCGAGTCTATAACCCGCGATATGACAAAATGCGTTTTGTGCCGCCGATGCGTTTCCGCCTGCGGCAATATTCAGGAAGTGGGCATTTTAAGCGCCAGCAACAGAGGCTTTACAACAGAGATTTCGCCCGCCGCGGGGCTGCCGATAGGCAGCACAAACTGCACATTCTGCGGGCAGTGCACCGTTGTTTGCCCGGTGGGCGCACTCAAGGAGACCTCACACAGGGAGCGCGTATGGAAAGCGCTGGCCAATCCCGACAAATATGTTGTCGTTCAGCCCGCTCCCGCCGTCCGGTCGAGCATAGGAGAGTGCTTCGGCATGGAGCCGGGAGAGGCGTTCACCGGCAAGCTGGCCGCCGCGCTGCGCCGTTTGGGATTTGATAAGGTTTTTGACACCAACTGGGCCGCAGACCTCACGATTATGGAGGAAGGCACCGAGTTCCTCACGCGGGTAAGGGAACATCTTACGGGCGGGAAATCGGTTCTGCCGATGATGACCTCATGCTCTCCCGGCTGGATTAAATACATAGAGAACCATTATCCGGATGAGCTCGATCACCTGTCTACCTGCAAATCTCCGCACATGATGTTCGGAGCCGTGATAAAGAGCTATTACGCGAAGAAAATAAGCAAAAAGCCCGAAGATATGTTTGTAGTTTCAATTATGCCCTGTACCGCTAAGAAAACCGAAATAGCCAGGCACGAGATGAAAAACGACGGCTATCCCAATGTTGACGCCGTGCTTACGGTAAGAGAGCTCGCGGATATGATCAGGGACGCCGGAATTGACTTTACGGCCTTGCCCGACGAGCAGTTTGACGATCCGCTCGGTCTGTCCACGGGAGCCGCCGACATTTTCGGAATCACCGGCGGTGTTATGGGAGCCGCGCTTCGCACCGTGTATGAGATAATAACGGGCCGCGAGCTGCCCTTCCCGAATCTGCATGTTTCTCCGATAGTCGGGCTTGACAGAATTAAGGAGGCCTTCATAAAGCTTGATAACGTCAGGCCAGAGTGGGCGGCCGCCGAGGGCCTGGAGATCCGCGTGGCGGTCACCAGCGGATTGGCCGGGGCAAAGCAGCTGATGGAGCAGATAAAGGCCGGCACATCTGCTTACCACTTCATAGAGGTCATGGGATGCCCGGGCGGATGCATTACAGGCGGGGGACAGCCGCGCTCAAAGGATGTAACAGAAACCCGCAAGCTCAGAATGAAAGCCCTTTATAAAGAAGATGAGGGGAAAAAACTGCGCAAATCCCACGAAAATCCCGATATCATAGCATTTTATAAAGAGTGGGGCGAGATTAACGGACACGCCAGTCACGAGTATCTGCACACACACTATGTGCCGCGGGGAATCTATAACGAGCTGACCGACGAAACATTCACGGTGCGAAGGTAAACCCGCATTATAAGGCCGCCTGATTTGAGGGCTGCCTTGTCTCAGCGCGCCCGGTTTATTCAAACGATGATGTATACCGCAGGCAAAAAGATGTTGACGAAATACGTCAAAGAGGGTATTATATGCATGTGTATCTTGTATTATGTGAACTGAGTGTTAAGGAGGACGCATATGGGTCTTTTTAAAGAAGTCAAATGCGGAAGGTGCGACAGGCGCTATCCCTCAATAAGAAGCCGATGCCCCTTCTGCGGCGCGAGAAAAAACAGAGCGGCCAAGCAAACCGGCGGCGGAGATAATAAACCGTGGCAGCTCATAGTCGGCATTATAATTTTACTGGCTGTAATAATTGCAGTCATTGTCCTGGTTTCCTCGAGCCTGAAAAACAGAGACAAGAAGGAGACAGATCCAACGCCCAGCAGTCAAACCGGCAATGACAACATAGAAGACGGCATTTCGGAAGTTGAGACATCTCCTACGCCCACCGCGCCGCCCGCGACACCTACACCTACGCCCGCGCCTACTCCCACCCCGACACCGACCGTTAACTCGATTACCCTCAACAGGGAAGATTTCACTCTCTCTTACATCGGGGAGCAGTTTAAGATGGAAGCGACCCTTTCTCCCGCGGCCTCGGGCGCGGAGGTTACCTGGTATTCGGAGGATGAGACGGTAGCGATAGTCAACTCCGCCGGAGTGGTTACCGCCATTGACCGCGGCAAGACGAACATTGTCGCCATGGCCGGGGGAGCGACTAAATCCTGCATAGTCAGAGTTACAGCGGATTCCGTACAATCCCCGGGGCCCGGAAACAACGATGACGACGAAACACCCACAGGCCTTTCGATAAGCCATACGGACGTTACGATAAAGGCAGCGACTTCGGAAAGCTTCAAGCTCTCCGTTAAGGGCGCGACCGGCACCGTCACATTCAGCACGAGCAATGCTTCTGTGGCTACGGTAAGCGATACGGGAACCGTTACAGCCGTTGCAGCCGGCGATTGCACAGTAACCGCCACCGTAGACGGCACTACTTTGAGTTGTATAGTCCGTGTGAGATAATCCGATTAAACCGAGCGCGCCCCGCTTTTTGCGGGGCGCGTGGTTTTTTGCAGCGGTTACAAGCAGCGGTGGGGTGAAAAACACGGGTCCGAATGTGCCGATTGAATTGAGGCGCATGTTCGTGTATAATCCCCGAAGGGAAGGAGACGGTTATGTGGCGATTATAAAGCAAAGCTTTATCTGGAGGATATGCCTTTTTATCGCAGCGCTCTACCGGGGCAGCCTGCTTAGTCGGGTTTGGGACAGCGTTGCAGAGGCGTGGACCCGAATGTGGCGCAGCAGTTTCATCGGCCCCGCTTTTATAGGCGAGAGGAGGCTCGTTTCGGATTGGGGGGAAAGCCTGCTTTGCATCGCGCTTACTTGGCTTATAAATTTGCCCGCTATGCTGTTATATAAGCTTCGCGGCCTGACTCCGCGGTTTTGGGAAGGCTCCGTGACACTCAGATTCGCTTCATGGCTCGGTGAAAACGCCGTTGTCCTGATATCCTGGTCCGTGCTGGCAATACTTTGCATACCGTATAAGCGATGGGACAATACCTACAGTCTTATATTGATGCTGATGGTTACGGCATTTATATTCCTGTACGGTATGAAAGGCCGCAGCCGCGTGCTTGATGTGTCGGGCGCGGGTTTTTACGCGTCCGCGTTCGCGTGCCTGGTAATATTATCGTTTATTTCCTCGGACAGCATGTCATTGAGCTTCAGATGGCTGTTTTTCCACCTCTCGTGCATGCTCGCCGTGCTGTCTATTGTTTCGCGCGTCAGGAGCAGGGAGGACCTGATGCGGCTTATGCTTTTCGTTTCACTCGGCATAATAGCCGCTTCGATTAGCGCCGTATTGCAAAGACGCGCCGGTGTTGAGGTAAACAAGTCATGGGTCGATCTGGATGTGTCGGGAGACACACCCGGACGTATAACTTCTTTTTATGATAATCCGAACGCGTTCGGAATGCTGCTTGTCATGTTTCTTCCGGCTGCCGCCTCAGTGTTTTTTGCGGGCAGGGGCTGGCGCAGGGCTGTGGGTGCTCTGGCATTTGTGCTTGGCGCCGCCGCACTCGCGCTTACATACTCGCGCGGCCCGTGGCTCGGCTTCGCGTTTTCGGTGGTACTGATGGTAGCGCTGCTGCGGCCAAAGCTTCTGCCTTTGTTCCTGCTGGCCTGTCTTCTGATCGTTCCGTTTTTGCCCGGCACGGTCTACAGCCGCGCGAAGACTATATTCAACTTCTCCGACAGCTCGACTTTGAGCCGCCTGCCAATCTGGAAAGCCTCCGTTGATCTTATTAAACTCAGGCCTTTCGGCGTCGGGCTCGGAGCGGACACGGTATTTGACGCAATATACGCAAACAACCTCTACATCAATAAGGCAACATTCATCCACGCACATAATATATATCTGCAGATCTCGGCCGAAGCCGGCGTTTTCGCTGCCTTCGTATTTTTCTGCACGGTCATGGGGGCAATAAAGGCAGGCATTCGCACGATCTGGAAAAAAGCAAAAGGAGATTCGCTTCGCACAATGACGGGCGGCTGTGTAAGCGGCCTCGCGGGCGTTCTGCTTTGCGGACTGATAGATTACCCGTGGAGCTATCCGAGGATAATGTTTTTGTTCTGGGTCGCCTTTGCCTTGCTCGCCTCATCGGTGAAGCTCTGTAAAGCCGAGGAGGCCGGGAAAGCGTTGATTTAGCCGTAAAGAACGGAACTGCAGCTAATTCGCCGCAGCCCCGCGAGCATAATTAAGACCAAAGGCGGACGGTACTATATGCTGTGCGCCTTCTTTTATTACGAGGCGGCCATCACGGCGCCCTCATTTCTTGAAACGAGGGATAAGCTCAAGCCAATATCCGTCCGGATCCTCTATGAAATAGACGCCCAGTTTTTCGTTTTCAAAGCATATAACGCCCATTTCCCTGTGTTTGCTGCGCAGTTCCTCAAAGTTATCGGCAACAAAACCGTAATGGAACTCACATTCACCGAGATCGTACGGCTTAGTTCGGTCGCGCAGCCATGTAAGCTCTAGGCTGAAATCGGTGCTTCCGTCACCCAGAAAAACAAGACTGTAAGAGCCGTCCGGAGCGTCCATGCGGCGGACCGGCTTCATGCCCAGGGCTTCCTCGTAGAATTTCAGGCTGCGTTCAAGGTTAAGAACATTGATTGAGCAGTGATTGAAAACCGGCATTAGTAATACCTCCGTTTATCTGTTTTGTTGTCCGAGATATGTTTCCAGTATCAGAGCGGCGGCAACGGCGTCTACGCTCTTTTTGCGCTTTTTTGCGTTTTGCCCGGCTGTTGCCAGAATGCTGTGCGCTTCGACGGTGGTTCTGCGTTCGTCAAGAAGCACGACCGGCAGCCCGGATGCCTGCTTTAAGAGCTGTGCGAAGTTTTCGCTTTTAACGGCCCGGGGACCGCTTGACCCGTTCATATTAATCGGGTGGCCGAGAACAAGAAGACCTACTCCCTTTCGCGCCGCCAGATCGGATAATTTTCCGGCCAGGCGCTGTTCGTCAGCTTCCTCGATTACCAGCGTTTCGCCGGCGATAATACCCAGCATGTCCGAAATTGCCACCCCGGTGCGGGCGTCTCCGTAGTCTACCGCCATTACGCGCATTATCGGCCTCCTCCCGGCAGTTTCGCCGCCGGTTTACTCAATTGCATTCTATCATGCCGCCGCGGCCGCGGCAAGTGTTAATAAGCTTATGGCAGAGGACGCACGGCCCTCACGGCAGCCGGGTCTATAAGACGGCCATTCCGCATAAAAATAATAACAGCCAGCATTTCGTTGGCTGTTATTATTTTTATGCGGGTCGTTACACGGCGTTGTGAACAAAACAAACTATTTTGTCGATGGGTATGTCCGCTACTGAGCCGACCGTGGCAATGTGATTGTCCCTGCAGCTGCCGAACCCGCTGCTGACTCTCCTGTTGCAGCCGTTTCCGAGAGCGCATCCCGGAGCCGGTCCGATGCAGGTGATCAGCCGAACGAGGCACTGGCTAACGAAAAGGACAACACCTGTAAATCCGCAGCCGGACTGACCGCCGCTTTCCGTGAATATAGTGACGGTTTCGCCGATAAAATCCTGCAGATGATCGCTTATATTATCGTGAAAGTTCCTTGACACTTAAAATCCTCCTGAACAAATAAGGTAGATAATGCCCAATCAATTATATGATTTAAGACGCGCTTCGGTTACATGCTTATCCTTTATCGGCCCGGGGGCGGACGCTTGATAAAGCGGTGAATTCGGAAAATAAGCGGCAGTTCGGATGTGATACGGCATGGGGTACGGTTCAAGATATGTTAACCCGCGGGATATCCGGCTTCCCGGGGGATATGCGGCGCAGGTCTTTGCCCGCGGCTTAACGGCGCCGGGGAGTATTGCCTTTGACGGCGACGGAGTCATGTATATTACTGACTCCGGTATAACAGACGGGAACGGGAAACTGCTCAGGCACTGCAGCGGCGGATTTCAGGTAACAGCCGACGGCTTCAATCCGCCCGTTACCGGCATTACATATTATGAGGGAAGCGTTTATGTGGCTCATAAGGGCTCGATAACGTCAATAAGTAAAGACGGTTCGAGAAAGGACATTATTCGCGGACTGCCTTCTTTCGGAGATCACGCAAACAGCGGGGCAGCGTTTTCGTCTTACGGGAAAATGTATTTCGGGCAGGGAACCGCCACCAATTCGGGAATAGTCGGAACCGATAACCGAAAATGGCTTATGAAATACCCGTTTTTTCACGATCTTCCGGGCGAGAAGATACGTCTTAACGGGCATAATTTTGAAACGGAGAATATTATGAGCGCTGCCTGGGATGAAAAAATTTCGACCGGCGCTTTTTTACCGTTCGGGACCGCGTCTTCGGCGGGAGAAATCGTCAGCGGCGCCCTGAAAGCATCGGGCAGCATACTTTACTGCGGTTTGGACGGCTCCGGCCTTAAACAGGCGGCCTGGGGCCTTAGAAATCCGTGTTGTCTGCGCTTTGATGATAAAAACAGACTGTTTTGCACAAATCGGGGCATGACGCTCGCGGGAAGCCGTCCTGTTGCTGCCTCACCCGATGAGTTCCTGCTGATAAAACACGGTTATTGGTACGGTTGGCCTGATTTTACGGGCGGTTTGCCGGTAACGGCTCCGCAATATAAACCGAAGGGTATGGACCGCCCGAAATTCCTGCTTGCGGAGCATCCGATGACTCCGCCTTTTCCATACGCTTTGTTTGAACCCGGCTCCGGTGCAGCGGGATTTGATTTTTCCCCCGACAGTGCTTTCGGCCGCGGCGACGCGTACATAGCGGAATTCGGAAATGACGCGGATACGCGCACGGGACGTAAAATATCCAGGCTCGATATGAGAACGCGTACGCTGACCCCCTTTGCCTACAACAAAACAGCCGGCAGATACTCGGGAGGATTTGCCCGTCCGTCAGACGTGAAGTTCGGTAATGACAAAGCAATGTATGTCGCAGATTACGGCCTGTTCGGATCCGGCGGCGAACTGATCCCCGATACGGGAGTTATATGGCGAATATATAAATTCTGCACATACCGCCTTGCCCGACCGCGGACTTAGGATGCCGCCGGATTGTGAACTAAACTCCCGGGAGAAAACCCGGTCCGGCATATTTGCAGATACGATGCAGGCTGTGCCGAAAGCTGTGATGAGCCCGGCTTTGCGGCACATTCTTTTTTTAGATAAAGCGAGAATATCAACAAAAAGATTAATAATATTAATATTATACTTGACAATATCAATAATTGATGTTATTGTATTCTCAAGGAGGGATAATATGGATGCGAACTACAACATGCCGTCTGTCTGCCCCGTCTGCTCGCACAAGCTTGATGTAACAAGGCTTACCTGCGCGCATTGCACCGCGGAAATAACCGGGAGATTCAAACCCTGCAGATATTGCGCGCTGGATGAAAAAATGCAGCTCTTCCTTGAAGCGTTTATCAAAAGCGGAGGAAACATTAAAGAAGTCGAGAGGACTTTGAATATATCATACCCTACGGTTAAAGGACTGCAGGCCGAACTGATAAGCAAACTCTTCGGCGAGGAGCCGAGAAAGCAGACGGGCCGATATACCAGCGGCGAGATACTGGATATGCTGGAAAATAAGCAGATAAGCGCCGATGAAGCGGCTCAGATGCTTACCGGGAAAAACACGGCGGACGATTTTGATTAGGAGTGATAATGATGAATGAAAAAACAAGAATACTCAATATGCTCAAAGAAGAGAAGATCACCATTGAGGAAGCGGAAAAACTGCTTGAGGCAATAAGCATGCAGGATGTCCGGGAGACCGAAATTGTCGAAATGAAGGATAAGAGGGGGCGCAAGCCCAAAAAACTTCACGTCAAAATCGACGGGGGCGATAATTCGAAAAAGGCGAAGGTCAACGTAAGTATACCGCTCTCTCTGATCCGGACCTTCGGGCCGGTTATTATGAAAAACATCCCTAAGGAGACCAGGGAAGAAATGAACGGCTATGGCATAGATCTGGCACAGATAATGGAGGATATCGACAGTGTGATTGCCGATAATTCGGAGGTCGATATTGTAAACATCGACACTGAAGGCGAAGACGCCGCAAAAGTAAGAATATATCTGGAATGATGTGTTAATCGGTTTACCATATTTCTTTTTGGGTTCCCGCCCGCGATCATAGTCGTTGGCGGGAACTTGTTTTTTACGAATGCACTGCCGGATTTGTATGGGGGGAGCCGCAG
>JAAYBW010000013.1 GCA_012729975.1 Clostridiales bacterium
ACCACGCGCACAGATACGCGGCGCTCGCGGAGGAAATGGCGTCAAACGCGGCCCCCGCACGCAAAGCCGAGCTATTAAAAACAGCGGAGATACTAAGACACGTCCCCGAAAACCCCGCGCGGAATTTAAGGGAAGCGCTGCAGTCGATGGCCATAGTGAACGTATGCAAGCTTCTTGAGCACCCGATGCACAACAACGCGCAGTGGGGCCGCGGCGACCAATATCTATACCCGTATTTCATTAAAGACATAGGTGACGGAACTCTCACCGTGCCCGAGGCGGGAGAGCTTCTCGCGGAGCTTATAGGCAGATGGGGGACTCAGATTTTCGTTACCAACGAAACGCAGCGCGAGTCTCACCAGGTCAATTTCGGCATAAACAATATTCTGCTCGGCGGTCTTGATCAAAACAGGCGTGACGCGTCCAACGAACTGAGTTATCTGTTTTTGCACATGGTGGGCCTCCTGCAGCTGTCTTCGCCGACGGTCGGCGTGCGCTGGAACAGGCAGACGCCCAAGTGGCTTATGGACAAAGCCATAGAAACGAACATGAAGACCAGGGGAGGCATTCCGCTTTTCCAAAACGACGAGGCCGTTATCAGCCACTATGTCGAGGACGGAATACCGTATGAGGAAGCCTGCGAATGGTGCGGGCTGGGCTGCGTATATCCCTGCCTGCCGTCGCGTGCGGAGCATTACGGCTCAGAGGGCATCGCGGGTTATAACCTCGCGGCGATACTGCATCTTGCGCTGCACGACGGGGTCGGGATCACCGGAAAGCAGATAGGCCCGAAGACAGGCGACGCGCGCGGTTTCAATACCTTTGAGCAGCTCTTCGAAGCCTTCCGGATACAGCATGAATATGTCACAAACAGGATATTCAGACTGGCGGCCATCGCCAGAAACGAGCAGCAAAAATATCTGAGGCTGCCGCTGCTGTCTGCACTGAGCCTTCAGGCGTCAATGGACCTGGGGCAGGACGTGCTCATACCGCATCCGGCCTTCTCGATGTTCGGCATATCCGACAGAGCGATAATAGATGTCGCAGACTCATTCATCGCCGTTAAGAAGCTTGTGTTTGAAAGCGGCCGGCTGACGATGAGCGAACTGATGGATGCGCTTGACTCAAACTTTGAAGGCGCGCGCGGCGAGCAGATACGCCAAATGTGCCTGAAGCAGCCGAAATTCGGCAACGACATAGACGAAGTTGATCTGATGGCGAAGGAAATAAGCTCCTTTTCGGCCGGCGTGATAAAAAAATACGACAACTCTCCGTTTCGAAACTATATGGTCGCCCGCGAAGGACTCGCCTGGCACTACTTCGGAGGTCTCGGTGTCGGCGCGCTGCCAAACGGACGTAAGGCTCTCGAACCGCTAAACGACGGCTCGGCCTCGCCTATGCGAGGCGCGGACACGGAAGGCCCGACGGCTGTCATCCGTTCCGTATTAAAGGCCGGGTTTGAGGACTCGCACGCGCAGGTGCTCAATCAGAAGTTTTCCTCCGCGCTGCTTAAGAGCCCCGAGAGCCGGGAAAAGCTGGCGATGTTCACAA
>JAAYBW010000111.1 GCA_012729975.1 Clostridiales bacterium
AGCGCGGGCTCCCGATCGGCTCTATTGCTGTCGGTGTAGTTATTTATCGCGGTGGCTGTCAGGTCAAAAAGGATTATGCCCGCGAAGAAAACCAGCGAGCGCGCCGTATCTATCGTCTTCCCGGAATAAATAAGCCATACAAGCGCCGTTAAAAACGAGAACACGCCGGTAATCTTAGTTTTTACCTCAACATATTCGGCGAATTCTTTAAACTTACTCATGCAGTTCATCCGTCTCGCGGCCGGTTTCCGAACCGGCGGTACCTTCCGCGGGTAAACCCGAGGCTGTTTGAAGAAGGGCTTCGAGCCTGTCCTTCTTTTCGGGCGGCAGATCCAGCGCCGCGATTAATTTTTCCGCTCCCGCGTAATAGCCGTATATCTTCCCATGAGCATATTCAAGTCCTCCGGCCGCTTTCACCGCCGCTTTCAGTTCGCGCGCCGCGATGCCCTGTTTCACACGTTCTCTGAGCGAGGTGTCGTTTTTCATGGCGCGTATGAGCGGCAGCGTAACAATGCCGTTTTTATAATCCGACAGCACGGGTTTACCGGATCTCTTGCGCGTCGACTCGTAATCCGAGCAATCGTCCGCCAGCTGGAATATCATGCCCACGCTCCTGCCCAGCTCGAGATAAGCGCTTTTCTTGTTTTCCGGCTCACCCGAAAGCAAGAATCCCAGATGAAAAGACGCTTCGAAAAGGGCTGCCGTCTTTCCCGAAATTATCTTAAAATATTCGCGCTCAGACATATTGTAATTTCGGTTATTCTTGTTTTCGCGTATCTCGCCCAGGCATATGGCGGTCAGATAGCCCGGCAGGGTTTCGTCATAGTTTTCGGCCCTGTCTTTAACGTCGGGAACCGCCGCCGCCAGCTGCAGCGCGATGCAAAACAGATAGTCACCGCACAGCACCGCGGACTTTTCCCCGAACCTGGTGTGCAGGGCAGCGATCCCGCGCCGCTTTTTTGCCTTATCGATTATGTCGTCGTGTACAAGCGTCGCAAGATGCAGTATCTCCACCGCTGCCGCCGCCTTGACGGCCGCGGGGTCTATAAGCCCGCCCTCCCGCAAGGCGCAGGTAAGCAGAGCCCTGGCGCGTATGCCCTTGCCGGAGGCCGCGGCGAGGTGAGACGTCTGCGGTCTTATAACCGCCGGGGCGCTCCGAAGCAAAGAGTTTACTTCGTCAGCCGTCATCCCGAGCGCTTCGGAGAAACTCAGCCCGCCGGGCGGGGATGCGAAAACTTCTCTCTTATCAGTCATGGTAAATATACCGGCTCCTCACCCAGGGCAGTCTGCGCCATAGCTTTTTGAGCAGTGGGGTCGTGTAGTAATCGAAGCCGAAGATGCTGCCCGCTCCGAAAAGGAGCGCTATAGCTCCGAAGACCATCCAGAAGCTGCTCAGATAAAGGCCCGTCGTTGAAGTAAACATCAAAAGCAGTATTATCGACAGCGCGCTCGACGGCGTTGAGAAAAGCCCTCCTATAAGCGAGAGGCCTATAACTATCTCGGCGAGCACGATAAATATCTGCATCAGAAGCTGGAGCCAATCGTTGGGGATAACCAGCCGCTCTATAAAACGGTTTAAAAGAGGTATATCAAGCTTGAAAGCATAGTCGGCGACCGTAGATTCGGCAAGCGTCTTCCCGCTCACAAAGATAGTTCTGAACAAGCCGAGTATGTTCAGGTTGAAAATCACCGTACCGGCGCTTTCGGCGGCGGCTTCCCCCTGCGCCGTGGCTGAGCTTACGGCGTCCGCGCCGCCCGTGCCCAAAAGCGATTCAAACCAGGCCGCCGCGCTTCCGAAGAATCCCTCCAGCTTCGGCGTCTTCATCCAGCCGCCCACTATCTTCATAATGCCCTCATACAGCCATACCGCGCCCAGCCACATACGAAACGGCACAAGCAAAAAGCTCGGCGTCCTGTTTGAGAAGTGCCCGCCCAGAAAGCTTCTTTTATCGCGTATCGTAAAGAACTCATGCTTGAGGTAGCTGTAGACCTTATTCCAGCCGAGAACCTGAACAAAGTAGACGATATTTATAAAGTGTTTGGCCGCCATCGCGAAAAAGGACGGCAGGTTTATCATAAAATTCGGGATGCCTACGCGCGCGACACCGTAGCGGCCTCCGACACATACCATAAAGCCGTGGAATTTGGGTTCGTATTTTTTAAGCTCCCCCTTGCCCGTAATAAGGCAGGCGATATTGTGCGCCGCGTGCTTGGCGCTTTGCTCCGCGTTTTCCACTATCTGCGGCACAGGATGCTCGGCGCCCTCGGGAGTGTAGAGCATATTGTCGCCGATAACGAACACGCTCGGATCATTTAAAGATCTCAGATAGGGATCTGTCCTGATTCTGCCCCGGTTCGCTGACTCGAGCACTTTTGCGGCTTCACCTGTTATATCGGCGCTTTCAATGCCCGCTGCCCATATAACGGTGTTCGCCTGGTGCCTGATACACGCTCCGTTTTGCCTGATCTCGATGAAATCCTCGCCGATCCTGCACACGTTCGCGCCCAATACGGTGCTCACGCCCATCTTTTTAAGGCGCTTTTCCACCTTCGCCGAAAGCTTCTCCGGAAGGTTCGGCACAGTTCTGTCCAAAACGTCTACAACGGATATTTTTACGTCTTCCCTGTCTATTTCAAACTTGCCGCAGATAATCGGAATATACTCGGCTATCTCCCCGGCAAGCTCAACTCCGGTAAAACCGGCGCCGATAACATATATAGACAGCAGCTTCGCGCGCTCTTCCCTGTCGGCTACGGCGCAAGCCTTCTGAAATAGATTAACAAGACGGTGGCGAATGGCTACGGCGTCTTCGTATGACCAAAACTTAAAAGCATGCTCCTCGGCGCCCGGAACGCCGAAAAACGTGGGTTTCGAACCCGCGCTGAGCACCAGATAGTCGTAATCATAGCTGTCCGCCTTGCCTATGGCACGCTTGTTTTCAAAATCAAACGAGGTTATCGTGTCGAGCTTGACGTCGACCTTTCTTCCCGCGAAAATCTTTTTGAGACTGACGCGTATCCCGTCCTCATCCACTCTTTTTGCCGCGACTTCATGCAGTTCGGTCAGCATTGTGTGAAACGGGATCTTATCGACAATGGTTATGCTCACATCGTCGTTTTTCTTTAGTTTTCTCGCCAGCTTTTTCGCGGTGAGTACCCCCGCGTACCCTGCTCCCACAATTACGATTTTTTTCATAGCATACCTCTTTGCCGACACGATTTTTATAATAATATAATAAACAATCGAGAGAATATCCGCGCCATTCATAAAGAAGCATTTCATTTTTCGGCGTATGTGCCGCCCATGTTCGCCACTCTTTATTATACATGAGGAAGAATATTCCGTCCGTTGCATTTACAAAGTTATAGAAATTATTTATGAACCGCTTCCTGTTCTTGCGTCCTTAACGACTTAATTTTCAAAAGCAGCTGTAGATTATTATCCGTATTGCTGATAGAATTTAAACGCGAAGCCGAACGGCGATTCACGCATATAAAAGGCTTTCGTCAATAAGCAAAACACACCCGTTTCGGCCGGAAGTCTCAAGTATTTTAACTTCGGAGGGTATTAATATGACCGATTATCCGCACGGTTACTGCGGAATGCCCTGCGCTCTTTGCACCCGCTGCAGAACGGCGGGCAAAAGCCGCTGTCCCGGCTGCTCTTGCGACGGGTATTATACGGAGCCCTGCAAGGTACATCATTGCTGCCGCTCAAAAAAACTTGAGCAATGCGGAGAATGCCCCGAGTTCCCATGCGTAAAGCTCGGAAATATGGGTGATTTCAGAGATCTTAACACAAACAACGCCAAAATGCGAAACTGCCGGGCAGTCGCCTCCGCGGGCTTCGAGGCATGGTACGCGGAATACGCCGAACGCGCCGATATGCTTACCGAAGCGCTGGAGAATTACAACGACGGCCGCATGAAACGGTTTTTGTGCGAGCTGTTCATCCGGCGGAGCATTTCGGACCTGCGGGATATCATGCTTCGGGCGCGAAACCTCACGGGCACCCTCAAAGAAAAAGGAAAAGCGCTGCGCGAACTGGCGGAATCCTCTTCCGGAAAATCAGATCTGTAGATGCCCCGAGCGGCCGCCGGATTTTATACCCGGCGTTCCGCTTCAATGAAAGGAGAAAATAATATGCTCAGACCGATCGTTTTGTGGATAGTCGCGCTGATAATGATCTTCATCTCTTTGAAAAATATCATCATACGCGCGATTAAAATCAAGCGCTGCACCGAAGAGGTCACGGCCAAGATTACTAAAATAACGGAAAAGCGCCGAACTCCGGGCGGCAGCCCCGCCATGGGCTCAATGGAGTATATTCCCACCGTCGCGTATACAGTGGACGGCACCGAATATATCGCTAACTACATGAAGTCCTCCTCCGACACCGCTTACGAGGTCGGAGGGAGCATTGATATCATGATCAATCCGAATAATCCGGGTGAGATAAACAATAAAGGATTAAGCAACACAGCCGATCTGATAACGCTGGGCTTCGGAGCAGTCGTCGCCGTCGCGGGCGTACTGGTGCTGATATTTCAGTGATACCCGGCATTATCGATTCCACGTATTTAAATTCCCGCCCGGAATAGAGCTCGGCATAAGTATATCCGATTTTTGAATAACGATATTAACATTTTATATATTATACGTTGTTTACGATGCATCGCGCCGATCGGCAGCATTGCCTGAAATAATCTTAAAAAACCTCAAATCTCGGAATCGGTAATAGAATGCATTCTGTTTTTGGACATTTTGATTACAGATTGCGCCTAAACGCGATGCATTTCAGCGTTTTGTATGATATTGCATTTTATACCCTCGTTGACATAGACATTGGAAAACATTGATGCTATAATTCCGTTGTATAGCAGATAATCCGCTGTACAGGCAGTCTCCGGCAATGCATCTTTATTCATTTTATATCACGTTGCGGAAAACAGCTCCGGTTCCGCCCTGTCGGGAAGTCCTTCCTCAAGCTCGCGCTTATGATAAAGGAAGCCCTCATCCTCATAGTATTTCGCGCCGACCGGGCATTTTTTTACGCAGGCGCCGCATTTGATGCAGATCCCGGTAAACTCCCTGACATTTTCAAAGCTTATCGAACCCATGGGGCATATCCTTGCGCAGAGCTTGCAGTCGATGCAGCTGTCATTCGTTAAAGGTTTCACCTTAAGAATATCCACGGGGTTTCCTTTTCGGTCTCTGGGCTGGTAATAACCCCTGTATGGCTCCGGCGAACCCTTTACGGACACGGGACCGCGAAGCGGCTTCCCGTCCGCTTTTTTAAGCGCCGCGGCAATGTCACCCGCAAACAGCGCCGCCTTGGTCATATCCGCCTCGTCCGGCCGACCCTTTGCCAGCGTGTCCGAAAACGAATGCTCCCCTACGAAAGCGGCCGCGGCTATAGTGTGCAGGTTCCCCTTTTCCAGAAGATCTCTGAGTTCAATGAGTGCGTCGTCATAATTCCTGTTGCCGTACAAAACAACCGGAACGGCCAGGGCATCGTTTCCCTGTGTTTTCCTCAGGTATTTAAGTAAAACGTTGGGAACGCGGCCCGCGTACACCGGCAGGCCGAATATAACAAGCTCATTGCTGCCGAATGACAAAGACTCCTCTCTTGCGAAAGGCAAAGTAAAGTCGGTTATTTCATACTCCGCGCAAATCAGCCTTGAAATCTCACCGGCTATAAATTCCGTGATCTTGGCGGTCGTTCCGGTCGCGCTGAAATAAACGGCCCGGACCTTATCAGTTTTCATATCAGTCTCCTTGACCCTCTTTTTTAAACCGGCAGGTTTCCATATTTCCTACCGGCTTAATATTACCACAAAAATAAGCGATAAAATACTCTCCTCCGCTTATTTATACGGCCGGTCGTTTAATTTATTTTTATATACAGCAATCTTCGCGATTATATATCATATTTATGAAGGGACTTGTCACAGCTATGGATTTTAAATTCACGCAGGAAGAACAGGACATTATCTCTATGCTGGCCGACTTCTGCATAAAGGAAGTCCAACCGATAGCGGCAGAGATAGACGAAAACGAGCGTTTCCCCATGGAAACCGTAACAAAGCTCGCTGAGATGGGCATGATGGGGATTCCGTTTCCCGAGGAGTACGGCGGAGCCGGCCTGAGCTATGTGACGTATATCGCTGTCTGCGAAGAGCTTGCCAAATACTGCGCAAGCACAAGCGTAACACTCTCGGCCCATTGTTCGCTGTGCTGCTGGCCTATAAGTGAATACGGCACGCCCGAGCAAAAGGAAAAATATCTCTTTCCGCTGCTTACCGGCGAAAAAATCGGCGCGTTCGGCCTCACAGAGCCCGGTGCGGGAACCGATGCCGCCATGCAGAAAACCACAGCCGTCGACATGGGCGACCATTGGCTCATTAACGGCTCGAAGATTTTCATAACCAACGGCGGTGTTGCCGAGACCTTTGTCATTTTTGCCATGACGGATAAAGCCGCCGGCAACAGGGGCATTTCGGCTTTTATAATAGAAAAGGATTTCCCCGGCTTCAGTGTCGGCACTCACGAAAAGAAAATGGGCATCCGCGGTTCTTCAACCTGCGAGCTCATATTCGAAGATATGATAGTCCCGAAGGAAAACCTTCTGGGCGATCTCAACAAGGGTTTCAAAATCGCGATGGCGACTCTGGACGGCGGCCGCATAGGCATAGCCGCTCAGGCGCTGGGTATTGCCGAAGCGGCAATCGACGAGTGCGTCAAATATGTCACGCAGCGCGTTCAGTTCGGAAAACCCATCAGCTCCTTCCAGAACACCCAGTTCGAACTTGCGGATATGAAAACAATGGTGGAGGCGTCCCGCCTGCTTATATACCGCGCCGCGCAGGCTAAGCAGGACCACGAACCCTACACTCATCTTGCCGCGCAGGCCAAGCTTTTTGCCGCGGACACCGCCAGCGATGTAACGCGCCGCTGCCTGCAGCTCATCGGCGGATACGGTTACACCCGCGAGTATCCCTTCGAGCGCTTCATGCGTGATGCCAAGATTACCGAAATATATGAAGGCACAACCGAAGTCCAGAAGATGGTCATCTCCGGCTGGATGGGCCTTAAGTAAAATTTATATTGCAAATATCAGCGCCCCGTCTATATAATAAACGGGGCGCATATTGACAGTAATGGTAAAATGAAATAGCGGCGTTAAGCGGCGTGATATCATCCTGATCATATCTATATATAAGGACGTGAGCATAATGAGCAAAATAAAAACCCTGGAGGAAGCCTACGCGCAATTTAAGGATAATCAGGTTATAGCGATCGGCGGTTTCCTGGCTGTCGGAACACCGGAGGCTCTTGTGGACGGTCTGGTCAACTCAGGCGTCACTAACCTGACTATTATCGGCAATGATACAAGCTATGTCGACAGGGGAATCGGCAGGCTCGTTGTCAGCGGACAAGCCGCCAAGGTCATTGTTTCTCATATCGGAACAAACAAAGAAACGGGCCGTCTGATGCATACCGGAGAATTGCAGGTCGAATTGGTTCCCCAGGGAACACTGGCCGAAAGGCTCAGGGCAGGCGGAGCCGGTTTGGGAGGCTTTTTAACGCCGACAGGCGTCGGTACGATTGTCGAGGAAGGCAAGCAGAAGATCACCTTAAACGGCATAGATTATCTGCTCGAGCTCCCTCTTAAGGCCGATATAGCCCTGCTGAAGGCTTACAAGGCAGATAAGCTGGGTAACCTTGTATACAGAAACGCAACCCGCAACTTCAATCCCCTGATGGCTCTGGCCGCCGACTTTGTCATTGTCGAGGCGGAGGAGATCGTTGAAGTCGGCGAACTGGACCCCGATGCGGTTGTAACTCCCGGGGCGCTTGTCGATATGATTGTGAAGGCTTAAGGAGGAAAAGAAAATGGCTGACACACGTGAGAGAATAGTAAAAAGAGTCGCGAAGTTCTTTAAGGACGGAGACCTTGTCAACCTCGGCATCGGCATGCCCACAATGGTTGCGAATTTCATTCCTCCCGAAATAAACGTAATGCTGCAGTCGGAAAACGGCTTCATAGGTATCGGCCCGAGCCCCGAACCCGGTATGGAGGATAAAGATACAGTCAACGCCGGCGGCGCTTTTGTGACTATCCTTCCCGGCGGCGCGTGCTTTGACAGCGCGATGAGCTTCGCTCTCATAAGAGGCGGACACGTGGACGCAACGGTCCTCGGCGCTCTCGAAGTAGATGAAAAAGGAAATCTCGCCAACTGGATAGTTCCCGGCAAGATGGTTCCCGGCATGGGCGGCGCGATGGATCTTGTGGTCGGCGCCAAGCAGGTCATAATCGCAATGGAGCACAACAACAAAAACGGAGCGCCTAAAATACTTAAAAACTGCACGCTGCCGTTAACCGCGCTGGGTGTCGTTAAATGGATCGTAACCGAGCTCGGCGTCATGGAAATGACATGCGACGGCATCGTTTTAAGAGAACTGGCTCCCGGAGTCACCGTTGAGGAAATCCAAAGCAAAACCGAGGCCACTCTCATAATTCCGGATGTAATCGGAACAATGGAAGATTAACTGTCGGCATCATTAGCCGGGCGGTGTAATAAGAAAAGAGCGCGGAGCAGTCGGGTCAGCCCAGCTGCTCCGCTTATTATTCTCAGACAAGCAGCACATCACTGTTTTTCTCCGTTATGCCGCCCAGTAAAATCCCGAAATGTATCAGAGCCTCTTCCTTCAGGTCATAGTCCGGATACCTGATACACCA
>JAAYBW010000112.1 GCA_012729975.1 Clostridiales bacterium
TCGACGGGGAGGATATAACGCTCACGCCCGAACACAAGAAGGCAAAGCACATCGGACGCCTGTTTCAGGACCCGATGCGCGGCAGCGCACCGGGCATGAGCGTAGAGGAGAATCTGGCGCTGTCTTCGGGCCGGGGCGGCTGGATGAGCCGCATCAGCAAGGCCGACAGGCGGGAGTTTCGCGACAGGCTGGCGCTGCTCGATCTGGGGCTGGAAAACATGATGAAGCAGCCGGTAGGCCTGCTTTCCGGCGGACAGCGTCAGGCGCTGACGCTTATGATGGCCACATTTACCCCGCCGAAGCTGCTGCTTCTTGATGAGCACACGGCGGCGCTGGATCCGGCCACTGCGGAAAAGGTACTCGCTTTAACCACCAGGATCGTGCAGGAAGGAAATCTTACCTGCCTTATGATTACCCACAACATGCAGTCTGCGCTGGCTCTCGGAGACAGAACCATCATGATGGACAGGGGCAATATCATCTTCGATGTTGCGGGCGACGAGCGCAGGGGAACTACTGTGGAGGATCTGCTGCGGCAGTTTAAAAACGCCTCCGGCGGAGTTTTAAACAACGACCGCATGCTTTTAATCTGAGCTATAAATGAACATATGGGAAAGAGAACGGGGGGCAGAGAACTGCCCCCGCTCCGTGTGTATTGTGCCGTGGTTCCGGTGGGAAAGGTCTTCGAGCAGAGCTATTCACTCATCCTTTTATTATCTTTTGTTTTTATATAATTCGGTCTTACAGGCTCGGTTGTCGGATTGCTTAAAAGTGTCCTTTTAAAATCGTAGAAATTAAACGGCGCAATCGGTGCCATATAAGGAGTACCGAAACTGTTCATTGAAACAAGCTCGGCTAAAACAAACGTCAGGAAGACCGTAAAGCCGTAAAACCCCATTGTCCCGGTGAAAAGCAAAAGTATGAATTTCAGCACTCTGAAGGGGTTTACCAATGAATAGTCCGGAATGGCAAAGGAAGCGAGCAAAGATGTCGATACAATAATCAGCAGCAGAGGACTGAAAATGCTGGCCGATATCGCGGCGGACCCGATGACGATAGCGCCCACGATGCCGATAGCGGAGCCAATCTGCTTGGGAACCCTCAGCAGCGCTTCCCGGAGCAGCTCCATTATAAATTCAAGCAATAACGAGCCTGTGAGCGCCGTGAAGAGTACGTTTGACCGCATCTCGGAAAGAGATATGGCGTATTCGACAGGCAGAACATCCGTATGAAACGATGTGATCGCTACAAATACGCTCGAACCGGTCAAGGCGACGACGATAGCGGCATAGCGCAGGAGCCTCGCGAGCATGCCGAAGAACTTGTTATCATACCTGTCGTCGCAGGACTGGAAAAACTCGCCGAAGGTTTTCGGGGCGAGCAGGGCGATTCCGCTGCCCTCCACCAGCACAATGACTTTACCCGAAATAAGAGAATGGAACGCCATGTCGGAACGTTCTATAAGACCTATTTGCGGAAACAGCTGCAGCTTGTTGTTTAAAAGAAAGGTCTGCAGCTCTCCCGACTCACCGATACCGTCGACATCAATGGCTTCTATCCTTTTTTGAATCTCGTTAACTAACGTATCATTCGCGATGTCGTTAATATAGATTACCGCTACCCGCGTTTTTGTGCGTCTGCCCACCTCAAAATGTTTTATACGCATGTTTTTATCTTTAACGCGATACCTTATAAGCGAAAGGTTCGCGTCGAGGTTTTCGGAAAAGCTGTCCTGCGGGCCCCGGATGGTATAGGTAATCTGAGGAGAAGAAATCGCCCTGCGTTCCACCTTTTTAAAGTTGACAACGATATACTGACTGTCATTTGAAAAAA
>JAAYBW010000113.1 GCA_012729975.1 Clostridiales bacterium
TCGACGGGGAGGATATAACGCTCACGCCCGAACACAAGAAGGCAAAGCACATCGGACGCCTGTTTCAGGACCCGATGCGCGGCAGCGCACCGGGCATGAGCGTAGAGGAGAATCTGGCGCTGTCTTCAGGAAGAGGCGGCTGGATGAGCCGCATCAGCAAGGCCGACAGGCGGGAGTTTCGCGACAGGCTGGCGCTGCTCGATCTGGGGCTGGAAAACATGATGAAGCAGCCGGTAGGCCTGCTTTCCGGCGGACAGCGACAGGCGCTAACGCTTATGATGGCTACCTTCAACCCGCCGAAGCTGCTGCTTCTGGATGAACACACGGCGGCGCTGGACCCGGCCACCGCGGAAAAGGTGCTCGCTTTAACCACCAGGATAGTGGAGGAAGGAAATCTTACCTGCCTGATGATCACCCACAACATGCAGTCCGCGCTGGCGCTCGGAGACAGAACCATCATGATGGACAGGGGCAATATCATCTTCGATGTGGCGGGCGACGAGCGCAGGGGGACTACTGTGGAGGATCTGCTGCGGCAGTTTAAAAACGCCTCCGGCGGAGTTCTAAACAATGACCGCATGCTTTTGATCTGAGGCATACATGAACATACAGTAAAGCGAACGGGGGGCAGGAAACTGCTCCCCGTGTGTATTGTGCCGCATTCTTTCGGTGGGGAAGGACTTAGGGCAGAGCTATTTGCTCATTCTTCTCTTGTCTTTCGTTTTCAGATAATTCGGTCTTACGGGCTCGGTTGTGGGACGGCTTAATAACGCCCTTATAAAATCGTAGAGATTAAACGGTGCGATCGGCGCCATATAAGGCGTACCGAAACTGTTCATTGAAACAAGTTCGGCTAAAACGAAAGTCAGGAAAACCGTAAAGCCGTAAAACCCCATTGTCCCGGTGAAAAGCAATAGTATGAATTTTAACACTCTGAAGGGGTTTACCAATGAATAGTCCGGAATGGCAAAGGAAGCGAGCAAAGATGTCGATACAATAATCAGCAGCAGAGGACTGAAAATGCCGGCCGATATCGCGGCGGACCCGATGACGATAGCGCCCACGATGCCGATAGCGGAGCCGATCTGCTTGGGAACCCTCAGCAGCGCTTCCCGGAGCAGCTCCATTATGAATTCAAGCAATAACGCGCCTGTGAGCGCCGTGAAAAGCACGTTTGACCGCATCTCGGAAAGAGATATGGCGTATTCAACGGGCAAAACATCCGTATGAAACGATGTGAGCGCTACAAATACGCTCGAACCGGTCAAGGCGACGACGATAGCGGCATAGCGCAGGAGCCTTGCGAGCATGGCGAAGAACTTGTTATCATACCTGTCGTCGCAGGACTGAAAAAACTCGCCGAAGGTTTTCGGAGCGAGCAGGGCAATTCCGCTGCCCTCCACCAGAACAACGACTTTGCCCGAAAGAAGAGAATGAAACGCCATGTCGGAACGTTCTATAAGACCGATTTGCGGGAACAGCTGCAGATTGTTGTTTAAAAGAAAGGTCTGCAGCTCTCCGGACTCGCCGATACCGTCGACATCAATGGCTTCTATCCTTTTTTGAATCTCGTTTACTACCGTATCATTCGCGATGTCGTTAATATAGATTACCGCTACCCGCGTTTTTGTGCGTCTGCCCACCTTAAAATGTTTTATACGCATGTTTTTATCTTTAACGCGATACCTTATAAGCGAAAGGTTTGCGTCGAGGTTTTCGGAAAAGCTGTCCTGCGGGCCCCGGATGGTATAGGTAATCTGAGGAGAAGAAATCGCCCTGCGTTCCACCTTTTTAAAGTTGACAACGATATACTGACTGTCATTTGAAAAAA
>JAAYBW010000114.1 GCA_012729975.1 Clostridiales bacterium
AGCTTATCGTGTATTTCGAGAGCGTCGCTATACCGGATACGGATTTGCCGATCGGCTCGGACACCGGATACAGCAGATACGGCGAATCGTAGTTCATCGCGAGCACCGAGGAATAAGAGTCAAAGCTTTCCCTAAGCATAGAATACTCATCGACATGGTAGCTCCTTGTCGCGTCGGTGTCCACCTCCTGAAAGAATGCGAAATCCGGATCAAGCCCGGAGATGACACCGATCGCACCGTTTATATTTGTTAAGACCGCAGCCTTGTCGAATGCCCTTGAATATATGCCGCCGTCCATAAAAAAACTGTAATCGGTGCTGTATGCCCCATAGCCTATGTTGAAGGTCGTCAGCGTGTATTCCGTCTCCGGTTCCGGGATTTTGCCGGAAACGTTTTCCACCGTCAGATCAAGCTTGTCCTCAACGCGGTAATACGCAATAAAAACGTAGGCCGCGTAGCCCGCCGCCACGACAACAATCAAAGCGATGATAGCGGCGATAATTCTCAGAAGCTGTTTCATAGTTCCCTCCCAAACTTCATGGTTCCGGTCCCCGCGCAAATTTGTCCCGGCAACGGTAAGTATATTACATAGTCCGGGAGTTTTTCAAGCAATAAGCGGCAGAGACTAATTTTCAGCAGGGGACAAAAAGGTAAACGATCAGTCGGACGAGTCACAATTTTAGTTCAAATCGGCGAAATTATTTTGTACATTATAGGAAATTACGTTATTATTAGTAGGAAAACCGGCAAGTTCCCGAATCATCGGGATTTCCCGAACGCTTTCAAAGGCGCGACATGCGACAACAATTGCGGCAGACCATATTTTGCGGCTGGAAACCAACATCACAATTATAGATTGGAGATATTGATATGACGGAAGAGGCAAAAAGAAGACTTGCGGAAAAAGAAGGACGCATTCGCGCTGCTATCGCGCTCAGGGAAGGCGACCGTGTTCCCATAATGGCCGGAGGAAACATTTTTGCAATAACCGAAGCAGGCTATACCATGGCTGAAGCAATTTACGACCCTACTTTGGAAAAGATGAAAACCGCAATTATTAAATATCTGCTTAAGTATGATCCCGATACCTCATCGGGAGTCGGGGATTTGTCCGGCGAGGGCCCGGTGCTGGAAATGCTGGATCCCACATACATTGAATGGCCGGGCAGACCCGGCACAAAAATAGACGACAACTCCATACAGCA
Source organism: Clostridiales bacterium (assembly GCA_012729975.1). Lineage (GTDB taxonomy): Bacteria > Bacillota > Clostridia > Oscillospirales > Oscillospiraceae > JAAYBW01. The sequence goes on from JAAYBW010000114.1 coordinate 1,206, forward strand.
GTTCATCGAGTTTCCCATCCTGCTTGATGATGAGTTCGATCAGTTTTTTTCAGATCGCACCGGGTGGAAGCTAAATAAATCCATGCCGAAAATTTCGCGGCTGTGCAAACCTCTTGAAAACCTGAAAATTCCTCTTTCGCATCGCGGTCTCAGGGAACTTGCGGATGAATTTTCAAAACCCGAAATGCGTGAAATGATAAAGACCTTCTGGAAGGTCAGCGACTATTATGAAGCCCTCAGCTGCCGCCGGCGCGAGGTAAATGCGGAAATCGACGAACTCGGGTTCCCGAGCTTCGGAGGCGGCAAGGCAATGGTCCCCTTTGATGAATACAGCGATACTCTGCGCGGAACGATTCTTTCGCTCACCGACCTATATGACAATCAGGACGTTGTTCAAAGGTTCATAGACGAGTACTTCCCATACATGATATCTCATATAAAGTCAATTAACAAAGACGGGAGCAAGACGGGAACATTTGTGCATATGACTCTGCACAAAGGCCTTGACGGCTTCATGAGCGACGAATTTTATGTAAAATATTACTGGCGCTATCTTCAGGAGATCATTGAGACAATCGTCGATCAGGGCATGGTACCCTATGTTTTCTGCGAAGGCAGGTATTCTACAAGAGTCTGTCACCTGAAAGATGTCCCAAAGGGCAAGGTGATATATAAGTTTGAGGACACTCCGATGGAGCTAGCCAAAAAAACACTCGGGGATGTGGCTTGTATTACCGGCGGTTTTCCGAACCCGCTTCTTGACTTCGGCACGCCGGACAAGGTCGCGGACGAATGCAAGCGGCTGATAGACATCTGCGCTCCCGGCGGAGGATTCATCTTCCAACCTAACAGCGGCATTACGCAGTCAAAGCGTGAAAACGTCGAGACGATGTTCAATACAGTTAAGGAGTACGGGAAGTATTAAGGCTATTGCCCGTTTTGTTAAGACGAGCGCTGCATTTCCGAATAAACGGCTCCGCGAGACCCGCGGGGAACCGCAAAGGAGGAAATACAGCGCTCTTTAATATTTACTTCAGCCGGAGATAAAACGCAGAGCGTTGGGAGCGATAAGATGGAGCAGAATCAGCAGTACCGTCAGCACCGCTATATATCTGTGCCACTTAAACAGAGCGGGTTTTTTCAGCTTTGTAAATATCGCTCCCAGCACAACGGTCACCAGGACAAATAATCCTAAAAGCGTTCCCGTGTGGATTCTCGGTGTTCCCAGAGCCAGATAGCCGTGTATGATGACCACAATCAGCAGGCAGGCTCCCAGCGGTTTATGCAAAACACGCAGTTTTCGCACGAGCTTGTTTATCTGTGCGTTTCTTTTCGGAAACAGCAGTTTCCCGAGACTGCGCACCCAGAACGGCGAAGTGGCGATCACGACCAGAGCAATATTGGTAAATCCCAGTATGCTGTATAAACTCAGATAAATCCCCTCTTTCTATTCAATAACGTTTCCGACCACCGGCAGCTTATTAAGTACGCGCTTACCGTGCGGAGATATCTTTTCAATGAGCTCGGAAACGTCATTTCCCGCGCTGTATCCGTTATGCTCTCCGGCCTTCCAGTTTGAGTTCCGGCTCACGTCGTATATAACGCCGTCCACAGCGATGTACGCGGGATTATCGTCCTTCCCGTTGTATTCCGCCAGCTCCTCCAAAGTCATATCGCTGCCGGCGTCGGCCGGAGCGCTCTGCGCGGGCTCGTCCTTTTTCCCCGTGCAGCCGGCGAATATAAATATAAACAGCGTTATTAAGATAAATATACTTATTCTCTTCGGCGTATGCGGCATCTCACAAATCCTCGGTCTTATCGGGTTCCTGCAAAGCGTTCAGCGCGGCTATGTAACCGAACGTCATAGCGGGGCCTATTGTGCTGCCCCCGCCCCAGTACGCGTTCGCGGTCGGCGCGGCGATACAGTTGCCCGCCCCGTAAAGCCCCGGGATGACTGTGCCGCGAACGTGCAGTACCTGCGCTTTGTGGTTTATCATCGGGCCTCCGTTCGTATCCAGAGTACCCGCCGCGAGTATCATAGCGTAATACGGCCCTTCGTCACTCAACGGATACATCGTATAATTCGGGCTGTCCGGCGGCGGCCACTCCTGTCCGGGAACAGTCGGCGGGAATGTCGTCCATTCTCTGTCGTATGCTCTTTCGCCGCGATGAAAATCCTTGTCCTTACCCGACGTGGCAAATTGATTAAAACGCATGACGGTCGATTTCAGATTTTCGGCGAAATCGGGAGCCGCCGCGAATCCTCCGGTATGCGCCGCGTGCGTGCTCAGCCGCTTTTCGATTTCAGCCGCCAGCTCATCGAGTGTATTGCCGGATATTATATATGAGGGTTGTTCGTTTTGGAGCGGATATGGAGGATAGCCCTGCCACAGAGCTGCCGTTCGTTTGTCATAAATCAAAAACGTGAGCATATTTGTCCACTCCGCCGCCTGAGGATCCCATACGAAATGGAGCATGGTGCGGTCGGTGTAGTTGATCTTCTCATCCATAATTCTGCGTCCGTGTTTATTAACCTCGAGAACGCTGTCACCCGGAATGTAGAAGACGTTGTTGGAACCTCCCGAATCATATAAAACCTTTTCGAAAATGCTCTGAGCTCTGAACGCGCCGGCCATGTTCCCGAGCTTCGCGCCGAGCTCTATGCCCATGTTAATAAAATCACCGGTGTTGGAAGGCGCCGAGCATCCGCCGAAATGCGGACCTCTTTGATAGTGAAGCATCATTTCCGCATTGTGCGAGTAGCCGCCGCTGCCGAATATTACGGCTTTTCTCGCCCGGAAGATAATTTTCTTTTCTCCGCCCGCGTCTGCCTCCAAACCGCAGACTTCTTTTTTGCTGTTCTGCACAATGCCCGTCACGCGGTGGTTAAGCAAAATCGG
>JAAYBW010000115.1 GCA_012729975.1 Clostridiales bacterium
CTTTGAAAAGGATTCGGAATGTAATATAATCACCTTATTATGTGATTACCGGGAGGATGCTTTGAATGGAACTAAAGGAACTAATCGAAAGGCTCGACAGGCTACAGGCAAAAAAGAAGGCTTATTCTCACGCTACCGGTATGCTCTATTACGACTCGGTGACCGGCGCGCCGAAAGGCGGAGCCGAAAACAGGGGAAATACCCTGGCTGTTTTGTCTGAAACCGTATATGAGCTTTCCGCGGGGGAGAAAACGGGTCAGCTGCTCAGTGAGCTCATTGAAAAGTCGGGAGAACTTTCCCCCGTTACAAAGCGCGCGGTAAACGAGCTTTGGCGGGAATATGAGCGCACTAAAAAGATACCCGAATCGGAATACATAGAGTATCAGATGCTCTTAAACGAAGCGGAAAATGTTTGGCACTCAGCAAAAATTAACAGCGACTTTAAGTCCTTTGCGCCTTATCTCGAAAAGATATTCAATACGAACATCAGGTTTGCGGGGTACTTTGATCCGACGGAAAAACCGTATAACGTGATGCTTGATATGTACGAGCGCGGTCTGAATACCGAAAGATGCGATTTGTTTTTTTCGCAGCTTCGCAAAAAGCTTGTGCCGCTCATAGCGGCCGTAAGTGAAAGCAGCGTTAAGCCGGATAATCTGTTTTTAAAACAGTCATATCCGGTATGGAGACAAAGGCAGCTTTCGGACTGGCTGATGGAGTTTATGGGTTTAAACCGAAATCACTGCGCCATAGGGGAAACAGAGCATCCTTTTACGATTCCTTTTGATAAAACGGACGTGAGGATAACCACACATTACTACGAGCGCGATATGGCAAGCTCGCTTTATTCGGTTATACACGAGGGCGGGCACGCGCTGTACGAACTGCATACTTCGGACGAACTAAAAAACACTTGTCTGGGCAGCGGTGTATCAATGGGTATACACGAAAGCCAGAGCCGTTTTTATGAAAACATAATAGGACGCGGAAGGCCGTTTTGCGCATTGCTGCTCGGTAAGCTCAGAGAGCTATTTCCTGAGCGGATGAGCGGTGTGACTGAGGACATGCTATACAGCGCGGTGAACATCAGCATGCCGTCGCTGATACGGATAGAAGCGGACGAACTGACCTACAGTCTTCACGTTATGCTCAGATATGAGTTGGAAAAGGCTGTGGTGGAGGGTTCTCTGACTGTGAGCGAGCTGCCGGGGGCGTGGAACGATAAAATAAAGGAATATCTGGGGATCGATGTGCCGGATGACGCGAGGGGAGTATTGCAGGACAGCCACTGGTCCGGAGGATCGATTGGATATTTTCCGGCTTACGCGCTGGGCAGCGCTTACGGCGCTCAGATGCTCGCGAAGTTGAAAGAAAGCATAGACGTAGACGCGCAGATAGCATCAGGCGATATATCACCGATATCGGCGTGGCTGGAGGACAAGATATGGAAACACGGGTCTATGTTTGATCCTGCGCCATTGTTTGAATCCTGCTGCGGTCCTTTTGACCCGACATATTACACCGATTACCTGACCCGAAAATTTACAGAACTGTATAACTTATAGAATATGGCAAAAGCTGACTCCGTTTAATTGCGGAGTCAGCCTTATTATCGGAAATGAGCGAAAAATTACTTTATAAGTCTGAACTTGCCGATGACAGGAAGATCCTTGCACTTGCCGTTCACTGCGTTTATTATGCCGATTATGCAAAGCGCAACAATCACAAGCCAGAGAACGATATTTATTATTGTGCCCAGCACGGGTATCCATCCGAGGATAGACATAACGATTCCGGCGGCAATTTCGAAGAGGAACAAAACAAGCCCCTGATTGGCATGATAACGCGCAAACGGAGACTCCTTGGCTGCAAGAAGCGGGATGAGGAAGAGAATTCCGATGTAAGCGAAGACAGCCATTACTTTATTCGCGGCAATATCTTCGGGACGATAGCTTGAACTATAATCGGTTGTGTTATTAATCTCATTAAACTTATCTGTTACTTTAGTGGAGAAATCTCCCGCATTCTGTTGGGCAGCTTGAGCGGCACCGCATTGGGGACAGAAATTCTTACCGTCCGGTACCTGTGAACCACAGTTTGAGCAAAAAGGCATATGCATTTCCTCCTAATTCTTTATTGGATAAAGGTAATGTAATAATAGCAGATATACTGTTAGTGTTCAATAGAAAATAAGAAAAGATAAGAAGGAGAGCGGATATTGTCAAAGATGAGATTATAATATATACTTAAGCATCCGAAAGAATCGGACAGACAGCTCGCTGAGGGAACGGAGGCTGCTATTTGGCGGATGAACTAAACGCGATTAAGCTTGTTGATATTACAAAAAGCTTCGGAAACGTTGTTGCCAACAACCGCATCTCGCTGGACGTGAGAAAAGGTGAGATACTTGCTTTGCTCGGAGAAAACGGCAGCGGCAAAACCACGCTCATGAATATACTTTCGGGTATATATTTTCCCGACGGCGGACGGATATATGTAAGCGGAAGAGAAGTGACTATACGCTCTCCGAAAGAAGCGTTTGAACTGGGTATAGGGATGATACACCAGCACTTTAAGCTTATCGACGTGCTGACCGCGGCGGAGAACATTGTGCTCGGTCTGCCGGGCAGTGTCGGCATTAACAGGAAGGCTCTGTTCGCCGAGATAAAAGAGCTGGCCTCTCGTTATGGATTTGAAATAGATACCGGTAAGAAAATATACGACATGTCGGTATCCGAAAAGCAGACCGTTGAGATAATCAAGGTGCTCTACAGAGGTGCCGACATACTGATATTAGACGAACCTACCGCCGTGCTGACACCGCAGGAGACCGAAAAGCTTTTCAATGTGCTTCGCAATATGAAAGCAGACGGCAAGGCCATTATCATCATTACCCATAAGCTCAACGAGGTGCTTGCGGTATCCGACCGCGTATCGATTTTACGCAAAGGGGAATCGGTCGGTACGGTAGATACGGCAAAAACCACGCAGCAGGAGCTTACCGATCTCATGGTAGGGCGTCGCGTGAGCCTGGAGATAGATCGGCCGCAGCCTGATGAAAACGCGGTTGAATGCCTTAAAATTGTAGATCTAACCTGCAAGAGCCCTGAGGGCCACAGAGTGCTCGACAGCGTTAGCTTTTCGCTTTATTCAGGAGAGATACTGGGCATTGCGGGTATTGCCGGAAGCGGGCAGAGGGAGCTTTGCGAGTCGATAGCAGGCCTGTATCCGGTACATGGAGGAGCGATTCTCTGCCGGGTACAGTCGCAGGATGGGGACTACAGAGAGAATATTGTAGGTATGAAGCCTACCGAGATAATTAAAAGGGGAGTTGCAATGGCATTCGTCCCCGAGGACAGGCTTGGCATGGGCCTTGTGGCCTCGATGGATATGACTGACAACATGATGCTCAAGAGTTATCGCAGCGGCAAAGGTATATTTACGGACAGAAAGACACCGCGCGCGATGGCTGAAAATCTCATTAAACGTCTGGATATCGTAACGCCCGGCGTTTCAACTCCGGTAAGGCTTCTTTCAGGCGGAAACGTTCAGAAAGTGCTTGTAGGGCGTGAGATCGCTTCAAGTCCTTCGGTTCTTGTGGTTGCATATCCGGTGCGCGGTCTTGACATAAATTCATCATATACGATATACGACCTGCTAAACGAGCAGAAAAAGAAAGGCGTTGCCGTGCTGTTCATAGGGGAGGATCTTGACGTTCTTATGGAGCTCTGCGATCGTGTAATGGTTCTATGCGGCGGCAGAGTGACCGGAATAGTTGATCCGAAAAGCACAACAAAGGAGCAGATTGGGCTGCTTATGGCAGGAGCGGGCTCGGGAAAGGCGGCGAGCAGCTGATGGGAGCGAATTCTGAAAAAACAAAACGCGTCCTTTCGCATGCAGAACCGCTGGTACGTCTGGCAAAACGCAGCGATATGCCGGCTTCAAAAGCCTGGGCTATACGCGTGGCGTCGATAGTTGCGGCGCTTGCCATAGGCGCGGTGCTTATTGTGGCGCTCGGGCATAACCCCTTTTCTGTTTACGCCGATATGGTGAAGGGTTCGTTTTTTACAAAGACCTCGAGAGTTGAGACGATAAAGATAGCGATTCCTCTTCTGGGCGCCGCGCTGGCGATAACGCCCGCGTTCAAGATGAAGTTCTGGAACATCGGAGCGGAGGGTCAAATACTGGCCGGAGCGATAGCGGCCACATATGTCGCGCTGTTCTGGATTGACAAAATGCCCAGACCCGTACTTATTCTCGTGATGTTTATCGCAGGCGCTGCGGCCGGAGGCATATGGGGAGTTATACCGGCATTGTTCAAAGCCAAATGGGGAATAAACGAGACCCTGTTTACGCTGATGTTCAATTATATCGTGTTAGGCTTTGTTCGTTACCTGCAAAACGGCCCGTGGAGAGCACCGGCTTCAAGTTTTCCGCAAATCGCGATGATCGGTTTTCAGTCACGTCTGCCGAAGGTGTTTGGAGTTCACATAGGCTGGATTATTATTCTGGCGATAACCGTTGCTATGTTCTTTTATCTTAAATACGCAAAACAGGGTTATGAAATATCGGTAGTGGGCGAATCGGTGAAAACCGCGCAGTACGCTGGCATGAACGTCGGGTGGATAATAATCCGAACCATGTTCATCTCGGGCGCGATAGCCGGAATCGCCGGATTTCTCATCGTGTCGGGCGAGGATTTTACGCTGAGCGAGTCAACGGCGGGCGGAGTCGGGTTCACGGCAATAACGGTGGCTTGGCTTTCCAGGCTTAATCCCTTCGTGATGGTATTTATATCTATGTTTCTTGCCACATTATCCAAGGGATCAAACACGATACAAACAAACTTCAAGATACCTGCTTCAGCGGCGGAGGTTTTAACCGGCATTATACTCTTCTGCATGCTCGGCTGCGAATTTTTTATTAATTATAAACTGATATTCAGGCACAGAAAGGGAGATGAAGCCGGTGTATAAGTTTATTCAGTTTATCTGCGCTACAATACTGGCCGGAACTCCGTTCCTATATGGCACCGTGGGTGAGATACTGACCGAAAAATCCGGCAATCTCAATCTCGGCGTTGAAGGCATGATGTTCATGGGCGGTATTGCGGGCCTCGCCGGCGCTTTTTACTACGAAAAGTTCACGGCAGTACCGATCGGCGGCATCGCGGCGCTTATAGCCGTTGTGTGCGCGTTTTGTTGTGCCGCGCTCGGAGCGCTTATATACTGCTTTCTGACTATTACTCTTCGCGCGAACCAAAACGTTACGGGCCTTGCGCTGACTATATTCGGTACGGGCTTCGGAAATTTCTTCGGTGAGGTATTGAGCAGCAGAGCCGGGGGATACGTAGCCGTCAGCGCGGCGACCAAAGCGGTATTCAACGGTAATGTTCCTGTGCTTTCCTCCATACCTACGGTCGGGAAGCTGCTGTTTTCATATAATTTCGCTGTTTATCTGGCCGTGATAGTGGCAATAGCGATAGCTTTATTTCTAAACAGAACACGCAAGGGACTTTCCCTGCGCGCGGTGGGTGAAAACCCCGCGACCGCGGACGCGGCGGGAATTAACGTGACGCTTTACAAATACCTCGCAACCTGCATAGGCGGTGGTATCTGCGGAATCGGCGGAATGTATATTGTAATGGTGACCTGCTCGGGCGTATGGGTGAATAACTGCATAAGCGGCTACGGATGGATAGCGGTGGCACTGGTAATATTCGTGACATGGAGTCCCTGGCGCGCTCTTATCGGCTCGTTCATTTTCGGCGGACTGTCGGTGCTAAGGTATTACCTGCACCTGGGTTTGAACAACGCGCAGTCGCAGCTGTACGACGTGGTTCCCTACGCGGCAACCGTAATAGTGCTTATAATAACGGGGATAAGACAGTCGCGGGAGCACGCCATACCGGCAAGCTGCGGAGAGAATTATTTCCGGGAGGAAAGATAGCTTTAACAGTTATAAAAAGTTAAGCGGAGGGCTGTGCGAGCCCTCCGCTTCAGTTATATAGAGTTGATTACTTTCTGAAAACAATACCGTTATCCGTTGACTCGATGAGTGCAAGCGACTCAAGGTGTATGCCGGAAGCGCGGAGCTTGTCTCCTCCCGACTGAAAACACTTCTCGACCGCGATACCGACGCCCACCAGAGAAGCGCCTGCCTGGTTAACGATTGATATAAGGCCGCTTGCGGCTTCTCCGTTTGCAAGAAAATCATCGATTATCAGCACGCGATCAGAGGGCGAAATGTATTTTTTGTTCACCGTAATCTCCGAGACGCTTCCATGTGTAAAAGAGACCACCGACGCGGTGTAAACATCCTTATCCATGTTCCTCGCGCCCGCTTTTTTCGCGAATACGACGGGAACCTCGAAAAACTGAGCGGTTACACAGGCGATGCCTATTCCGGATGCTTCTATGGTCAATATGAGACTGACGTTATCTGAACTGAAAAGGCGGAAAAACTCGGCTCCCATCTCTCTGTAAAGGCACCAGTCAAGTCTGTGATTTAAAAAGCCGTCTACTTTAACTATACCGCCCGGCCGAACCTCGCCGTTCTCGCGGATCATGTCTTCAAGATACTTCATGCGCTCGGATTCCTTTCGGATTTACCGCGGAAGCCCGCGGAGCTGCTGTTATCGGCTATAACGGAGCTTTCGTGCCAGTGAATTCGCTGGATTTCGATAAGAGTAGGCAGATAGTTGTGTTCAAAGCGCAGGATACCCTTCGTGTCGTACACAGGTCCCTCAAAGGGGTTAAGTAAACCTTGCTTTATAAGGTTTCTGAAGGTGCGAATCAAACGGCATGTGGAGTTACCGATAGCCTGATCATTTGTGAAGAGATCCATTATACCTGTTGAAAGGCCCCATCCGAAATGTATCGGATTACCCCCGATATGCTGGCTTTCAAGAAGGCTTGTGCGGCCGATTATTGCATCGGAGATGACCTTGTCGTAAAAAGGCTCCCAGTCGAAAATTGCGGCGCCCATGGACTCGATAGGATAACCGCTTTTTTTATCGAGTCGGTATATCTGAGCAAAAACCTCGGGAAACGCCTTCCTTTCAAGCGGGTTATCGGGAGAGTGGCGGCAGAAGGCCATGTCGGAGCCGTTTTCGGCGAAATATTTCCTGCCGTCGGTGTGTTCCTGCCAGTCATTAATGCCCTTTAAGCGGAACTCAAGAACCTTAGCGCGCGGATTAATGAGTTTTGCGCCGAGAGCAAAAGCATTAATATCATATGTTGGCGAGTGCCTGAATGAAGCGGTGCTCATATATCCGAGAATACCGGTCTCGCTTTGAGCAGCAGCAAGAATACCGTACAGAAAATCCGCATCGTATTCCTTGCAAAAGTAGGTGTTGAGATTTTTACCTTCGCGGGCTAAATCGCAGTTGAGGACGATCATCGAAGGGTTTTCAAGAGCGATGCGCAGAGCGGCTGCTGATTGAGTCGGGGAGGTTGCAAAGAGTATTGCGGGTTCCTTTTTCGCCAGCGCGGCTAAATCCTCGTATATACCGCCCGGGCCTTCACCGACGTTATATGCGCGATCTGTTATTAGTTTGGATCCGAGTCTGCGTTCTATCCGGTCGATCGCGACCGAGTGCCATCTGGTCCAGACATAAGTCTCGGGGGTTTTATCAAAGGCAAAGGCGACGCTCAGCGTGGATTGCTTTGCCCTTGCCTTTTTGTCGCTTGGTGCGATCTCGCGGTCTGAAATCTCGACAGTATCGCGGGAACGCATACCCGCGGCGACCAGAAGCTGCGGATACATGCGCTTTATGTTGCTTTGAAGCTCCCTGGCAGCGACCTTCCACGGAAAACCGAATATATCGATATATACGTTCAGCGCGTCACCGGTAGTTACGCCGGGGGTGTCGAGACCAACCCTTTTGTAAGCGGCTCGAAAGGTCCTGTGGATCTGGTTTATAAAGCTCTCGATATCCAAGCCGATTTCCGGATGCTCAGAAAGGAAGTTCTGCGACTTTTTGACAAGATATTTAAAGCGTCCCTTTTTAGAAAACCATAGATTATCAAAAAACAGGCGTTTGTCATAATCCAGAAATTCGTAGTAAATAGAAATTTCCGTGTTGCTTTCATCGCGCTCGGGAATGAGCCGGATTACGTCGGCGTTTATGGAGGCCGCACCGACATAATTCAGTATTGATACTCGTTTGTTTCCCTCAAGCACATAGTAGCGGTTTATATACTCGTAAACTTTGATGGACTCGCGGATACCTTCCTGAAGCTGGCTGGCGTAAACATTTCGCCACTTAGCCGCAAACTCCGTGTCCTCCGCAAGAAGCGGCATCCAATTGGCCGCGAAGGAATTGCTGCGCGCGGCCGTACGTGTGCCGATGATCTTGCGCAGCGGTATCTCGTGGTTGCCGAGTTTAATCTCTCCGAGAATTTCGACTCCTCTGAGCCTGTCATCGAGCACGGGAAGATAGCCTTTGGTCTCGTCGTCTTCATGCTCGGAGAGATATTTTCTGCCGAGTTTTCTGGCGTTTAGGTAAGCGGTTTTGCTGACCTGATCAGGCATGTTGTCCACCCCCGATGTTTTTCGCTATTTTATCACCGAGCATATAATTTTACAAGTGCGCCGACGTCCTGCAGAGGATTTTGGAAATCCGAGCACATATGTGTAAGTACTAAAAAACCCGGAGACTGTTGCCTCCGGGTTTGATAAAGAGATGTATCGTGAAGAAAATGATCAGCCGAGCTCGTTTATTCCCTGGATAATAGCGCTCCAGGAGGGCGCGGATTGTTCGGCGGACTCGGCGAAGAATTCGCCCTCGGCGACTACCACATTTCCGTCCTTGTCATAGAGAGGACCGTCAAAGACATGGATTTCGCCGGAAACAATCTTCGCGGCCGCGGCGTCAATGGCGGACTGAGTGCCCTCGGCGGCGATTGCGGTGTTAAGCGGGCTCAGATAAACGGCGCCATCGGCATAACCCTTGCACCAATCGGTATCAATGGGTTCGTCTTTTACAACGGCGCTTACAGCGTACTTAAGGTATATGCTCCAATCAGCGCGGGCCGAGATAAGCGAAGCTTTGGGGGCGGCGGAAATCATATCGGCATTGTAACCGACCTGCCATACACCGTTAGCCTCAGCTGTGGTGGCAGGGGCGGTGGAGTCGGAGTGCTGGGAAATAACGTCGCAGCCGCCGTCAATGAGAGCCTGTGCTACCTGGGCCTCAACCGTAGGATCGTTCCAGGAGTTGACATACATTACGTCCATGGTGACATCGGGATTGACGCTCTTCGCGCCGAGATAGAACGCGGTGAATCCGGATATCGGCTCAGCGAAAGCAAAGGCGGCGACATAGCCGAGTTTGTTGGTTTGTGTTTTAAGACCGGCGGCAATTCCGGCAAGATAGCGGGCTTCAAAAATGGAAACGAAATAGTTATGCATGTTGGGCAGACCGGAGCCGGCAGCCTGGTAGCCTGTGGCATGGCAGAACTCAACGTCTGGGTATTCGGCCGCAACTGTGAGGCAGTAGGGCTCGAATCCGAAGCTAGTGGCAAAGATTATGTTGCAGCCGGCTTCAACCAGTTCGCGAAGAGCGGTTTCACACTCGGAACCTTCGGCGACATTGAACTTATTAATGACCTGTGACTCACTCAGGCCGAGGTCTGCCATCATTTTCTGAGTGCCGAGGTCGTGGTTGAAAGTATAGCCCATGTCCGAAGGATCGCCTATATGGACAAAGCCGACTTTGACATTGGAGAATGTCAGTCCGTTGCCGTCGGGGTCATCCGAGGGGGCGTTTGTAGCGGGAGCGTTTGTAGGCTCAGTGCCGCCGTTGCCGGGCTTGTTCGAGGAGCAGGCGACAAGAGAGAAAATCATAAGAATGCAAATAAGGAGAGCCAGAAGCTTTTTCATTTGTTATACTCCTTCAATAATAAATGCGGCAGTTTTACGCCTATAATACGCGAATATAAATATATCTGACGCGAATATAGAAATATCTGCCGAACGCGATTATTTTAATACACAGGCACCGTATTTGCAAGGTTTTTCGGAAAATAGAATAATTTTGTGCATAGTGTATAAGAAACGCATAATTATACAGGATTTAGTGGTACGCAATTAATACGATACAAGAAAATGTGCCCGTGAATATTCGGAATTCGCCGAATTCTGTCTTTATCCGAATCCGGCAGAAACCGCGGAGTGTATCTGACGCCGGAATACGGTCCGCTCCGGCAGTCCGGTTTCGGCTTATTTTGAGGGGGTTGACTCAAGGCCCCACATATCAAACAGTTTGGCGTAAAAATGCGGCAGCGGATACTCCAGGGGAAGCTCAAGAAGATCGTTTGAGTAGGTCATACCGAACCTGGGTGTCTTAAACTGCTCGGCGAGCTCCGGAAGCTTTGCTGCGGGTACGGATAATATAACTTCGTCATCACCGGCTCGGGCGCGCTCTCTGTCGCCCGGATCGGGAAATGTAAGCTGGTACTCACCTGAAAGTAAGGGAACGATAGTCGCATAGACGCAGGAATCGATACCGTCGAAAAAGCTCTTCAAGCATTCGCCGGTCATACCCTTGATTGCGCGAATGATAACGTTCATTTGAGCGGTATTTGAATAAATCACTGCGACATCGGGCTCAAAAGTACATTTTGTGAGCGGAGTAGTCACAACAGCCTTATACTTGTCAAGGGGCAGACGGGGAAATTCGGTGAAAAACGCGGCGGCTTTATCCGGATCCTTTATTCCGAGTATTTTTATGACCTCCGTGAAGGTAGGCTGTCCTGGTACGCATTCGACGCAGCCCAAAGCGATAAGCGGATTCCAGCACCAATGATCTTCCTTTGTCATCGCAACCGTCATGCCGCGGAAGCGGGTGAGGGCTGTGCATTGGCAAAAAGATATATGTTTGCCCAGGTCTTTTTTGGGGAATACGGCGTTTTCGGGTACATCCTCGAGCCTCTCGCAAAACTTCACCGCGATAGGGTGCGTATTGAGCCTGAGAGCAGTCTGAAGAGCTTCGCCCATTCGATTATATTCGGCAGCTTCCATATATACATCTCCTTAATTATACCATTATGCACAGATAATAACACCGGCCTGCGGCTAAGTCAAATAACAGCGAAAAGCGGCGGTTGAATGTGGCGGTTGAAAAGAATACCCTCCGGTGTTAAAATGATGGAAATAACCGCTGCCGTTGCAGGCAGCCGGGGAGGCTTATACATGGCGATTAAGTTTTCGGATATGCAATATAAACGACCGGATTTACAAAAGCTCAAGGAGAAGCTGGCTTCTGTGACCGGCGCGTTTTCTAAGGCGGCTTCCTTTGAAGAAGCCGAAAGGCTAATGCTGGAATTCGACAGGGAAAGCGGCCATTTTACCAGTATGTGCACATTGGCACTCATACGTCATCAGATGAATACGGAAGACAAATTTTATGAGGCGGAGACGGAATATTTTGACGAAGTCGTTCCCGAAGCCCAGGAAAGCCTTCAGGCGTGGACGCTCGAATTCATTAAAACGCCGTTTCGCAAGGAGTTTGAGGACAAATACGGCAGGCTGCTTTTTGTAAACGCCGAGATGGGACTTAAGACTTTTTCTCCCGCGATAATCTCCGAGCTGCAGTCTGAGAACGTGCTTATAACCGAATATGTCAGGCTTTTGGCATCCGCGCAGATCCCGTATGAAGGAGAGGTATACACCATATCGCAGCTTTCACCTATGAAGCAGCAGAATGATGACCGGCGACGCAGAGCGGCTTGGGAAGCGGAGGGGAAGTTTTACGAGTCCGTGGGCGAAAGGCTGGATTCTCTATATGATGAATTGACAGCGCTTCGCACCGCGATGGCCAAAAAGATGGGTTACGTCAGCTATACACAGATGGGTTATTACAGAATGACCAGAAACTGCTACGATAAGGAAGATGTTGAACGCTTCAGAGATGCTGTCGTTAAATATATCGTACCGCTGGCCGAGAGTATATTTAAAAAACAGGCCCGGCGAATGGGCTTTGATTATCCCATGAGCTATGCTGATGCCGCGCTCGAATTCAGAAGCGGTAATCCGAAACCCAGGGGAACCGCGGACGATATTTTAAAGCAGGCGGGAAAATTCTACGCCGAGCTTTCCGCGGAAACAAAGGAATTTATCGAGTTTATGTATTCCGGCGAGCTCCTTGATGTGCTTTCGAGAAAAGGGAAGGCAGGAGGCGGTTTTTGTACCGAGATAGCCGACTATGCCGCTCCTTTTATTTTCGCCAATTTTAACGGTACTCAGGGCGATGTTGAGGTCATGACTCACGAAGCCGGGCACGCCTTTGCCGCTTACATCGCCAGAGATATTGTCCCGGGGGATTTGAGGACACCGTCCATGGAATCGGCGGAGATACACTCAATGTCCATGGAATTCTTCGCCCGGCCCTGGGCTGAAGGATTTTTCGGCGATGACACGGAGAAATTTCTATATAGCCATCTTGCCTCCGCACTCAAATTTATACCTTACGGAACGATGGTGGATCATTTTCAGCATCTGATGTACGCTAAGCCGGAACTAAAACCAAGTGATCGCCACGGTGTCTGGAGAGAGCTTATGACAATCTATATGCCTTGGATTGCGCTTGATGACGGCACCCCCTTTTATAGTGACGCCAGAGCCTGGCAGCGCCAGAGTCATATTTACGAAGTTCCTTTTTACTATATAGACTACTGCCTCGCGCAGGCCGTAGCGCTTCAGTTCTGGGCGCTGGCCGATATCGATCGGGACGGCGCATGGCAGGCTTATATGCGTCTTATAAGGTGCGCAGGGAAAAAGACTTTTTCGGAACTGGTGGAGGTCGCCGGTCTGAAAAGTCCGTTTGGGGACGAAGGACTTAAAGAAGTGTGTGAGGCTGCCGAAAGAAGACTGGACGCATTTGATCAGTCAAAGCTTATCTAAATGCGCATAAAGGAGAAAATGCAGGATGAGACTTGATAAATACCTGAAGACAGCGCGTTTGTTAAAGCGCAGGACCGTGGCAAACGAGGCCTGCGACGCTGAGCGCGTCACGGTTAACGGGAAGGCCGCGAGAGCTTCATACGCGGTTAAGCCCGGAGACGTTATTGAGATTCGTTTCGGGCAAAAGACAACAAAAGTAGAGGTAGTAAGCGTTTCGGAAAACACCTCAAAGGCGGACGCACCCGCGATGTACAGGGAACTTGTGTAACATAAAAAGCACATTCGCATAAATGCGGATGTGCTTTTATCAAGAGAAGTGTTCAGATCGTTTATTTTTTCGCTTCTTTAAGGGTCAGGAGAGACTCCGATACTGCCTTTTTGAGCTCCTCTTTATCATCGGGAATCCGCTCGGCAAGCCAGTGAAGTCTTGTCATTTGGCTGGAAATATCGTAACGGAGAGCTCCGAGACCCTGTATGGCCGCGAGCTTCACGCTGTCTTCTTTGCTGTTGAGCAAGTTCACAAGTATGTTGTAAGGTTCTTCGGACCTGCCGGTTCCGCAGGCTTCCGCTGCCTGACACACTGTTTCAATGTTTTTTGAGCCTGCCAACTTGCTTATTTTTTTCCACTGCTTTTTTTCCGCCAGCTTTAAAAGCTTGTTCTCTGCCATCTTTCAGATCATCCTTTCGAGCATACGTTTCTTTAATATGTATTTCGACAAAGATTGCCGTTTGCTTTCACAGTGTATGAATATATATCATTTTCCGCGGCGATGTCAAGATTAAATGACTATAACGGTAAATTCTTAAAATAAAAAGCGGCACTACAGGTCAAAAACCTATCTGAAATCACCTGAAATATGCTATAATCGAAGCCGTATAATATGCGTATCCACATGGCGGCAAAGGAGAAGAAATGAAGATAAAGAATGAAAAGTTCGAGTACTGGCTGGAAAATATCTTTTGGTACCATTACAAATGGTACTATATAATCGGACTTTTTGTGCTTACGCTGCTCATAGCATGGATTGTGACTATGGTTTCGCAGGTGAACTATGACTGGACTGTCGTTTACGCGCACAGGGGGACGGCCGATCCGGAAAACCTGTCAAAAATTACGGAGTATTATTCCGAGTATGCGGAAGACATTGATTTAAACGGTCGCGTCAGAGTGAAAGCCGTTGAAATCCTCCTGACGGACACTCCGGAAGAACCGCTGTACGGTCCGCTCTCCGACAGCGATTATCTGGTATTCTTTATGGATGACTTTACGGCGGAAAAGTATACGCAGCTCGGCTATTTTGAGGAGCTCCCGAGCGGGATAAAGACTGTGTATATTTCTTCGCTTAATCTTTACGCGGCAGTTAATTACGCGCCTTATAGACCGCATGATAATTCCGAAAACGAATATTCCGTGTATACTGATACTGAAATGGCGGCTCTGAATGAGCTTATGTCCGAAAAACACGATAAAGCCGCCGTCTCGGCTATAACGGTTCTCGAAGCGCTCGGCAAAACACAGAACAGGGACTGAGCTGATCCGAGAGAAATATGATATATCGGCGCTGCCGGCCGAAAACGGCAGATACGGGCCATGCTCGGGAGCAGGCACGGGTATTGGAGGGACATATGATACCGGACAGGTACAGCGCTATATTCACTCCGATTAAACTCGGGCGGGTGACGGCAAAAAACCGGATCGAGGTTGGGCCGGCCGGCTGTTTTCTTACGGCGAGGGGCGGGGGAAACTCCGAGCAATATATGCAGTATATAAAACCTCTTGCCGCAGGCGGAGCCGCTATTGTAACGCAGGGAGTGTCTTCGGTCGATGAGCTTGGCTCGTCTTCAACCGGTCGCATTCTGAACGTCGGAAGCGACAGCTTTGTGCACGATCTGTACGAGATTACAGAGTGTATACATTCGATGGGAGCATTGGCCAGTATAGAGCTCGTATGCAGCTGTTTTATGAGAGGAGAACCGCGTAAAACGGCAACAGAGACGTCTAAAGAGGATATAAGAGAGATATTCCGCCTTTTCGCCAACGGAGCAAAAAGGTGTGTACGCGCGGGCTTTGATATGATAATGATACACGGCGGACACGGAAACGTCCCGGCTATGTTCTTTTCTCGTATGTACAATAAAAGGGCGGATGAGTACGGAGGCTCTTTTGAAAACAGATGCCGTTTTGCGGGGGATCTTCTCGACGCCATACGAAGCAGTGTCGGAGATGATCTTTCCATAGAATACAGGATTAGCGCCGAAGAGCTTATAGAGGGCGGTAGTGAGATACCCGAAACGATAGATTTCGCCAAGACAATCGAAGATAAAATCGATTTAATACATGTAAGCCGCAGCTTACTCCACGTTGACAGCATACTGCCGGAAATGTTTCCGCCCGCGTATTACCCCCGCGCGATAAATCTGGACGCGGCGGAAAGATTTAAAAAAGAGCTCAGCATACCGGTGAGCGTTGTTGGAGGCTTTGATCTGGAGCACGCCGAAGCGGCGCTGAAATCCGGAAAGGTTGATGTAGTGGCTATGGTGAGGAATATGCTCGCCGACCCGTTTTGCGTAGAGAACTTAAGGCGCGGGCAGCCCGAAAAAACCAGGCCGTGTGTGCGCTGCAACTCCTGCATAGACAAGACTCATTCACATTTTCTTCCCGTGCGATGCGCCGTTAACGCCGTATTGGGACGCGAGACTCAGTTTCTCGCGAGGGAAACCGCGGCGCGGTTTTTAAAAAAGGTCGTTATCGCCGGGGGAGGTCCGGCCGGATTGGAGGCTGCCCGGGTTGCCTCTGGACGCGGACACAGAGTAGTACTGCTGGAGAAGACTGCTCAGCTTGGCGGGACACTCAACATCGCCTGCGCCGCGGACTTTAAGTATGATATGAAAAAGTATCTTGATTGGTCAATAAAAACCGTGCTCAGTGATCCGGGCATACAGGTGAAGCTCAATACTGCCGCGTCGAAGGAAACAATACTGGCTGAAGCTCCCGACGCGCTCATCGCGGCAGTCGGTTCCAAGCCGATAATTCCCGACATGCCCTCGGATAAAGCCGGGAAAACCGTTTGGGTGGGCGACGTAGAGCTCGGACTGGTTGAGACCGGGGACAGGGTCGTTTTAGCGGGAGCGGGATTCACCGGCCTCGAAGCGGCTCTTTCGCTTGCGAGGAAAGGGAAGAAGGTTACGGTTATCGATATGCTGCCTGAGGAAAAAATAGGCGCTGACGGCATTCACATAAGTGTTGTGGGGCTCAGGAAGCTTCTGGCGCGCGAAAACGTTTCGTTTATATGCTCTGTGAGACTTTGCGATGTTAATTCCGAAGGCGCTGTGGTGTCTGATTCAGACGGGAACAGGAAGGTCATCCCTTGTGACAGTGTCGTTTTATCACTGGGAGTCAGACCCGACACCGAAAACGCGGAGCAAATCGCCGGACTAGCCGCCGAAAGCTATATTATAGGAGACTGCAGCTCTGACGGCGGAACGCTCTATAAGGCCGTGCATTCCGCTTTTAATACAGCGATGCGCCTTTGAGTTGAACGGAAAAGCCTCCCGGTGTGCCGGGAGGCTTTTTTGCGGGTCAAGCGGTTATACCTGTAGGAATTTTTATCTGAGTCTGCGCAAAAAGTCAGATCAATACATTCCCATGCCGCCCATATCGGGGTTCGCGGGCGCTGCGGGAGCGGGCGGTTCGGGCTTGTCGGCAACAAGAGCTTCGGTTGTAAGGATCATCGAGGAGATGGAAGCCGCATTTTCAAGAGCCGAGCGGCAAACCTTTGTTGGGTCGACGATGCCTGTGGCTATCATATCGCAATAAACTTCGTTCATGGCATCGAAACCAAAGTTGGGATCTTCCGAAGAACTGACTTTCTCAAGAACGACGGAGCCTTCGAGTCCGGCGTTCGCCACGATCTGGCGCAGAGGCTCGTTGAGAGCTTTGGCTACTATGGAGACGCCTGTCTTCTCATCGCCCTCATAATTCGCTAAAGACTCGGCAACAACCTTGCCGGCCTGAACATAGATGGTTCCGCCGCCGGGAACAATGCCTTCCTCAACAGCCGCACGGGTCGCGTTCAGAGCGTCCTCGATGCGGAGCTTCTTTTCACGCATTTCGGCTTCGGTAGCGGCGCCGACTTTAATGACTGCTACACCGCCGGAAAGCTTGGCAAGACGCTCCTGAAGTTTCTCGCGGTCATAGTCGGAGGTAGTGGTCTGGATCTGAGCCTGAATCTGGTTAATACGTCCCCTGATATCTTCGGTATCTCCGCTGCCGTCGACAATGATTGTATTTTCTTTGGAAACCTTGACCTGACGGGCTGTGCCGAGTACATCAAGATCGATTTCCTTGAAATCCATACCGAGATCGGATGAAACGACCTGTCCGCCGGTGAGTGTTGCGATGTCGATGAGCATTTCCTTGCGCCTGTCGCCGAATCCGGGGGCTTTAACGCATACGCAGGTGAAGGTTCCGCGGAGCTTGTTGAGAATAATCGTTGCCAGGGCTTCACCCTCAACGTCCTCAGCTATGATAAGAAGCTTCTTGCCGGACTGTACGACTTTCTCGAGTATGGGCAGAATCTCCTGAATATTGCTAATCTTCTTGTCGGTGATAAGAATATACGGCTGGTCGAGAACAGACTCCATTTTATCGGCGTCGGTAATCATGTAGGGGGTGATATATCCTCTGTCGAACTGCATGCCCTCGACTACCTCGCTGTAGGTTTCCGCTGTTTTGGATTCTTCAACGGTAATGACGCCATTCTGGGAAACCTTCTCCATAGCCTCGGCTATGAGCTTGCCGATAACCTCGTCGCCGGAGGATACTGTACCGACCCTGGCGATATCCTCGGTTCCGGAAACGGGCTTGGAGTTATTCTTTATAGCCTCGATAGCAGTAGCGACAGCCTTCTGGATACCGCGCTTCATGACCATGGGGTTCGCGCCGGCCGCGACGTTTTTGAGACCCTCGCGCACTAAATGCTGCGCAAGCAGGGTAGCTGTGGTTGTGCCGTCACCGGCGACGTCGTTTGTCTTAGTAGCTACTTCCTTGACAAGCTGAGCGCCCATGTTCTCCAAAGGATCGGCAAGTTCGATTTCCTTGGCAATTGTTACGCCGTCGTTGGTGATGAGGGGAGAACCGTATTTCTTTTCAAGAACGACATTCCGTCCCTTGGGACCGAGTGTAATCTTGACGGTATCCGCAAGATGATTGACACCGCGCTCAAGAGCCTGCCTGGCGGTTTCGTTGTATACTAGAATCTTGGACATAAATATGAACCTCCTTTATTATCTGTGCGGAATCAGCCGACTACTGCGAGAATGTCGTTTTGACGGACAATTAGCAGCTCTTCGCCGTCCACCTTGACCTGTGTGCCGCTGTATTTGCCGGTTATGACTTTATCGCCGGGCTCTACCGTCATTTCGACTTCGTTGCCGTCTACCATGCCGCCGGGGCCTACAGCTATAACTTCAAAGATCTGCGGCTTTTCCTGCGCCGCGCTGGTGAGGATTATGCCGCCTTTCGTGGTCTCTTCGGCTTCAACCTGCTTCACGATGACCCTGTCTGCCAAAGGAATGAGTTTCATGCTTATACCTCCTAAATAATATAGTAAACAGTTTTAGCGTGTTAGCACTCAACATGACGGAGTGCTAACACGCTATTATAATAGAACATGTTTTCTTTTTTTGCAAGTGTATTTTATATATTTTTCCCATAAAATTTGCACAAATTCGGAAATGTAAGCGGAAGCTGCAAGGTAAAATTGACCAAAAAATGAGATATGACAATATGCGGGCCGATTATGAGATATACAGCCGTAAATATATCGGAAGTCACGCGGCGGTCAGGGTAAGTTTGCGGATAAGGAACAAGGTGTTAATAATACATATAAAGCTGACACTGAATCATGCCGTTATACAGTTTGCGCCTTTTTTGCGCTTTCATACCGAAGGATCGCTCGAAATCAAGGCTGGAAGACAGAATATATTTTTTCCATGACGTTAAGCCGCGCCAGGCATTTCCCATTCCTTTAATCAGTTTGTCGGCTTCCTGTGCGGTAAGCAGCCGTTCGCCGTACGGAGGATTTAACATTAGTATACCGGATTCGCCGGGAAGCTTTAAGGAAAGCGCGTCCGCAGCAAAAAAACGAATCGTATCCGAAACTCCGGCGCGAGAGGCGTTTTCACCGGCAGCCGCAACGCAGGCCGAATCAATGTCACTGCCGAATATTTCGTAATTACCCGAGTATTCCGAGGCCCGGGCTTCTTCGCGCGCCTTATCCCATACAGAGGCGGAAATAATTCCCCAATCCTGGGCAGCAAAGCGCCTTGATATACCGGGGGCCCTGTTTTTTGCGGCCAAAGCTGCCTCAATCGCTATGGTACCGCTGCCGCAGAAGGGGTCGCAGAACACTTCGCGGCCTTTGTATCGCGAAATCTTGACCATAGCCGCAGCGAGTGTTTCGCGAAGCGGCGCCGCTGCCGATGCCGGGCGGTAGCCGCGCTTGTGAAGCGCTGCACCGCTTGTATCTATATATATCGCGGCGATATTTTTATTGATGGTAAATCTTATTTGCAGCTCGCTGCCGGTTTCGGGCAAACGCTGCAGCGAGTAAACGGAAGCAAGCTTCGTCGCCATTGCTTTTTTTATTATGCGCTGGCAGTCCGGAACGCTCATAAGAGCGGAATCGAGGCAGTGGCCTTTTACGGGGAAGGCAGAGTCTTTTTGTATAAACTCCTCCCAGCTTAACGCCTTGACGCCCTCAAAGAGTTCATCGAAACTACGGGCGGGAAATTCGCCCGCAAGAATCTGGACACGCTCCGCGGTGCGAAGGCGAATGTTGGTTTTGGCAATCTCCTCGGCTCCCCCCTCAAAGAGTACGCGGCCGGTTTCAATCTTAACGTCGCTGCAGCCCATATAACGAAGCTCGTCGGCTGTGAGGCTCTCAACGCCGAATAGGCAGGAGGCGGATAATTTCATATAGCATTTTCCTTTCTTCGTGAAAGCGCATAACACAGCCAGCCATCGCTTTCATAACGCTTTATGATACGCAGACCGGCGTCGCGGGCGGCGGCTTCAACCTCCGGCGCGCGCTCTGAGAGTATCCCGGAGCAAATGACAACGCCGGTATCGGAAACATGACTGGAAGCGGCGGGCAGCAGAGATATGACTACATCGGCGACGATATTTATGAAGATCAGGTCAAAGCTTTCCGACGGCGACAGGGAAGAGCCGAGGTTTGAGGCGTCTTCGCTGCGCACATTAAAACGATCGGAATGTATTGAGTTTCTCGCGGCATTTAATGCAGCGACTTCCGGAGCCTTCGGGTCTATATCGCAGCCGACCGCATGGCCGGCTCCGAGAAGAAGAGCGGCAATAAATAGAATTCCGCTGCCGCATCCCAAATCGAGGACGCTCGCGGCAGATGGAACGTAGTGTTCGGCAAGCTCGAGACACATACGTGTAGTGGGATGGGAGCCCGTTCCGAAAATGAGCCCCGGGTCAAGGCGGAGCGCTATTCTCCCGGCGGTATCCGGCGATTCTTCCCAATCGGGAACGATGATAAGCTTCTCGCCGACCGGAAAGCTACGGTAATATTCCTTCCAGTTATTTTCCCAATCCTCGTCTCTGACGTGTTTTATATCCGTACAGTAACCTCTTGAGGAGATTTCGGCGCTCAGAATCTGTAATCGCTCAAGACCTTGCGCATCATTGAAAAGATAGAATTTAACCCGGGAAAAGGTTTCTTCAGGCACGGATTCCCCATCACCCCAAAACGGGCAGTCCTGAGCGGCGAGAGCCGAGAACTCGGCCGAATCTTCAATGACAAGTCCCGAAACATCGAGCGATTCAAGAACAGCGCATAGGGTATCGGGGTCGCCTTTCGTATCGACGGATATTTCAAGCCAGTCCATAGACATTCTCCGTTCGGGATATATCATAGTGCGAATCCGCAGGTATTCTATCACAGATGTGAGCTCAATCGCAACTGCGTTCCCGCAGGGTTATATTTTTACCGGGATTATATTAACTATAAGAAATACGAAAGCCCGGAGACGGGGATTTTTTGACCTCAATCTCCGGGCTTAATATGTGGAGGCGGAAAATCAGCCTATGGCATCATCAACGGGCATAGGTTTGACAGGATAAAAATTACCGGAAGTGGGCTCATGCGGGCGATCCATAAATCTGTAGAGCATGACAGCAGCTTCCTGGCGGGTAACCGTATTGTAAGGCTTGAAAGCGCCCGCGAGGTCGCCTTTTATGATTCCGAGTCCTTTAGCTATAGCAACGTATCCGTAATCGGAGTCTGAAATCAAAGCGTCGTCCGAAAACCCGCAGATATATATACCGGGGAGCTCGGCGGCTTTACCGTAGCCGGACATGGTTATTAATATGCGACAAAGCTCGGCGCGGGTGATCTTGCGTTCGGGTTCCCTCTGGCTTCTTTTTAAAATACCGAGGCTTTCGGCGCTGCTGTATATCCATTCAAGATCTTCCTCGGTAACGGTGTCGTATTCTATCGTGTAGCCGCCCGCTGAAAGCAGAAAGATTACCAAGTCCTTTTGCGTAAGCCCGGCGTATGGTTTAAACTCGTCCGCGTAAAAGCCCACGCCGTACTTAGCTAGCGCTTCTATCTCTTTTTTGGCAAAGCTGCGGGATATGTCGGTATATTGTATCGACATGTCCTGCGCTTCATAGATGTCTTTGAGGAGCTCGCCGGTTTCCGCGTCGATACCGTTTATAAAGCCCTCATAGCCCGGAGCCCAGGCAAGCATCATCTCATAGTATGAATTCCAGTAGTCGTCATATGTATAGCTGCTGATTCTATAGCACAGCTCGGTTTCAAGCGCTGCGGCGTAAACATCCGCAGCCTGCTCGGGCGTTACGGTTACGTTCGCCGGAGCAAATTCAACGGTGTCATCCCAGTTAGCCCAAAGGTTGTCTATGCTTCCCGTTGACACACAAACGGTTATGCTTATCTGGTTGCCGTAGTAGTAATAGCCGTTTACCTTCTGTGAATATGTGAAGCTGTCTGTTTTAACTCCGTAGCTGTATCCGTTCGAGTGGGAGAGTTCGCTGGCGGCGAACTTTTCGCCGTACTTCCCGGCGAGGTAGTCGGAAACGGCTGTGGGAACCGAGCCTGCCTCCCTGTCTTTGCCTTCCCAACCAAAGCCGCTGTATGAGGTGGAAACAGAGTCCAGCTCTCCGGTCTTGCCGTCTAAAGTGAAGTATTTGTATACGGTGGGGGTATATCCGTCCGCGAGAGCTTTATCCCACTCGGACTTATCAACGCCGTATTTCGAAGGGTTCTTAACGGTTTCGGCATAGCGGACGTAGGCGGTAATTTCGCCGGTGGCATTGTCGAGATAATAGCCGGTATAAATGAGCTCAAAGTCACTGTTTACGCCGAAAACGTTATTTGCGCGAACGATCGCGTCAAGCTTGTCTGAAGTTAGTGCGCCTTCGAGCTTGCTTATGCCCTCAAGCTCGGCAGGGGTCAGATCGTTTTCCGTGTCCGCTGCTTCGGAAGCTCCGGGCGCGGCGCCCGCGGCTTTGTCGATATAGCGATAGGCACCATCAAGGTTAAAGGCTTCGCCGGTTTTCGCGTCTACCACCCAGGTGCCGTCGGTTGAGGGAACATAAACAACTCTTGCCGTGCTGCCTTCAACGAGGATATACCTTGGCTCGAATTCATACTTGGCCGTGATCGTTTTAGCGGCCTGAGAAGCCGTTATCGACGTGTCGGGCGAAGGATATCCGTTCTTAATAACGCCGGAGCTGTCCGAGCGCGAAAACGACATAACGCGCAGGTCGCTCATTCTTACGTTTACGCTGACGCTCTGGGGAGTCTCCAGCCCGTTTACCAAAAGGGTTCCGTAAAAGTATCCGTCGGAGCCGGACAACGGCTGCACGTCATTTTTCCGGAACACGACGCTTTCATTCGCTCTCAGGAGGTTTGAGGCATAGCTCTCGGCGACTGCCTGAGCTTCTTCGCGGGTAGCTTCGGGGAAAATAGGAGCGAAGTACGGATCATAGCGGTAGTAATCGTTATACTCATAGTAATACACATAGTAAACCGTACCGTCTTCACCGGCAGTTACGTTAACGGATTTGTTGTCGGTGCTCCAGTTAAGACTCCAGAGCGGATTTTCATTTTCCTGAGTGAGATACCCGTAGAATTCGGTGTATTCGCTTGTTATTCCAAGCTGTTTTTTTACCAATACGGTAACCGCTGCCAGACGGGAATCCAGAGCTTCCGAGGAGTCCTCCGGAGCAGCGAGAGCGGGAGCCGAAACCGAAGCGATGAGTAATACCGCGAGTACCAGCGCTGTCAGCTTTTTCATTCCTTTCATGAAAATACCCTCCTGTTAAAATCAATATGTGTTTGACGCCGCGTAAGGGAAAAAGTTCCGCTCAAGGCAGTACATCCCGAATTATTTCCGCATTCTGATTACGATACGGGCTATGGCGTTAGATGATGATTTCAGGAGCGGGTTTGAGCCCGGTAAGGCACCGCCTTAGCATGTCAAGAGCATTTGATGCGGCTGCAGTACGAACCCTGTCTCTGTCATAATTGCCGAAGCTCATTTTCTTTATAAAGCGTGATGTGCCCGCGGCAAGTGCGATATAGACCGTGCCTACGGGAATATCCGAGCCGTCCGAATCGGGACCGGCGAGTCCCGTAATGCCGATTGCGATGTCTGACCCGAACCTGTTCATAGCGCCCTCCGCCATGGAAACGGCGACCTCGGGGCTGACAGCGCCCTTCAGGGAGAGCAATTCTGAGGGGACGTCCAAAAAAGATGTTTTCGCGCGGTTAGAATAGGCGACTACGCCGCCGGAAAAGGCCGCGGAAGAGCCGGGGATATCCGTAAGGCGCTTTGAAAGCAGACCGCCGGTGCAGGACTCACCGCAAGCCAGTGTGAGCCCCTTTTCCTTAAGGTGATTTATACATGCCTCTTCGAGACTGTCGACGTCGACACCGTATACAACATCTCCGAGTATCGCCAGAACGTCATTTAAAATCGGTTTCATCATGCGCTCGCATTCTTCCGGGCCATTGGCTTTAGCGGTGAGGCGAAGGCTCATCTCGGCTGTCTGAGCGTAGGGCGCGAGCGTGGGATTTGTCAGCGAGAGCATGAGATCATGCAGTCTTTCCTCAACCGCCGACTCGCCCATGCCGAAAACCCGTATATTGTGCGATAGGATGTGTGAATCGGATAAAGCCAGAAGATACGGTACCACCCCGGATTTTAGCATGGCACGGCATTCGCGCGGGGGGCCGGGCAACATAATCACATGCTTGCCTTCGGACAGGAAAGCGCATCCCGGCGCTGTTCCGCAGCTGTTTTCCAATATTGTGCTGTCTTCCGGAAACCATGCCTGAAGAAGATTGTTATCGGTCATTTTGCCGGTTTTGTTCAGATGACGAAAAAAGCCGCGTACGCGTTCAGCCTGATCCTCATGAAAGATCAGTTTTTTCCCGAAGGATTCGGCGAGAGTCTGCTTTGTCAGATCGTCATAGGTTGGGCCGAGACCGCCTGTGGTGATAATAATATCCGCTCGGTTTTTGGCAAGCTCAACCGCTGCTTTTAACCTGTCAGGATTATCACCGACAACCGTATGATAATATACGTTTATTCCAAGCTCGGAGAGAGCCTTTGATACATCCATAGCATCTGTGTTCACAACGCTGCCCAATAACAGCTCTGTGCCGACGCATATAATCTCTGCAGTATATTCCAAATGATTACTCCCTTTCATTACCTATGCGAACACGTTCGATTCCGGACAGAGCACGGGAAACAAGCGCATCGATATCAAGAACCTTCTCGACCGCTTCGAGCTCGTCCGGGCGGGGTTTTGTCTTCGGATGACGAGGCGTAAAAACGGTGCAGCAGTCCTCGTAGGGTTCTATCGATGTATCGAATGTTCCGATGCGGCGCGCGCCGGCTATAATATCCAGCTTATCCATTCCGATGAGAGGACGCAGGATCGGGCGGCTGACGCAGGCGTCGGTACAGGCGATTGCTTCAATAGTCTGGCTGGCGACCTGACTGAGATTCTCGCCGGTCACGATTGCCCCGCAGCCGTACGCCTCGGCAATTCTGTCGGCAATACGCATCATAAAGCGGCGCATGACAAGCGTGAAGAATTCCTCGGGACAAGAACGGTGAATTTCCTCTTGTATTTCGGTGAAAGGGATTATCTGCAAAGTCAGCCTGCCGCACCAGGGTTCAAGTATAGTCGCGAGCTTTATAACCTTTTGTTTGGCAAGTTCGGAGGTATAGGGAAAAGAAAAAAAGTGTAAAGGGACGATTTCTACGCCGCGTCTGGCAATCATCCAGGTGGATAGCGGGCTGTCAATGCCTCCCGAGAGCAGGGAAACAGCTCTTCCGCACGTCCCTACGGGGAGACCGCCGGCACCGGGAGCAGCGCCGCAGTGGACATAGGCCGCATAATCCCGCACTTCCAATCTGACCGTTAAACCGGGATTGCGCATCTCGGCTTTCAAATGAGGAAACGCGTTATTCAGTTCCGTGCCGACATACCGGGAAAGCTCTATGCTTGTCATCGGGAATGATTTGTCGGAACGCTTTGATTCGACCTTAAAGGTATGTGCCGCGGCAAGAGACTCGGCTAGGTAAGTTTTCGCCGCGCTCGCTATTTCTTCTTTTGTTTTTCCGCAGGCAACCGCGCGTGTAACGGAAACAATGCCGAAGACACGTCGCAGCGACTCTGTCACGGCGTCTATATCGAAGCCGGTTCCGCGAGGCTCTGCGTAAATTGTTGACTGAGCGCAATAAACGCGGAAATCGCCGAAAGGAAGAAGCTTTTTTCGGACATTGGATATAAGACGCCGCTCGAAAGCCCTTTTATTTAGTCCTTTTAAGACCATTTCGCCTTCTTTGAGTAAGATTATTTCATCCATTTAACAATACCTTTCTTTTACTGGACGATATTTTATATCTGACTGTGCGGCTTGTCAATCGCAGCGGAATATCCGGGTAACGCCCGTCATATGCTCGTACAGGTACTTATGTCTGGAGGTATTCGTGATGAAGGCAATCGGGAAGATAGTATTAACATTGGTGATTGCGGCGATATTATCGGGGTACACGGCAGCGCAGGAAGCATTGCCGGAGGAGGTGTTTGATGAAAAAGAGTGGGAAGCGGTGGAAGCGCTTGCCGCTGTAGAGGATATCGCACTCAAGGTGCCCTCGGCCATACTTATGGAAAAGGAAACCGGAACTGTTATATACGAGCTCAACGCGCACGAGCGTATGACACCGGCGTCCGTTACAAAGATTATGACGATGCTGCTGACGGCGGAGGCTATTGAGTCGGGCAGGATATCTGTTGATGACGCGGTTATCGCCAGCGCGTTCGTCGAGACTTTTGCCTCATCAATGGGCGGTTCGCAGATATATCTTAAGGAAGGCGAGCAGATGACAGTCGAGGAACTGCTGAAGTCTGTCGCGGTAGCAAGCGCAAACGACGCGTCTGTAGCACTTGCGGAGCATATCGCCGGCAGCGAGGACGCATTTGTAAATATGATGAATGCCAGGGCCGCGCAGCTCGGCATGGAGGATACGCATTTTGCAAACTGTACGGGACTTCCTTCCAAGGAAGAACACCTTACCTCGGCGTGGGATATTGCGATTATGTCCCGAGAGCTTTTAAAGCATGAGTTTATTAAAAAGTACACTACAATATGGATGGATTCGGTTCGAAACGGCGAATTCGGGCTTTCAAACACAAATAAGCTTGTGCGCTTTTATAAAGGCACAACCGGACTGAAAACCGGATTTACGCAGGAGGCCATGTACTGCCTTTCCGCTTCCGCGCAGAGGGACGGAATTGAGTTTATCGCAGTGATAATGCACGCTGAAACTTCCGATATCAGATTTGAGGCGGCGAAGCTTCTGCTCAATTACGGATTTGCCAACTATACGCTGGTACCCGCGGCACCGGAAGGGGTATTGAGTCCCATCGCCGTCGAGTTGGGCATACGCGACTGGGTGCAGCCGGTGCTCGCGGGAAACGAAAAGCTGTTGGTTGAAAAATCAGTCGCGTCAGGTGTTGTCAAAACCGTTGATATACCCGATTCGCTCGAGGCTCCGGTTGAGGCCGGACAAAAGATAGGTACGCTGTACGTCAGGGATAAAAGCGGAGCGCTGCTGGCGGAAACAGCCATAATAGCAGGCGATGATGTGGGTCGTTTGTCGCTTTGGCAGATATTCGTCAAATACCTTAAGCTTCTTTGCGCGGGTGTGTTTTAATGCGTCCCGAACGAACTCTATTCATGGTTTGTTCGGCAGCCGCTATTGTAGAAAACGAGTTTTTAGGATAAACTGTACACGAGGTGATTACTCGTGATAACAGCGGATCTCAAGGGAGTATATCCGTTCGTTGAAGAAAATGAGATTTTCGGATCCAGATGCGGCGCTGCTGAAAAAGCACACAGGCTCCTGGAGAGCGGCTCCGGTGAGGGGGGAGAATATACCGGGTGGTTTCGGCTTCCCTCGAGGATCGGCAGCGATGAGCTTTCGGAAATTGAAGACGAGGGGAAGCGCATAGCCTCCGATTCCGAAGTGCTTCTTGTTATAGGCGTCGGAGGCTCTTACCTCGGTTCAAAAGCGCTGGTTGACATGCTGTATCATGAAAACGGTACGAGCGGAACAAACATTGTATACGCGGGGAACGGGCTGTCGTCCAGACGTATTGTTCAGCTTAAGGAATATTTGGCCGACAAGGACTTTTCGATTAACATAATATCGAAATCAGGCGGTACGCTTGAGCCTGCGATCTCTTTAAGGATCTTCTATGATCTGCTGACGGAAAAGTATGGTACAGGCCGCGCGGACGCGCGTATAACGGCAACGACGGATGCGCGGCATGGAAACCTGCTGAATATGGCAAAGGAACGGGGCTGGAAACGCTTTGTAATTCCCGCCGATGTCGGAGGGCGCTACGGAGCGCTCACAGCGGCGGGGCTTTTGCCCTGCGCCGCGGCGGGCGCGGATATACGCGCGATTATTAAGGGCGCGAAGAACGCGTCTGAAGCGTATGCGCTAAAAAGCGCCGATAATCCCGTATGGCAGTACGCCGCTTCAAGAAGAGCACTTTACGACAAAGGTTTTACAACGGAGCTTTTGTGCATATGGGAACCGCAGATGCGCTGGTTCGGCGAGTGGTGGAAACAGCTTTTCGGCGAATCGGAAGGGAAGTGCGGCAGGGGAATCTTCCCGGCATCTCTGGAGATGACAGCCGATCTTCACTCGATGGGACAGTATATACAGCAGGGACCGCGAAACATTATGGAAACAATGCTCTCGGTATGCAGCGGTCCGGATGTTATCGTACCTGCCGGGAAGGCCGGTAAGGACGGGTTTGACTTTTTGGAGGGACAGTTCCTTTGCCAGATAGCGGAGAAAACGCTCCGGGCTGTAACCGATGCGCATGTTTCCGGCGGGGTTCCGGTGATAGGTATAAAGTCTGACGCGATGAAATTCGAAGGCGCGGGAGAACTGATATATTTCTTTGAGTTAGCCTGCGGTATATCCTCATATATGGACTGCATTAATCCGTTTAACCAGCCGGGGGTTGAAGAATACAAAAAGAACATGTTCCGTCTGCTGGGAAAGCCCGGATTCTAAAGACAATGGACCTAACCGGCCGGTATTTTTTCAGGTTGTTAACAATATCTTAATTGAGTAAAAAGCGGTTGAAGTCGGGAGCCTGCGATGATACAATAAGAAAAAAATAAGTGCTTAAGCATTAAATAATAAAATAATGATTGAAATAAAGGAGTGTGGTCAACTTGGTCAAGGTGATGATGGGCGTCAAGGGTACGGGTAAGACCAAAAGACTGGTAGAACTTGTTAAGCAAGCGGCCGAGGAAGCGCAGGGAGATATTATCTGCATAGAAAAGGACCGTTCGCTGACCTACGAAATCCCATACAGTGCACGCCTTATCTTCGCCAGCGATTACAGCATCGGTACATTTGAGTTCTTGAAGGGTCTGATAAGCGGACTGAACGCGGGCAATTACGATATTACGCATGTCTTTATCGACAGTCTTCTGAAACTGGTTAACAAAAGTGAATATCAGGACATATCTCAGGTGGAGAGTTTTCTTGATTGGCTCTCCGATTTTTCACAAAGAGAGAATATAAACTTTTTTATTACGATAAGTATGGATGTTTCCATGGCCACTCCTGCTATCAGGAAGTATTTTGAGTGATATAAACCGGCACGCTGATACGGGCCGGTATAAATGTTTAAGAATGCATCAATCAGTCGCTTTGACTGCTGAGAATACGAAAAACCCGCTTGAAACGGGTTTTTCGTTATACCGAAGTAAATTCGGCGCGGAGGATATAAATATATGAAAAATCTCCTGCTGACCGGTGAGCCGGGGGTCGGTAAGAGTACTCTCCTGAGAAAACTTCTGGCGGGTCGGAAAATTTGCGGTTTTATAACGGTAAAAAAAGAAAGGGAACCGGACGGCTCATTTCCGGTTTTTATAGGCCCGGCGGCGGGCGGGCCGCAGCGTCTGGCTGCCAGAGTGAATACGGGCGGTGGTGAGCGCTTTTCCGATGTGTTTGATAATTTCGGAACAGAGCTTTTGCGGGATTTACCGAATGACGCGATCGCCGTAATGGATGAGCTTGGCTTTCTTGAGGACAGCGCGGAGCGCTTTAAGGAAAGCGTACTCTCTGTTCTGGAGAACGGCCCGCACGTTATCGGCGTTATCAAGCCTCGTTCGACGCGATTTCTTGACTCGGTGCGCGCCGTACCCGATACGCTGATTGTTCATGTCGATGAAAATAGCAGAAACGAACTATTTTCGGAATTAACAAACTTGCTCAAGGAATGGGATTATTGATATGAAGAAACTTCTTTCGGCTGCCGTGGCGGAACTCGATGCGGGTCGGCCATTCATGGCGGTCAGCGTAATCGCAAGCAGTGGAAGTACCCCGCGTGGAGCGGGCGCTATGATGACGGTTTTTTTAAACGGTGAGATTGCCGGAACGATAGGCGGAGGGGCGGTAGAACACGCCGCGCGGGAGAGAGCCGCGCAGCTGCTGTTAAATCAAGGTTCCGAACTGCGCGGTTATGTCCTGTCTAAAAATGATGTCGCTGACCTTGGTATGATATGCGGAGGGGACGTTAAGGTTTACTTTCAGTATGTATACCCCGGTGACTCGAAGCTATCGCAAGTGTTTCGTTACCTTCTTGAGGCTGCGGACAGGGATGAGAGTGTGTGGCTGATCCGGCGATTTAATGACGGATTGATGACCGACGCCGGTGTTTATGACAGTTCGGGTCTTCACTTTGCCGACACAATAACCGCTCAGGAGCTCAAGCCGATGCTGCGAAGCAGTGCTGTTTTAACCGATACCCTTTGCTCCGAGCCTGTAGTGCGCGCGGGGAAGGTGTATGTATTCGGCGGAGGACACGTCGCTCAGGAACTTGTTCCGGCGCTTGCAAGGGTTAATTTCAGATGCGTGGTTTTTGAGGACAGGGAGCAGTTTTCAAATCCCGCACTTTTCCCGGGGGTTTTTTCAACGATTCTCGGTGACTTTAAGAACATTCGGGAGAAGGTTGCGATCGGCCGCTCAGACTGTGTCGTGATTATGACAAGAGGACATCAGTCGGATTTTGACGTGCTGGCGCAAACCTTACGCACGGACGCGTATTATATCGGCTGTATAGGCAGCAGCGGGAAGATAGCGACTATAAAGCAAAGACTCGCTGCTGAACACGGCTATTCGGAAAATGAATTTAACCGGGTGCATATGCCGATCGGCCTTGCGATTAAAGCGGAGACCCCGGCTGAAATCGCGGTCAGCATAGCGGCTCAAATGATACTTTCAAGAGCCGAAAACGGATAAAACAGATTATTGGTTATTGAAATAGTCCGATAATTGTTCTATATTCAAGGCGGCGATATACTCGCCGCCTTAAGTTTTTGCGTGAAAGGGGGAGCAATCATGGTCAGCGGGAAATCCGGGAAGCCCGAAAGGGTGTTTTGGTCTCTGGAACCGAGCGGGTTCGGAGCATCAGCAGCGATGATTTTTTTCGCATTGTCGGCGATTGGCATCCTGGTTTACAGATGGGGGTTCTGGAAGGGAACCGATACGGCAACGGTATGGACACAGGTAATACTGCCGTGGATATCCGCAGCGCTTTTTATTATCCTGATTCTTTTGGCCGGCAAAAAGGCCTTGTGGATGACGGTAATTCCCTTTGCGATAGGCTGCGCTTTTTTTATGACAAAGGCCATAAGCGATATGAGCACATGGAAAGCGGTTATGTCGGTGGTCGTGTACATACTGGCGCTCGCGCTGTACTTCGGAACATTGTTCGGATATGTGCGAACAAAGGTTCCTCTGGCAGCGCTGTTCATCCTTGAGTTCTTATATCACCTGCTGCTGGCGGATATAGGAATCGGCAGAATAAAAGGAATATATGTGCACAGAACCGATCTTTTCGGATGGAAGGGCTGGGTCTTGGAGACAGTGGTATTGTGCATCATCGTTGGTATGCTTCTTTTAGTGCTTTCAATGAAAAAGCAAATTAAAAGAACTGCCGCTGTGCCCGATACAATAGGCGGATCCGTACAGTGAAAATGCAGCACTATAACTCGCGAGTCGCCTGGGGCGAAACCATTTTTGAAATAAGCGGCCGCGAAGATAAAATATGCGGTATATATATTGCGGACCGCGGCAGTAACCCTGCGTTCACGGAGTCGGAGATGACAAGGCGCGCGGCGCGGCAGCTTAAAGAATACTTCCGTAAAGAACGCCGGAGCTTTGATCTGCCGCTCTTTGAGGAGGGGACAGAATTTCAACAGCGGGTTTGGCACGCACTCAGGCAGATACCTTGGGGCAGCACATTAACTTACGGTGAGCTCGCCGCATTGATAGGCTGTCCGGGTGCCGCCAGGGCTGTGGGGAGCGCGGCGGGCAAAAATAAGCAGCTCATCGTGACTCCGTGCCACAGGCTCATCAGCGCCGGCGGACGGCCGGGGGGCTTTTCGGCGGGATTGCCTTTGAAAGAAAAACTGCTTTGTCTTGAGGAAATCAGACTGCCGTGATAGCGGAAAAGGGGACAGGTAAAAAGACTCACGCGGTTTTTACCGTGCGGGATGAATTATGTCGGTTCCGAGACCTTCGGCTGTCCAGCTTATCCTGACGCGGCGTAGTAAGATCCTCTGAGCTATAATTGAGAAAAAACGTTATTTGTAAAATATCAATCAAAATTATGCGTCGAATTCAGTCGAAAAGAGGCGCACAGATGTTCTTGTAACGAAGGGTATAGTTTGATAACATATTTCCGCGCTGATGTGAAAGAGTATACATTTACATCAATACTAATGCAGGAAGGGCGGAAATGCGGTTAAAATGGAGTATCGGACGTTTAAAAGTACTGTATATCTGGAAGGCGCAAGCGTAGAAACCTGGGGCATCGAGGCACTTAATGTTATATCGCGTTTGGCTGACATTTCACCTGAACGCGAGCTTGCGGAAAAGCTGTGTATGCAAATGAACACATACATGCTTGAGTCGGTACATATGCCGGACATCGTGGAAGATTTTTTAAACAGATAAGAGACGGAGAAAGAGTATGAGCACAGACCGGTACAGCGCAATCGGATCATGGGTGGATAGTCATCGCGGCGACATTGTTAAAGCAATTTCGCGACTTGTCGCAATAAAGAGCGTTCGAGGCGAACCGCAGGAAGGAATGCCATTCGGTAGCGGACCGAAAAGAGCGCTTGACGAGGCGCTTGAAATATGTGCGGCATTGGGTTTTCAAACCGCCGAATACGGCGGAGCCGTAGGAACCGCAGATCTGTGTGAAGGCGAAAGGAAACTGGATATACTTGCTCATCTCGATGTAGTAGACGCGGGTAAAGGATGGGACACAGACCCATTTACAGCGGTTGAAAAGGAAGGATGTCTATACGGACGGGGGACGGACGACAACAAGGGAGCACTGATAGCTGCTTTATACGCCATGCTTTGTGTAAAGGAGCTAGGCATACCTCTTAAAAACTCGGTAAGACTGATAATGGGAACCGATGAGGAATCGGGATCGGGAGACTTGCCATATTATTTCAGTACGCAGAAATCCGCGCCCAACACATTCACGCCGGATTCGGAGTTTCCCGTATGTAATGTGGAAAAGGGAAGGTACACGGCATCACTGACAGCGAAATGGGATAAAAAGGAAGTCTTGCCGCGAGTGACAGCCTTTGAAGGCGGCTATCGGATAAATGTGGTTCCTGCCGAAGCCTTTGCTCTTGTGGAAGGGCTTGGGGCGGAAGATACGGGAAGCCTTCAGGAAGCGGCCGAACTTTTAGGGGTTTCGCTGGAGGTAAGAAAATCGGAAAAAGGGATCGAACTGAAAGTTTCGGGAACCGCCGCGCACGCCTCACGTCCGGAAACCGGAACAAACGGAATAACCGCAATGCTTGCCCTGCTTTCCGGTCTGCCGTTGGCGGATTGTCCGTCTTCCTCGGCGATATGCGCGCTCGGTGAGCTGTTTGCGCACGGAGACTTTAACGGCAAGGCTCTGGGCATTGATATGAGCGATGATGTTTCGGGCGAAATGACGATTTCTCTGACCCGGCTTAAGCTGGATGATGCCGGAGCCGAAGGCTGCTTCGACGCACGTATACCTGTGTGCGCCACAAAAGAAAACTGCAGCAGTGTTGCCGAGGCAAGACTGGCCGAGAGGGGGTTTGCCGCAGACGGAAAGATGATACCTGCCCATGTGACCCCCTGCGACAGTAAGTTCGTTCAGACTCTTCTTCGCTGTTATCAGCGGGTTAGCGGACAAAAGGGAGAGTGCTACAGCATGGGCGGCGGAACATATGTTCATGACATAGAGGGCGGGGTTGCCTTCGGAGCCACGTTCCCCGACTTCGTGTCTAATCTGCACGGCGCGAATGAGCGTGTGTGTATTGACAATTTACTTGATGCATGTAAAATATTCGCTCTTGTCATAACAGAGCTTTGTTCGTAAGACCGATACTTAACTGATATGCTGATAAAGGCCCGGGATACTCCGATTCCCGGGCTTTACTTATGCCTGCAACTTTTTTACCGCCTGTTAACAAAAATGCTTTGATATAAGCTATAATGTTTTCCGTGCTCAAACCGGGCGCAGCCTCGGCGGGAATCAAGTCAGCCCGCGTGAGGATAATACAGCTTATATAAAGGGGGAATGCTCTGATGATCGAGGTCACCGGCCTGACTAAACATTACGGTTCGCATATCGCGGTTCGGGACTTGAATTTCAGCCTGGAAGGTTATGGATCGTACGGTCTGCTCGGCCCGAACGGTGCCGGTAAATCAACAACAATGAATATTATCACAGGCTGCATAGCCGCGACGGAAGGCAATGTGAAAATATTCGGATATGATATTTATGAGGATGCCTGCGATGCTAAGCGGCAGATAGGATATCTGCCCGAACAGCCGCCGCTGTACGACGATATGACTCCCTCGGAGTATTTGCGCTTTGTAGGTATGGCAAAGGGGCTCAGGGGAGCGCAGCTGCATGAGCAGATAGGAACTGTCGGTGAAGTTACGGGAATTACGGAGGTTCGGGACAGACTCCTTAAGAATTTGTCAAAAGGATACAGGCAGCGTGTCGGAATAGCACAGGCGCTGTTGGGCGACCCGAAACTTATAATACTCGACGAGCCTACCGTGGGTCTAGATCCGAGACAAATTATTGAGATACGCGAGCTCATACGCAGCCTTGGCAGAGATCATATGGTGATACTGAGCAGTCACAATCTTTCGGAGGTTCAGGCTGTCTGCGGGCACATTATGATAATATCCGAAGGCAGGCTGGTAGCCAGCGATACTGCAGAGAACCTAGAGAAGCTTTTAACGGGTTCGACTTCTTTAAAGCTGACCGCGCGGGCCTCCAGAGAGGAAGCTGCAGAAGTCCTTCAAGGAGCGGGATTCGTTGCAGAAACCGAAGAAAGCCGTGACGGCAATGGGAAAATACAAATAACCGTCCAAACATCCGGCGATATTGACGAGGCTGCGGAAAAGCTGTTTTTCGCTTTCGCTGAAAAAAGGCTGCCGATACTGAGCATCAATCAGGTAACGGCGAGTCTGGAGGACGTTTTCCTCGAACTGACCGACGGACATGACCCGGATGATGCCGATTCAGTGCCCGTTGGACCGGAGAACACACACGAAAAGGGGGATGAAAATGGGCTCGATATTCATCCGTGAGGTTAAAGCTTACTATAGCAGCATGACGGGCTGGATATTTGCCATGGTTCTGCTGATAGTGGCGGGAATTTATATGATGGCCTGGAATCTGTTCGGGGGATATGCCAATTACGAGTATACACTGCAGGGTATGGCCTTTTTCTTCATTATCCTTACGCCTCTTCTTACTATGCGCGTTGTTGCCGAGGAAAGACGCAGGAAGACGGATCAGCTACTGTATTCTCTGCCGATAGGATTGAACAGAATCGTACTGGGCAAGTTTTTTGCCCTGCTGATCGTGCTGGCGGTTCCATGCCTTGTTATGTGTCTGTATCCCGCTATTCTCTCAGCCTTCGGAGAAGTTAACCTCGCTACGGCATATGCGGCACTGACAGGATATTTCATGCTGGGAGCAGCGCTTTTGTCGATCGGCATGTTCATATCTTCATTAACGGAAAACTTCCTTATCTCGGCTGTTATCGGCTTTCTCGCGATGATAGTCATTTACTTTATGCCTAGTTTGGCAGCCTATGTCTCCGACAGCTCAAAAGCCTCCTTCTGGGCGATTTTTATTGCTGTTCTGGTCATTTGCGCAATCATATGGCGGCTGACGAAAAGCAGTTTTACGGCTCTTTTAACTGCCGTGATACTCGAAGGCGCGAACGTAGTTCTTTATATAATAAAGCCTGAGCTGTTCCGGAGTCTTTTCCCCGCCGTTATGGAAAAGCTCTCCGTGTTTGACAGATTCAGAGCGTTCACCGGCGGTATATTCGATATTGAAGCATTAGTATATCTGGTGACTGTTTGCGGAGTCTTCGTATTTCTTACGATTCAGTCGCTTGAGAAAAGGAGGTGGAGCTGATGGAAAAAAGAAAACGCCGTGCGGTATTCTCCGCAAAGTCGCTCCGCCTCGGAGGTTACAGTTTTGTTATTTCAGCGGTAGTGATCGCTATTGCAGTCATTATAAATCTTCTTGCGGGGAGATTGCCCGTGAGCTTTACAAAAATAGACACTACAAAGAGCGGACTGTTTGAATTGTCCCCGCAGACGCGGCAGATTGTCTCGGAGCTGGCCTCGGAAGTAACCGTGTACTGGATCGTGCAGGATAGGAAGGAGGATACCACACTTGAGAATATGCTCGACAGATACAGGGATCTTTCGGATATGCTCACGGTTAAAAAGATAGATCCCGTGGAGTATCCTGCCTTTACAGACAGCTATACGGATCAGACGATATACAATAACAGCCTTATAGTGGAATCCGGGGAGCGCAGCCGTTATGTGCCGTATACCGACATTTATGTGACAACCTATGACTATTCAACTTATTATACTACCGGTCAAGTGACGGATAGCACTAAGTATAACGGTGAAAACAGCCTTACCGGAGCAATTGACTACGTAATCAGCGAAAATCTGCCTAAGCTATATTTTCTAACGGGGCATGGGGAGTCCGCGCTGGCGGGCACATTTGAAGCGGCAGTAAAAAAAGAGAACATAGATATTAAGGAAATCAATCTGTTTTCCCTTGAGTATGTGCCCGAAGATTGCGACTGTCTGTTTATAAATGCTCCGGCGGGAGATATTTCCGCCGATGAACTTCAAAAAATAACGGAGTACATTTCAGGCGGAGGCAACCTGCTGCTTTTAACTTATTTCACGGCAGAGAAAAAACCGAATATAGAAGCTCTTGCCGAATATTACGGATGTATTATACAGGATGGAATCGTAATAGACTCAGACGGCAATCATAACCTTTGGGGATATACCTATTATCTGCTTCCGGATATAAGCAGCCACGTGATAACGCAGCCGCTGAAGGATGCGGGTTATAAGGTTGTAATGCCGATAGCGCAGGGGATAATCGCATCTGATACTCCGCGCGACGGCTTAACCGTGACTCCTCTGCTGAAAACCTCCGACGGAGCCTATTCAAAAATTGCCGGTCAGGAAATGACGACCTATGATTATGAGGAAGGCGATATCTACGGCCCGTTTTTGCTGGGAGCCGCGATAACGGACAGTTCCGGCGAGGAAGAGGGAAAGACGGTAATATTCACGACGGGAATGCTCCTTGATGAAACGGCAAGCAGCTACGTTTCCGGTGCGAATCTGGATTTGTTTATTAACACCCTGGGCTGGATGTGCGAGCGGGAGTCATCAATATCCATACACAGCAAGGATCTTCCGGAAGCTTATCTGAGTATGCAGACCGGGGCTTCCGTCTCTATTACGATTATCGCCGTATTTGTTATACCTCTGGTGTTTTTAGCTGCGGGTCTCATTATTTTCGTCAGGAGGAAACGAAGGTAAATGAAACGCGGGGCAAAGCTTATAATTCTGTTTGCGGTTCTGGTTGTTCTCGCGGGGGCGTACGCGCTGATCACAAAGCTTACGGATGAAGACGAAGCGCCCGGCGATGAAACGGCACTGACTATACTGGGAATTGCGCCGGACGAGGTTTCTTTGTTATCGCTTCAAAGCGAGAAGTGGGAAGGTACGCTTACCGGCGGAGAAAAATGGACGCTTGAAAAAGACGAAACCTTTCCCGTAGATCAGCAGAAGGTGTGGAGTATGCTCGATAAGCTGGTATCCGTATCGGCGTCACGCGTGCTCGGTGCGCCGGAAGATTTATCTCAGTACGGTCTTGAGAATCCGTCGAATACGGTAACCGTAATTATGGCAGACGGAAGCTCGAAAATCCTGCGTTTCGGCAACCAAAACAAACTTACCGAGGAGTATTATCTGCGCGTCGGGGACGGCGCGCAGGTATACCTGGTCAGTGAGTCACTGTATGACGCATTTGATCTTGCGCAGGAGAGCCTGCTAAAATATGAGGAATTGCCGGTTTTGGGACAGGTGACTTCCTGTACGATAAGAAAAGGTGATAGATCAACCGAGCTTAAATACTTCGAGGATAACGCCGGATTGTCATACAGCCCGTACTACAACTGGTTTGTTCATGAAGAAGACAGCTTTACGGAGCTTGATACAGAAGCGGTGAGCGCATATACGGATCTTGCCGCTAAGATTGAATGGGAATCCTGCGCGGACTGGAATGCATCGGAGGAAGAACTGGCCGCATACGGACTGGATGAGCCTTCGGTTCTATACCTGGAAGGCTCGGACGGCTCGTTCGCGCTTGAAATCGGAGCCTCGGGGCCGGACGGATACTACGCAAGGCTTGCGGGGTCAAAGATGGTTTATGTTATTGACGCGAAAAACGCCCGGACTCTTGTCGAAGCCGATATCGAAGCAATGCTTCCGTCGGACGTGTGCCTGATGGATTGGAGTACGGTCCGGGAGCTTTTATTTGCATTGGACGGGCAGACACACAGTCTGCAGTTCGTATATGAAGCGAGCTCCGAAGGCCAGGACGGACAGGCAGTCAGTTATAACGTTGACGGAGCTCCGGCCGATATACAATCCGTTCAGTCTGTAATTAATATGATAGATTCGATGGAGAGCTCCGGAACTACAAACGTCGGATCATCCTCGGAGCCTGAGCTTGAGCTTCGGTTCATACGTTCCGCCGAAACCTTTAAAGAGGTGACCTTGTCTTTTTCACCCTATGACGTTTCGGACGCGGCAGTAACGCTCAACGGAACGTCAAGACTGCTTGTGACAAAGGAGTCGGTGGCTCAGTTAAA
Organism: Clostridiales bacterium; assembly: GCA_012729975.1. GTDB lineage: Bacteria > Bacillota > Clostridia > Oscillospirales > Oscillospiraceae > JAAYBW01. The sequence continues at coordinate 38,808 of JAAYBW010000115.1, forward strand.
GCGGCTGCTGTCCGCGCTGATGACCTGAGCGGGAAGTATCTGAAAAAATATACACTTTACTAACTAAGGCCGGTATTATATAATCAGCCCTAAGTATTCCTATTTTCACCGCAGCGGATATGCGGTGAACAAAGCTGGAGTTTAAATTATGGGCGCTATTGACGAACTGAAGATTAACCGTGCTCAGGTAATGCTTGGCGGCGGCGATAAGGGCATTTTGGAACAGCATAACAAGGGTAAACTGACAGCCCGGGAGCGGCTGGCTCTGCTGTTTGACGAAGGAGAGTACACAGAGCTCGATCTTTTCGTTAAGCATAGGTGTACGGACTTCGGTATGGATAAAAAAGATATTGCCGGTGACGGCGTTGTGACAGGCTTCGGCAGGGTTGAGGGAAGAATGGTGTATGCCTATTCGCAGGACTTTACAGCGCAGGGCGGTTCGCTCGGTGAGTACCACGCTGAAAAAATAGTCAAGTGTCAGGACTACGCGGCACGCAACGGCTGTCCGATAGTCGGACTTATGGATTCTGGCGGAGCGCGCATTCAGGAGGGTGTCAACTCTCTGATGGGCTTTGCTAAAATATTTTACAGAAATACGATATATTCCGGAGTCGTGCCGCAGATATCCGCGATAATGGGGCCATGTGCCGGCGGCGCGGTTTACTCGCCGGCAATAACGGACTTTATTTTTATGGTCGACAAAACCTCAAATATGTTCATAACAGGGCCTGATGTAATAAAGTCAGTAACCGGTGAATCTGTCACCTCGGAAGCTCTCGGAGGCGCGGTCATTCATAATAAGACGAGCGGAGTAGCGCATTTTGTTTCAAAAGATGACGCTTCATGCATAGCCGAAATCAGAAACCTTCTTTCATACCTGCCGAGCAACAACGCGGAGAAGCCTCCTGTTTACGACATGCCGGACGATCCCGGGCGCATACCTTTTGAACTCGACGCTATAGTGCCGGAAAATCCGAACACGGCCTATGATATGTATTCGGTCATAAAATCGATCGTTGACTGCGGGACTATTCTGGAGGTTCAGCCGCTGTACGCGCCGAACATGATTACGTGCCTGGCGAGAATGGCCGGTCAGACGATAGGCATTATAGCGAATCAGCCTAAGTATCTGGCGGGTTGTATTGACGTAAACGCTTCGGACAAAGCGGCGCGCTTTATAAGGCGCTGTGACGCTTTTAATATTCCTCTGCTAACGCTTGCGGACGTACCGGGATTCCTGCCCGGCACAGGACAGGAATACGGCGGTATCATCCGCCACGGCGCGAAGATGCTCTACGCGTACAGTGAGGCCACCGTGCCCAAGATAAGCATAGTAACCAGGAAAGCCTACGGCGGAGCATATATCGCTATGTGCTGCAAGGGGCTCGGCGCCGACCTGTGCTTTGCATGGCCAACCGCGCAGATAGCCGTTATGGGAGCGGAAGGAGCCGCAAATATAGTATTTAAAAAGGAAATCGCCGCAGCGGCAGACCCCGCGCAAGCGCGTGAGCAAAAGATCAATGAGTACAGAAACAAATTCGCGGGCCCGTACAGAGCCGCGAATTTGGGATATATCGACGATGTGATAATACCCAGCGAAAGTCGACTTAAGATTATTAAGGGACTTGAGGTGCTTTCGGGCAAAAGGGAATCATTACCGGATAAAAAGCACGGCAACATCCCACTTTGACACTTCCTAAACTGATTCGGAGGTGTGAGGATTGTTCGGAATCGCATTTTTAAACAGATCGATATCTGCCGGAGATATCGAGACTTTCGCGTACATCATGATGATTCTCGGAATTGTTATATTCATCGCTGTGCTAACCGTTATAATAGTATGCGTGAAGTTATCGCGCGGTGACGCAAACACAAAAAGACGCATTGCGGACAAGGTCTCGGATACCGCAGATGCGGAAGAGCCGTATGGCGGAACGCCGGACGGGTATGAAGGAGAGATTGCTGCAGCTATTGTCGCGTCAATAAGCATGATGCGCAAAGACGGTGATTTTCGGGTAAAAAGCATAGCCCCGGCAGATACGTCCAGAGAAACGTGGGCCGCGGCGGGTCTAAAAGAGCAGTTTAAGAGCAGAAAAGCGGGCAGCTGCCGGAGATGAGCGAGATGAAAGCATATAACGTTAAAGTGAACGGGAAGAAATATTTTATCGAGGTTGAAGAAGCGGTAACGCAAACGCCTTTTTCAATTAATAAGGGATACACCGACCCTTACAATGCACGTGTCCCTGTACCTCCCGCAACATCATTCGCCGAACCGGCTCCCGGAACTTCAATACCCGATCCTGTACCGGCTGAGCCCGGAGCCTGTATTAAGCTGGTGACGAGTCCTCTGCACGGCACGGTGTTATCGGTTAATGTTAAATTGGCGGATCACGTTTTAAAGGGCGATCTGCTGATGACGATAGCGGCAATGAATAAGGTAATCGAGATACTCGCCGAAGCGGACGGCATAGTGACGCAGATTTTGGCTGTCAGGGGCAAAGCTGTTGAAACCGGCGATGTTCTCTTTATTATGTGATCTGCCCCTGAGCAATGAAAAAAGTCTTCGAAGTTCAACTTAACCTGAATATGAGAGCACATATGCTGTAACATGGGAGGATAAGATGGAAAAAATTCTTATGAGCGGCGACGAGGCTATCGCGCGCGGTGCGTGGGAAGCCGGAGTATGCGTTGCCTCGGCTTATCCGGGAACGCCGAGCACCGAAATACTTGAAAATATGGCACAATACAAGGATGATCTATACTGCTCATGGTCAAATAACGAGAAAACCGCGACCGAGATCGCCTTTGGCGCTTCGCTGGGCGGAGTGCGAGCCATGGTATCGATGAAGCATGTGGGTATGAACGTTGCGGCGGATCCCATATTTACTGCGGCTTATACCGGAGTAAACGGAGGCCTTGTTATTGTAAGCGCCGATGACCCCGGCTGCTACAGTTCACAAAACGAACAGGACAACAGATTGTATGCGCTGCATGCGCGTCTGGGTATGCTGGAGCCTTCCGATTCTCAGGAATGCCTGGAGTACACCAAAGCGGCCTTCGAGCTTTCCGAAAAGTTTGATCTCCCTATGATGATCAGAGTAACTACCCGGGTATGCCATAGCAAGAGCGTAGTGCAGACGGGGCAAAGAAATGAAATAAAACCTCTGCCGTATGTATCAAATCCCGAGAAGTACGCGATGCTTCCGGCTAACGCACGAGTGCGTCATGTGCAGGTCGAAAAGAACCTTGAAGCACTGAAGGATTACGCCGAGACTTGCGCGCTGAATAAAACGATTTATAACGAAGGCGACATAGGCATAATTTGCTCCGGAATCTGTTATATGCACGCAAGAGAGGCTTTCGGAGACAGTGCTTCGTATCTGAAGCTTGCCGTTACGCATCCGCTTCCCGACAAGCTTATAAAAGCTTTCTGCTCGAAAGTAAAAACAGTTTACATAATTGAAGAAGGCGAGCCCTATCTCGAAAACGCAATAAAGGCTTTGGGAATTGAATGCAGCGGAAAGAACAGGCTCGGACCCCAGGGCGAGCTTGACGCGCAGCGGATACGCGCCGCGTTCGGATTGGGTGAGCCGCCCGAAATATATCCTCAGCCGGCACAGGCTCCGGCCAGGCCGCCAGTGCTCTGTGCGGGCTGCCCGCACAGAGGCTTTTACTTCGCGATGCAAAAGCATAAGGATTCAATAGTGGCGATAGGCGATATCGGCTGCTATTCACTCGGTGTATCGGCTCCGTTTTTCGGATTTGAAGCGTGCATTTGCATGGGCAGCGGATTTTCGATTCCGATAGGCCTGTCAATCGCGCTCAAGCGCCAGGGAGACAAGAGAAAGGTAATCGGAATACTGGGCGACTCGACTTTTTATCACAGCGGTTTTAACAGTCTGGTGGATGCGGTGCATCAGATGGCTGACGTGTGTTTGGTTATATTGGATAACAGCATTACGGCAATGACCGGGCATCAGGTCAATTCGGGAGTTGAGCGCGACCTGATGGGCAGGGAGGTGCCGGTTATACCTCTCGAGGGCATGGTAATGTCTGCCGGATTGGATAAGGATAGAGTCAGGATCGTAGATCCGATAGATCAGCAGGCCATGAACGCAGCGATAGAAGCCGCGGTTTCCACTCAGGGTACTTTTGTGATAATCAGCAGAAGACCCTGCGCGCTACTCAAGGAAGAGATTCGCTTAAGAGCGGGCCGCCACTGTGAGATTGATCGTGAGCTCTGCCGCGGATGCAAAGCGTGTACAAAGACAGCCTGCCCTTCGCTGGCGTTCGAGGGTAAAAAAGCTTATATAGCCGATGCCGCAAACTGTACGGGCTGCGGTCTGTGCTTGCAGATGTGCCGCTTCGGCGCGATTAAAACGGTGGGAGGTTAAAGCGTGATGACCAATATACTTCTGACAGGCGTAGGCGGTCAGGGCACGATACTGACAACGAAAATCCTTTCAGCGGCGCTGGTTAAGCTGGGTTATGATGTAAAGATGAGCGAAATTCACGGTATGAGTCAGCGCGGCGGTACGGTGAATACACAGCTTCGGTACGGGGAGAAGGTCTACGCGCCCAATATCTCGCAGGGGGAGGCAGACCTTATAGTGGCTTTTGAGAAGGTAGAAGCGCTTCGGGCTCTTCCGTATTTGAAAAAAGGCGGAACCATAGTAATGGATGATCGTGAGATATACTCAATGCCGGTTCTCATCGGCGCTCAGGAGTATCCTCACAACGCGGTCGAGCTCTTAAAAGAGACGGCAGACTCGGTGATCGTGATTCCGGCGAGCCGTATTGCGGAAGAGCTGGGAAATATCAAGGTTCAGAATATCTGCCTGTTGGGTGCACTGGCCGGAACTCTGGAACTTAACGGCGTGGATTGGAACGCCATTATTGCCGAAAATGTACCGGCAAAGACGGTTTCGCTAAATCAGGAGGCTTTTAAACGAGGCCGGGAATCCGCTCTGAGTGTGTAGTTAAATCTTACCGATGATAGTTGAACGTGCAGGGGAAAACTCCTGTACGTTCTTTTAAAATAATAGCTGTATAAACATACGGTGAGGATAATTGTCACATTGGACTTAATAATCAGGCTTCCGCTCCGCTGAGTATGTTCATAGATTTTTCCAGCTGCTCCGAGCGGAACTGACCCATGTAAAGGTCGAAATAGCGTCCCTTTTTAGACATAAGCTCCTTGTGCGTACCCTCTTCAACGACCTCTCCCGCGTCTATAACCAGAATTCTGTCTGCGTTTCGGACCGTGGAAAGCCGATGCGCTATTATAAAGCTGGTGCGGTTATGTAACAGAGTTTCTACGGCGGTTTGTATTTTCATCTCCGCCTCGGTATCAATAGAGCTAGTTGCCTCATCGAGGACAAAAATGGCCGGGTTTGCGATAATGGCTCTGGCAAAGCTGATCAGCTGCTTTTGACCGGTTGACATAAGATTGCCGCCCTCGCCCGCGTCGGTATCGTAACCGTTTTCGAGCTTTGTTATAAAGTCATGGGCACCTACGAGCTTCGCCGCTGCCTCTACCTCTTCGTCGGTTGCATCCAGCTTGCCGTAACGGATGTTCTCGCGAATGGAGCCGGAAAAGAGGTGAGGGGTTTGCAGAACATAGCCGAGGGAGGACTGAAGCCAGAGCTGGCTTCGCTCGCGAATGTCCTTTCCGCCGATGAGTATCCTGCCCTCCTTGGGCTCGTAGAACCGGCAGACAAGATTAACGATAGTTGATTTGCCGCCTCCGGTTTCACC
>JAAYBW010000116.1 GCA_012729975.1 Clostridiales bacterium
CGCTGGGCAGCATCAGGATCGTCATGGACAGAACCGGGGATGAGAGCGTGTTTACATATAAGGTCGAACGGGCGGAGCCGGAATTTAATAGCTATGCGAGCGAGGTACTGCGCAGGAAGGGTGTAACACTTGGTGCTTTGCACTCACACGAAATAACCGATATATAGCTGCTCCAGCGAACCATAAACCCTGGCAAACGATTTCCCGGCGAGCCTTTCATCATATTAATATAATCAACCTATACCAAATAAGAACGCTGATATTGATACGGTGAGTATCGACATCAGCGTTCTTATTACATGCCCGGAGAGCCTGTAAACAGGGCAATATCAGCACTTTAGAGGTTATTTGCGGCTCGCTGCTTCGCGGCAGGTCATCATTGATTTCTCCGATCCCTCACTTCATTTTCCCCGGGGCGAGTGCGTAAGCTTCAAATCAAGGATGCCTATCCCCCCGTCATCCGTCTCGGCTTTGACTGTCTCGTCAACGGCGTCGACCTTGCCGTTGCTCAGACTGACAGGGAATGAGTAGACGGTACTCTCGAGCACATCATCAAAGCCTACATAATCATAGAAAACGGCCCATGTGTTCATCTCGGCCACACCGCCGGTGAGAATGAGCTGCCCATCTCCGTAAAAACTCTCCATCCCGGGGAAAAAGCGGTCCAGCGAAATCGTAGCGGTTCCCACATAGGGCTTGAAATCACCGGCCGTCGCCTGCACCTTAAAGTCGGGCGCCTGTACCGTAATCCTCGGATCATCCTCGTCCCTGTAGGAGACAAGGCTGCCGTCGCCTGTACCCCTTAACGTATGCACGTCCGGGTTTGCGGCGTTGAAAGAAATCGTGCTCTCGGCCTCGATAACATATGTCACCTGTTCTATCTTGAGCGTATAGCTGACCGTCAAGTCAAAATGCAGCGCCTTTTCCAGGTGCTTACATACCCCGTCGAAGGTCAGCGCCGTCTTGTCGGAAAGCAGAGCAACGGCGTGTGCCGCCTCGAGGATCGATTTCGTCACTCGATATTCGTGTTCTTCGGTAAGCTTCTTGAAAAGTGTCTCTATCGCTTGCTCGTAAAGCGCGGCAACCTCCTCGATAAGCCGCTCCGAGGCCTCGTCCGGCAAGCCGAGAAGCTGGCTGTCCGTAGCTGCCTGAAGGGCAACCCAGCCGATGGCGGGCAGCTTCTCCGGATCATTCCCGTAATCTTTAATCAGAAGATCGGCCTTTTGTACCATCCTGCTTATTAAGGCCTGTTCCGTTAAATAATCCGCGTCATTTCCGAGCAGCTGGAGCTGCTGCTGCGCTGCCAGCATACGGCGGACAAGATCGCCCTCCGGGTTGTTAAACGCATTTATAAATTCCGCGAATTTTGCGCTGTTTGCCTCAGCCTCGCTTTCCGGGACGCAAACGATCGGCATTGATGGCGGAACAGGCGCCGGGATATCCTTTTTCAGGACCTCATTCGCTTCATCCCGGAGCTTTTTATACTGCGCTTCGGCAGCCGTGCGCATGTCTCCTATTTGGGAGTCCTCTACATTGTCGGCTATGGCCGTGCTGAAATGAAATAAGTATGCGCTTGCCTCCTCTTCACCGGGAACCGCGAAATCCATTTCGGAGCCGTCAGAATTCCCGCTCAGGAGCACAGTCGTGCCCTTAAGCGCGTCTCCGGAGACAGTCAGAACCGCGGGGCTTATAAAACCGCAGGCCGTCCGGCAGCAACTGCACGCCGCCTGCGATGCTTCCCGGAATATCGCCGCTCAGATCCTTAAGGGGGACCATGACAATCCGCTCCGGCTCCTTGAGCGCAAATGCCGGTATGGTCAGCGTCCATGTCAGCCCGCCGCTGTCCGTCACCCGCAGCGTCAGGTCCGTTCCGTCGTTTAGATACTCGCCCGCGGCGCTCAGGCTGTCATCCTTTCCGAAGCTGACACTTCCCGGCGTCGGCAGGTCAAGCGGCTCCGGCGACTCGTCCGAAAATGCGGCGTCGCCCGTATCCCCGGTGTTTTCATCGACCGGCGCCGACTCGGCCACGGACGGTGAAGCGGCAGAATTCTCTTTCGTCTTCGGGTCAGCGCAGCTGCCGAACAAGGAAAAAACCAGGATCGCGATTAGCGGAATTATAAGATAATCCCATTTACGGCTAACGGTCATAACGATCTCCCTTCCGGTTGCATTGGCTTGGCTTCATTAAACTTCGCTTTGTACATATGCGGGCAGAGTAGGATCCGGGTGCGGAAATTATCGAAAGTCTATTATCATAAATTTTATATCATTTTTATAATTCACATGCAAGATATAGACATAATAGGGAAATTATTGAAATACCGGCACTAAACGTGTAGTGGCAGGAACATACATAAAGATTTCCCGGTATCGGGCTATCCGCCGCTTTAATAGGCGGAAAGCACCGATGCCGGGGAAACCTGACAGTTAAACAACTATGCAACCGCTTGACATCTGATATCTACAACTGTAGAATAAAGTTATACTACAACCGTAGAGGTGGTTTATTGTGGAGAAGACGATATACAGACTTCCGGATGCGGAGATTGAGGTCATGCAAGCCGTGTGGGACTGCACGCCGCCTGTTTCAAGAGCCGACATCGAGCGAATTTTAGAGGATAAGCACCGCCGCCTTGCTCCCACGACAATATTGACCCTGCTGTCGCGCCTTGTTGAGCGGGGCGCTCTTGTGATCTCAAAGCAGGGAAGAAGCAATTTATATACCCCCGTTATTTCTCGACGGGATTATTTGGCTTCTCAAAGCAATCGCTTTTTGAATAAGCTCTGTGGAGGTGACATTCACATTCTGGCCTCCGCTCTTTGCGGCAGCGGTCTTAGCCGTGAAGAGGTGGCGGAGCTGCGCCGTCTTTTGGATGAGGGCAAGTTATGAACATCTATCAGGTTCTTATCGGTGTTCTTGTCGGCTGTGCGGCGACTGTCGCATTCTATTCCCGCAGTCGCGAAGAGGGAAAACTTGAATATTCAAGGCTGAAGCCCGGGCGCAGAACCTGCCTTATCGAGCCGCTTATGCTTCCCGTGGCGCTGCTTACAGTACTTTTGATGATGCTCATTTTCGTCGGTGTCAGCGTACCGGTCGATATGGCGGCGCGCCTCTGCCTGCTGTTTGTTCATATCAGCGTTTATTACGCGCTGCTGCTTCTCCTGCTGCCGCTGCTCAGAAGGATAATCAGCGCCCGTGCCTGTGCCGCGCTCTGGCTAGTGCCGACGCTGCTGTACTTTTTCATATGGCTGATAGGGCATGAGATGAAGCCGCTGCTTGTTGTCACGCTGCCGCGTCGCTATCTTTCTGCATTCATTATTACTTGGGCATGCGGTTTTACTGCCGTCATGCTTTGGCAAATTGCGTCTCACCTGCGTTTTCGTCGGATTCTGATCCGGGATACAGTGGTTTTCGAGAATGCGGAAGCTCTCGCGTGGTGGCGCAATGAAGCGCGGCGTCACGGTATCAGGGCGGAAATACCGGTTCTTGTTTCCGCGTCGGTGTATACTCCGCTTACAATAGGCTGCTTTGAGCGCACCATGCGTCTGATACTGCCGAAACGCATCTATACGGACAGTGAGCTTGAGTTGATTTTTCGCCATGAGCTGCGCCATATAGTGCGCTGTGATACGCGCACAAAGCTCTTTCTCAGCTTTTGCGCGGCGATGTGTTGGTTCAACCCATTGGCTTGGGCAGCTCGTCGAAAAGTTGCGGATGACCTTGAGCTGAGCTGCGACGAGGCCGTTCTGGAAAAAGCGGATGAAGATACACGTAAAAAATACGCTGACCTATTGCTAGACAGCGTCGGGAACGGGCGGGGCTACACCACTTGCCTGTCCGCTGCCGCCGGGACTTTGCGCTATAGGCTTCGCAATGTGCTCAAACCTCGCAAGCGACTTTCCGGCGGCCTCCTTGTCGGGTTTTCTGTGCTCGCGCTGATCCTGACATTCGGGGCCGTGGCGCTGGCCGATGTGCCTGCCGATGTGCGGACGATTATTTTCGATAGAGCTCCTTCGGATCTGACGTTAGCACGGGTAACCGTAAACAACTGGCCGGGCGAGGTTTATGGCTACAGGAGCGTATACGGATATGACGCGGCGGCACTGACGGAATATATCTCCTCTTTGAACGTACGGCAAGTTTACATAGGCAATTACACAGAGGACACGAAGCGTCAGCTGTATGTAGATTATGCTGAGGTCGTGGACGGAAAAACTGCCGGTCTCACGCACTTTGAACTGTGCGACGGACTGCTCTTTGTCAACTTTCCGTATGATGACTCCGGAGCGATCGCGTATATTTCGGATGATGAAATAGACTGGGGATACATTGGAACATTACTGGATTTCAACGCTCCTGACCCTGATCCTGCGCCCCATCCGCCGGATATGACGGTCAGCGCAATCAGCGGCGATGCAAGCGCAAACGCTGTGGGAAGTCCGCTATACGCGGCAAAGAGAGTAATCATTCTTACCGACGCCGACGGAACATGGACAGCGGAATACAGCGAGGGCAAAACGGAGTTTAGATTGCAGGAGCCGGGCGATGAAAGCAGGGGTACCCATTACCTATATGACGACGGCAATGGCATCGGCGGATTCTTCGGAGCTGAGCTAAACAAGGTTATTCTTGCGTTCAGCTATGATCCCGTGGATTACACTGTGTTGGTGGAGAACTGGGACAGGAGCGAGAGCTATATAATCCATTCCGACGAACTTGAAAATGATGTGCTGCCTCTGGCGCCATACAGCGCCCACTATACCGTGAGCGGCAGCTTTGACACCGTGAGAAACACGCATTATGAGATGGAGTTCTACTTCGACATAGGGCTGCCCGTTGATGCGGCATCAATAACACTGCGTATAATTGACGGAGCTGATACTCCGGATGGCGCTGAGGGAGATAAACTCATTCTCGCCGGTACAGAAAAGGATGAAGTATATTTTCTCGATGCAAAAGATATTCCGATCATAATAGACGGGAAAAACGCGCAATTAAAGGACTTACAAGACGGTATGCCGATAGATGCTTATTACGAGGGGGATTTCGATAATGCGCCTTTAAAGCAAGGCAATATCGTTGATATTACTTCATTTTGTAAATGTATCAAAGGATATTCAGGAGGAACCGATAAAAATCCCGGCGGAACATTATATGATTTAAGCGGCTTATACCTAAAGGTTTTAAATGATTTGTGGGAAGTAAGTGACGGTTCGAAAAGAAAACCGGATTACTCACATATTGAATACATAAGCGTTGACTTGAGCAAAGCTCCGAGCGGATTAACAGAAGGAGAAAAATCAGCTGTCGCTTATATCTTTGCAAATGCAAAAAACAAGGTTTGTTTGCAGCTATCATACGAAGAACTTGTTGAGGAAGGATATATTAAAAAGGGCGAAGCTCTTTGGGAAAACGGGCTTCTTTTCAGAATTACCGACAGTAAAGATGTTGAAGAAACATATAACGGACTTCGTGTTGTAAAATTCAATGCGCAGAAGTGGTGGAGCGGGCTTGGCGCATATGAATTTTTTGATTGTACCGCATCATGGTCACAGATGGGAACTTGGTCTTACGATATAGGCGGAATGTCAATATCGTAAAACAGGATCTTTATCGCTCCGTGGGAATATATCCATGGAGCGATTTTCTCAGTGTACAGAGCAGATCAGATGTCAGGGTCTGCGAAGGATTGGGAGACATATCCGAGGGCTCGCCGGCATCGTTAGACCGAATCGAGATTGATATATATTAGATGAATTTCTAATATACTATTGACAACCTCCCTTATGTTAGATATTCTTCTAACATAAGGGAGGTTTGATGACGGTGAACATTAATCTTAAGAGAGAGCCGCATTGGCTGTATGAAACGATATCGCTGCTTACGCTGGGCTTTGATGATGATCCCGCTTATCCGCTGAGCTTTATAGATGATCCGGCGGCATACCGGATGAGCAGGGCGGAAATAGGCGAAAGACTGGGTCAGACCGCAGTTTATTTAAAGGCCGTCTATACGAACACAAGAAAGCTGGTGGCCGAATACAAAGACGTTGAAAAGTACTTTACAAGTAAGGGTTACGGATGCACGGCCATACTAGCGTCAAATCTTGACCGTGTTGAAATGCTCAGCTGCGAGGAATATAAAGCGGCGCTTTTCAGGCATGCCCTGCTTGCCGCCGTGGAAACGGGAACAGAAGAAAGTGATTTGGATTATTCAAGCGATCCCAACGTCGGGAATCTGTTTGCCGCGCTCACAAAGACAAACTGGACGGATGCCGATAAGCTTCAGATTATGGAGCTGTTTCAAAGCGCGGAGGCCGATTTTCCCCGCATGAGTGAACTTATGAAGAAAGTGGAAGAGGTTCTCATATCTCGGTATGAGCTCATAAGGGAAAAATACGAGTCAACTGCAGATGAGTACAGCGGAAATCAGTCCGAGGAAGCGGAGAATATACTATCTCATACAATTGATATGTTCGGAAGTATGGCATATAAGAATGTAAACGTCTTTCTGGGCATTGTATGTCTCAATCAACTGACTTTGGTTGTGCCCTCCATCGACAACAGCATTTGCTATATTGCGCTCGGTCTCGACTTTGTAAGGCTCAATGAGATGAAGGACCTCGGAGCCAGGCAGGAGGAGCAGCTGCTCCGAAGGTTAAAGGCGCTTGCGGACGCAAATAAGCTGAAAATAGTCCGTCTTATCTCGCAAAGGCCGATGTATCTCAAGGAGCTGTCCGAAGCTCTCGGTATCACTGCCGCAACAGCTTCACATCACGTCGGTCAGCTTATGGAAGAACAGCTTATCCGGTTTGAGATCGACGGCAGAAAAGTATACTACAGCGTAAATGCTGCCGAGTTTGAAAACTTAGCCGCTTCTATCGCGGAAATAGCCGAAAGGAGCAAAGCCTCCGGTGAGAATGAGCAGCATTCGTAAGATGATCCGAAATGTCCGGGGGAATGAACCGTCACTCTTCGCCTATTTTGCGGTAAACGCATTTTCCTCGGGCTTTGAGCCGGTTCTCGCGGTTTTCGCGCTCCGGCTCATTGTAGTACAGCTGACAAAAGCCGACGGTTCTGCCCGGCATGTAATAATCACGATTTTTGCGTATATCCTTATTTCTGCCGCTCTGAAAATAACGGCAACGCAGTCGGATATGAGAAGCTGGGGGAAATTCGCCTTTCTTCGCATGGAGTATTTGAGGGCTATTTGCGGTAAAATCCTCACAATGGATTATGCATACTACGAAAACCCTAGCTTTTTCAACGAAAAGGAATCGGTATTTGAGGCGGTCAGCAGCAACAATGTCGGGCTTGAGGGGATCTATCACAAGCTGTTTTCGATTGCCGGCAAGATAGTTTCAATTATGACGCTGTCCGTCATAATCTCATTTTTTAATCCTGTCATCGTCGCGGTGATGCTCATATCGGTATTCACAAGCGTTCTTGCCATGAAAAAGACGTCGCGATTCAAACATGCGAAAAAACCGGAACTCAATCAGGCTGACAGACGTGTTTCAAGGCTCTGTGAGAGCAGTGCGAATTTCGAATTCGGCAAAGACATCCGGCTCTTCGACTTAAAAGCGCGTTTTCTTGAAGTGTTTCGCAAAGAGATCGATAATTATAAAGAAGTATACACTGTAATCGTGAACAGAGAGTTTGCCTGGAACCATCTCCCGGCATTGGTATCGGCCGCCGCGGAGCTCGTAATGTACGCCGTATTGACGTTTGGTTTGCTAAACGGACTTTCCGTAGCGAATTTTACAATGTATATGGTCTCGGTCACATTACTCACCGCAAAGATGAGAGAAGCAGCGGTCGATATCGGCTTTATCCGCGATCAGCTGCTCTATGTTGACGATATGTATGAATTTATTGATACAAACCTGATTACCGAAAACTCCGACCGGCCTTTTTCCGCTGACGCGCCGGTTAAAATCGAGTTCGCGGATGTCTCATTTAAATATCCGAATACGGAGCGCTATGTTCTGAAAAATCTCAATTTAACCATTGAACCTTCCGAGAAGCTGGCGCTTGTGGGTGTAAACGGCGGCGGGAAAACAACGCTTGTCAAACTCCTGACCGGTATGTACCGGCCTACAGAGGGAAAAATCCTCATAAACGGCGTGGATTACCTGGATATGAAACTGGACGATCTCCGGGGCCTGGTGGCGATGGTCTCTCAGGAGGTTCAGCCTTTGGCGTTCAGCGTGGCTGAAAATGTCTCGGCATCCGAGACTTACGACAGGGCGAGAGTAGAGGCCTGCCTGAGGCAAGTCGGCCTCTGGGAAAAGATCAGCAGCTTCCCCAAGGGAATTGAAACATCACTTTTAAAAATCCTGGATGAGGACGGGATCGTGCTGTCCGGCGGAGAAAATCAGAAGTTCATGATCGCGAGGGCTCTGTATAAACATGGCACGCAGATGATGATCATGGACGAGCCGACCGCTGCCCTGGACGCGCTTTCGGAGGAAAAGATATACAAAGAGATGAACGAAATAATGCAGGGCAAGACCGCGATCTTCATATCGCACAGAATCGCCAGCACACGCTTCTGCGACCGGATCGTACTGCTGGACGGAGGAAACATTAAGGAAACCGGTACACATGATTCGCTCATGGCATCGGGCGGACTGTACCGCGAAATGTTTGAAGCACAGGCAAAATACTATCGGGAATCGACGGAGGTAGCCGTATGAAGAAGCAAAAGGTTTTTATGCACTTTTTCAGGCTGATTATGAGACTGCGCCCGAGCTATGTGTTTCTGGTTTTCTTCAGCGCGTTGACCGGAACCGCCGTTTCGGTTCTCGGCATCTACATCCCCAAGCTTTTGTTGGATGGCTTTTCGGCGCAAAGAGAAGTCAAATGGTTCATTTCTCTGATATTATTAATTATCGCTGCGAAGTTAACTCTACAGATACTGTTAAATTACTTAAAGAAAAAACAAGACCTGTCAGGCCGGCTCCTCAAACGCGAAGTTGAGCTTGCCTTCTCCGAAAAGGTTATGTCTGTTGACTACAGGCATTTGGAGGATCCCAAATATCTGGATTTGAAGGAACGAGCCATCTTTGCCATCAATAATTTTGACGCGCTGGATATGCTGCTCGGGAGTACTATTTCATTCGTATCTTCTCTGCTGACATTGGGAACGGCCGCGGGAATTATGGTGAGCTTAAGCCCTGTTTATATGCTCATATCGCTTTCCATAGCCGTCTTAACTGTCTTTGTACAGAAACGATATCTTATAGCGGAGCAAAAGGTTCTGCAGGAACTTATACCTATCAACCGGCAATACAATTATTACTTCTCCAATGTGATGAGTCCGGAGCCGCAAAAGGATATTCGTATATATCGTCTGGATAAGATGCTTATTTCGAAGCTCGCCGCGAAGAATATAGCTCTTTCGAAATGGCTTGGGAAGCTGCAGAGAAAAAGCGGGAACTCCGCTTCGATTCAAACGGCGATCATCAGCCTTATCCACC
>JAAYBW010000117.1 GCA_012729975.1 Clostridiales bacterium
GTATACAGTCGGTGCCTATAACGCTGAGGGTCCACCCGTTCCCATTCCGAACACGGCAGTTAAGCTCAGCGGTGCCTAAAATACTTGGCTGGTAACGGCCCGGAAAAATCGGTCGGCGCCGACTTTACGAAGAGGACAGTTTAACTGTCCTCTTTTTTATATTTCAGAGAAACACGCTTATCATATTGCAAAGAGAACAAATGTATGTATATAATCATTAAAAGGACCCGGGTTCATTATCAGCCATGTAAACATAAATTAAAAAGACCGTTTTATTGAAATCAATGCTTACAGGATGTATAATAAATAGTCGGCGAATCTTTAATTTACAAGGGAAATCGTAATGAGCTATAAGATAGGCATAGACATAGGATCGACAACGGTAAAGGTCGCAGTATTGGATCGGGATAAACGGCTGATCTACAAGTCATATGAAAGACACTATTCAAAAGTGCGTGAAAAGGCCGCCGAGCAGCTGCGCGCCGCAGCCGGTATGCTCGAGGGCAAAAACGTGCATGCCGTAATTACCGGCTCGGCAGGTCTCGGTGTTTCCAAAGCGACGGGCATACCGTTCGTTCAGGAGGTATTCGCTACCGCCGCCGCCGTATCGGAATATATAAGCCATGCGGACGCAGCAATAGAGCTCGGCGGTGAGGACGCAAAGATAATATTTTTCGGAACAAGCCTTGAAGAAAGAATGAACGGTTCATGCGCGGGAGGCACGGGTGCTTTTATAGATCAGATGGCAACACTGCTCGGAGTAGACGCAGCGGCACTCGACAAATTGTCCTTTCAAAGCGAGCGCATATATCCTATAGCTTCCAGATGCGGAGTTTTCGCGAAGTCGGACATACAGCCGATACTCAATCAGGGAGGACGCAGGGAAGATGTGGCCGCATCGATATATCAGGCGGTAGTGGACCAGACGATAGCCGGCCTTACGCAGGGCAGAGAGCTCAAAGGAAAGATAGTATTTCTCGGAGGCCCGCTGTTTTTCCTTAAAGGACTGCGCGAACGTTTTATACAGACGCTCGGACTGGACGAGGAAAACGCGATATTTCCCGAAAACGCCGAATGCTTCGCCGCAATAGGCGCGGCATTATGCGCGGCCGACTATTCGAAAACAAAATTTGATGAGCTGCTGAGTCATTTGGACAACAGCACGTCTGTGTCGGCCGTAACCGACGCACTTGATCCGCTTTTTACAAATGAGCAAGAGTATGAGCTCTTTAAAGAAAGACACGCGCTCGCGACCCCCCGAATGGTTGACATAAATACATATAGCGGAGACGCTTTTCTCGGAATAGATGCCGGAAGCACGACAACTAAACTTATACTGGCGACTGAGGACGGCGGGATACTGTATTCATACTATGTTTCAAACAAAGGCAACCCGGTTACGGTAGTGCATCAGCAGCTGAAAAAGCTTCGCGAGATTTGCGGCGGCAGGATTAATATACGCGCAAGCGCGGTGACCGGCTACGGTGAAGAGCTTATAAAAAACGCTTTCGGTATAGATCTGGGTCTGGTTGAGACCGTTGCCCATTATCAGGCCGCAAAGCATTTCGATCCCGACGTGGATTTTATAATCGACATCGGCGGACAGGATATGAAATGCTTTAAAATAAGAAACAACGCTATAGACAGCATAATGCTCAATGAAGCCTGTTCGTCGGGCTGCGGGAGCTTTATAGAAACCTTTGCCCTGGCTCTGGGTTATGACATAGCAGAGTTTGCAGCGCTGGGACTGCTTAACGCAAATCCGGTCAACCTTGGTTCACGCTGCACCGTTTTCATGAATTCATCGGTCAAACAGGCGCAGAAGGAGGGGGCAAGCGTTTCCGACATCTCCGCCGGACTTTCCGTTTCTATTATCAAAAACGCGCTTTATAAGGTTATTAGGGCCGCTTCGGCGGACGAGCTCGGGAAAAACATCGTCGTGCAGGGCGGAACTTTCTTAAACGACGCGGTTCTGCGCGCGTTTGAGCTGGAGCTCGGAAGAAATGTGACAAGACCGGTAATAGCGGGGCTGATGGGCGCTTACGGAGCGGCGCTTTATGCCGCCGACAGAAAGCCTGAGGGAGAAAGCGGGACGTTAGGCGCCGCAGAGCTTGAGAGCTTTACGCATGCGGTGAAACCCGCCGTCTGCTCGGGATGTACGAACCGCTGCAGTCTGACGGTAAATACCTTTGACGGAGGGCGGCGGTTTATATCCGGAAACCGCTGCAGCCGTCCTTTGGGCGGGGAAAAGCGAAGCATTCCCAATATGTTCAGATATAAGTACGATAAGCTGATGTCAATGCAGGGCAAGGGCGGAGGGAACGGTTCGCGCGGTACGATAGGCATTCCTCTCGGACTGAATATGTATGAAAACCTGCCGTTTTGGTATGAGCTGTTCACGGCGCTGAACTTCGAGGTCATACTTCCGCCGCAGACATCGCGGGATACATACAAGCTCGGTCAAAGCACGATACCCTCGGATACGGTATGTTATCCGGCTAAGCTCATGCACGGACATGTTCAGGCTCTTGCGGATATGGGTGCCGATGCGATATTTTATCCGTGCATGTCTTACAATTTTAACGAAAAAAAGGGCGATAACCATTATAACTGTCCGGTTGTCGCGTATTATCCCGAACTTCTTGCCGCCAACATGCCGTCTCTGACCGGCGTACGCTACCTGATGCCCTATGCAGGACTGCACAGGCCCGCGGATTTCAGGAAACGTTTTTCGGCGTATATGGCCGAACAATTCGATGTGCCGCCCAGAGAAACCACAGCTGCGGTGGGGAGAGCGTATGCTGCATACCGGCGATTCAGGGAGGAAATGGAGCGCACAGGCCGACAATACATAGAGTGGGCGAGAGAAAACAACAAAACGATACTTGTGGTGGCAGGCAGACCGTATCACGCGGATCCGGAGATAAATCACGGAATAGACGATCTTATCGGTTCGCTGGACCTTGTATTAATAACCGAAGATGCCGTATCGGGCAATGTAGCAAGAGAAAGCCGGACGGTGCTTAACCAATGGACCTTCCAGGCGCGAATGTACGACGCGGCCCGTTATGTCGTGACGCAGCCTGATATGGAGCTGCTGCAGCTGATCTCGTTCGGCTGCGGTACCGACGCGATAACCTCGGACGAAATGCGCACTATCCTCGAGAGCGCGGGGAAGCTCTATACGCCTATTAAAATTGACGACATATCGAACCTCGGCGCTGTTAAGATAAGGCTCAGAAGCCTTATAGCGGCCGTTGAGGCAAGGAAGAGGAAGTAATGGCAAAGCTTGTTTATGACAGGACAGGGCGTCTCCTTTTTACCAAGGAGATGAAAAGGGACTACACGCTTCTTATACCGCAGATGCTGCCGATACACTTCGGGATGTTTGCGCGCTGTCTTCAGCTTTCGGGATATAAGTGCGAGACCCTGCAGACGAATCACAGGGGTATTGTGGATACCGGCCTTAAGTATGTGCACAACGATACCTGCTATCCGGCTCTTCTGGTTATCGGACAGCTTATCGAGGCAATAAACAGCGGCAGGTACGACAAAGACAGAGTCGGGCTTTTTATAACACAGACAGGCGGAGGATGCCGGGCCTCCAACTACATATATCTGCTCAGAAAAGCGCTTGAAAAGGCAGGGCTGTCCCAGGTGCCCGTGGTTTCGATCAATCTTTCGGGCCTCGAGCGCAATCCCGGTTTTTCCATGTCGCTTAAACTTATAAGGCAGTTTTGCTACAGTATTATGTACGGAGACCTTATAATGCTGTTGGCTAACCAGTGCAGACCGTATGAAGTAAATCCCGGTGAGACGGATATGCTTGTGAAAGCCTGGGAGGAAAGACTCGTTTCGGGCTTTGGTTCGGGTGAAGGCTTAAGCTACAAATCCATGTCTGCTAACTGCGTTAAAATAGTCCGGGATTTCGCTAAAATAGAGCTCAGCGGTAAAAAGAAGCCGCGAGTCGGTGTCGTCGGAGAAATATACGTGAAGTATTCGCCGCTGGGCAACAACGGTCTGGAGGAGTTTTTACTCTCGGAGGGCGCCGAACCTGTCGTACCCGGCCTGACGGATTTTGTGATTTTCAAAATATACAACCGGGACATTGATATCGATCTCTACGGCGGCAGTAAACTAAAAGCAATTGTCGTCCGGGCATTTGAGCGGTATGTGGAAAAGTGCCAGAAAGCGATGATAGCGGCGGTGGAAGAATACCCGAAGTTTCGCGCGCCCCGGCCTTTTTCGCATATCAGAGAGCTTGCGGCATCTTATTTGGGCGCGGGCAACAAGATGGGAGAAGGCTGGCTGCTCACGGGTGAAATGCTGGAACTGATCAGCGAAGGCACAAAGAATATAGTCTGCACTCAGCCGTTCGGCTGTCTTCCCAATCACATAGTGGGAAAGGGCATGATACGAAGGCTGAAGGACGATTATCCGGACTCAAACATAGTGGCGATAGATTATGACCCCGGAGCAACGAGGATCAATCAGGAAAACAGAATAAAGCTCATGCTGGCAAACGCCGCGCGCGGCGATGCGGTACAGGCAGGCGGGGAGCCGGAGCGTATAACTGCAGCCAAGGCTGACGATGATAATAAGCAGCCTCTGCCGGAAGGCATTGCGCGGGCATGATGTTTAAAATGACCTCAAGGCCGGACTTGACAAATTGGCCCACTGCCCGCATAAACGGATATAATAAAAATGTCAGGAACGTCATCCGGTCAGGTTATTTACAGCCGACGCTTATAGATATGATTAAACGAGGGTTAATTAATGCGTGACTATATTTTCGTTAAAGGCGCAAGGGAAAACAATCTGAAGAACGTTGACGTAAAGATACCGCGGGACAAGTTTGTGGTGCTAACGGGCCTGTCCGGCAGCGGCAAGTCTTCATTGGCTTTTGACACGATATACGCCGAGGGACAAAGGCGCTATGTCGAATCTCTTTCCTCCTATGCGCGGCAGTTTCTGGGACAGATGGAAAAGCCTGATGTTGACTACATCGAGGGGCTCTCGCCGGCCATATCGATAGACCAGAAAACCACATCGAAAAACCCCCGCTCCACGGTGGGCACGGTGACGGAAATATACGACTACCTGCGTTTGCTGTGGGCCCGCATCGGTGTGCCGCACTGCCCCGGCTGCGGCAAAGAGATCAAGCAGCAAACAATAGACCAGATAACCGACCATGTAATGGAGCTTGAGCAGGGTACGCGCATACAGATCCTCGCGCCGGTAGTACGCGCGAGGAAAGGGGAATATGCGAAGGTATTCGATGATGCCAGAAAAAGCGGCTATGTGCGGGTGCGGGTCGACGGGTCCGTTTATGATCTCGCCGAACAGATTAAGCTTAATAAAAACCAGAAGCATACCATTGACATTGTCGTGGACCGCCTTGTCGTCAAAGAAGAGATGTCGCAGCGGCTCACCGATTCGATAGAAACCGCTTCCGCTCTCGCCGGTGGGACTGTCGTAATAAACATAGTCGGTGAGGATCGCGATATCCTGTTTTCGCAGAACTACGCCTGCGAAGACTGCGGCATATCGTTAGAGGAGATGACACCCCGTATGTTCTCCTTTAACAGTCCGTACGGAGCCTGTCCGGAATGCGCGGGGCTGGGCGTTCAGCTTTCGGTAGATACAGACTTAATCATACCGAATCCCGCTCTTTCCATAATGGAAGGAGCAATTTGCGCGTCCAACTGGGGCAATGTGAAAAACGACAGCATATCGCGCATGTATTTTGAAGCGCTGGCGAAGCTCTACCGCTTCAGATTGACAACCCCTATAAAAGATATTCCCAAGGAAGCGCTCGATGCCATTCTATACGGAACCAAAGGCCAAAAGCTAACGCTGCACTATGAGCGGGAGCAGGGTACCGGAAATCTCTATCAGCCTTTTGAGGGCATTGTGAACAACCTCGAACGCAGATATCGCGAGACGCAGAGCCAGGCGATGCACGACGAGATAGAGCAATATATGTCTGAGCATCCGTGCCCGAAATGTAAGGGGAGAAAGCTGAAGGATGATGTGCTGGCAGTTACCGTGGGAGGAATAAACATTGCGGATTTCACGGAAAAAGCCGTCGTCGAGGCTCTGAGTTTTCTGGATGCTCTGACTCTTACCGGGAAAGAGGCGATTATTGCCGACAGAATACTCAAGGAGATAAAAGAAAGACTCGGCTTTTTAAGAAGCGTGGGGCTTGAGTATCTTACCCTCTCGAGGCAGGCGGGAAGCCTGTCCGGCGGCGAAAGCCAAAGGATAAGACTTGCAACGCAGATCGGTTCTTCTTTGATGGGAGTGCTGTACATCCTGGACGAACCGAGCATCGGGCTTCACCAGCGGGACAACCGAAAGCTTCTGACCACACTCAAGCGTCTGCGCGATATAGGAAATACGCTTATTGTGGTGGAACATGATGAAGAAACCATCCTTGAGGCAGACTATGTGGTGGATGTCGGACCCGGCGCCGGAATCCACGGCGGAGAAATTGTCTTCTGCGGCACGCCGGAAGCCCTGATGAAATGCGAAAGCAGCATTACGGGGCGGTATCTGAGCGGTAAAGAAAGCATATCTGTTCCTCAGACACGAAGGAGCGGAAGCGGCAAGTATCTTCAGGTGCTGGACGCGGCCGAAAACAACCTGAAGAACCTTGATATACAGATTCCGCTGGGTGTGTTCAACTGCGTGACGGGTGTTTCCGGGAGCGGAAAATCATCGCTCGTGAATATGATTATATACAGAGCGCTGGCGGCCGAACTCAATCGTGTTAAGATAAAGCCCGGTAAGTACGGGGCTATAAAGGGACTTGAGTATCTCGACAAGATCATTGCGATAGATCAGGATCCCATCGGAAGGACCCCTCGGTCAAACCCGGCGACATATACAGGAGTTTTTAACGATATCAGAGAACTTTTCGCTCAAACGCAGGACGCACGCGCCAGGGGCTACGGATCAGGTCGTTTCTCGTTTAATGTTCGCGGGGGACGGTGCGAGGCCTGCAGCGGCGACGGACTGATTAAAATCGAAATGCATTTTCTCCCCGATATTTATGTTCCCTGCGAGGTATGCAAAGGAAGACGATATAACCGCGAAACTCTGGAAGTGCGGTATAAAGGGAAAAATATCTACGAAGTGCTTGATATGACGGTTGATGAAGCGCTTGAATTTTTCGGAAGCTATCCGAAAATAAAAGCCAAGATTGAGGCGCTCTGGGATGTCGGACTTGATTATATAAAACTCGGCCAGCCTTCCACTACCCTTTCGGGAGGCGAGGCTCAGCGTGTCAAGCTGGCCACGGAACTGTCCAAGCGCTCAACCGGTTCGACGATGTATGTGCTCGACGAGCCGACGACGGGACTGCACAGCGCCGACGTACAAAAGCTGTTGAAGGTGCTCAACCGGCTTGTGGACGCCGGGAATACCGTAATAGTAATCGAGCATAATCTTGATGTCATTAAAACCGCAGACTGGATCATAGACCTCGGTCCGGAAGGGGGAGACAGAGGCGGACAGATCATCTGCTGCGGAACGCCGGAACAGGTTTCGGACGTTGAGCAAAGTTACACGGGGCAGTACCTGAAAGCGGCACTGGATATGAAATAACAAACGGAATATTAGAGGAATACAGCGTAACACCGTTTCCTGCAAGGCATATAATGAACCAAAAGGAGCGGTTTGCGATGTTTATCTTTCAGGTGGTAACGACAGCTGCGATAATCTGCGCTGCTTTGTTCGGCATAATGCTGGCTTACGAAAAGCTGGTCACACCGGTGCGTCCGGGTAAGGGCGAAAGACTCGAGGCGGTTTTGCATGTCTCGGGTGAGGCAACGGAACTGGAAAATACCGTAAGGGGCCTTATGTATCTGCGGGACAGCGGGCGCATACATATGGACGTTGTAATAATCGATGAGGGCATGGGGGAAGAGACGGAGAAGACAGCGCAGATGCTGTCAAGAGATTCCGCAGGACTTACCTTTCTGAAGAGAACGGAGAATTCGGATGAACAACGAAGGACAGGAGCTTTCCGGAAGCGTTGAATCGGTAATATACCAAAACGAAGAAAACGGTTATACCGTTCTCAGGCTGAGAACAGAAGACGGCGGAATATCCACCGTCGTTGGCTGCCTGCCCTTCGCAGTATCCGGAGAACGTCTTGCGCTGACGGGTTCGTGGGCGAAGCATCCTTTCCACGGAGACCAGTTTAAGGTGCAGACCGCGGAGCGCCTTATGCCGAAGAGTGTAACGGAGATTACCGAATACCTCTCGTCGGGAGCGATAAAAGGCATAGGGCCCGCAACCGCAAGACAGATTGTTGAGCGCTTCGGACCGGATTCTTTAAACGTGATCGAAGAAGAGCCGGAGCGTCTGGCCGAAATTAAAGGTATTAACATGAAACGCGCGAGGGAGATCGGCGCCTCATTCAGAAGGCAGTCTTCCCTGCGAAGACTCATGGAGTTTTTCGCGGAAAATAACGTCAAGCTGTATTATGCCCTGCGTTTATATAAGATTTACGGGGACGACGCGCGGGCGGCGCTTATGGACAACCCTTATATATTAACCGACGAGTTTATCGGAGCCGATTTCGCGGAGGCGGACAAGCTGGCCATTTCAATGGATTTTGATGCCGATTCGCCCGAAAGACTTCAGGCCGCGGTTGTATTTGAGCTGACGCACAACGCGGGAAACGGACACACCTTTATCCCGAGGGAACTGCTCAAAGACGCGGTAAATCAGCTTATACATGTCTGCGGTGATCCGGTCGAAACGGCAATTGACGAACTGATAAAAGCGGGTTCGGTCATCTGCGAGGATATCGCAGGCAGGCAGGCCTGCTATCTGGCAAGGCTGTACAACGCGGAGAACTTTGTGGCTTCCCGGATCAAGGCCATGTCGCGGGTTGTGCCGCTCAGCTGCGATATAGTGCCGATAATTGACGAAGCAGAAAGTGAGTTGGGCATAAAGCTCGCCGACGCGCAGCGTCTCGCGGTTTCATCGGCGGCGAATTTCGGTATTATGGCGCTCACGGGCGGTCCGGGTACGGGCAAGACGACCACCGTGCGAACCATACTGCGAATGTTTGACCGGATGGGACTTTCAGCCGCACTGACAGCACCCACCGGACGGGCCGCAAAACGCATGTCGGAGCTTGCGGGGCGCGACGCATCCACAATTCACAGACTGCTTGAGACAGGTTTTGACGGGCAAAGCGGAGAGCCGGTTTTCAAGCGCGACTCCTCCGACCCGCTGTTTAACGACGTCATAATACTGGATGAGGCGTCAATGGTTGACATAACGCTGATGGCGGCCCTGCTTGACGCGATGAAGCCCGACTGCAGGCTGGTTATGGTGGGAGATGCCGATCAGCTGCCCTCAGTGGGACCGGGCAATCTTTTTTCCGATGTTATAAGAAGCGGCGCCGTTGCGACCGTGCGTCTTACCGAGGTGTTTCGTCAGGCCGAGGAAAGCAGTATAGTTAAAAACGCGCACCTTATAAACCGCGGCGAATTACCGGATCTGACCGAAAACAAGGGAGATTTTTTCTTCCTTTCGCGCCGTGACGGAGAAAAGGCCGCGGACACGATAGCCGAGTTATGTGCGCAGCGTCTGCCTGAAAAAATGGCTATCGAGCCGGCGCAGATACAGGTCCTTTCACCGACCAGACATTACGCCACAGGTACCGTGAGTTTAAATAAACGCCTGCAGGAAGTGCTTAATCCGCCCGCGGAAGGGAAAAGCGAGAAATTATTCGGCGAATTTGTTTTCCGCTGCGGTGACAGAGTGATGCAAACGAGAAACAACTATGATATAATTTGGCGAAAACAGAGCGGCGAATCCGGTATGGGAGTGTTCAACGGCGATGTCGGGCACATAAGCGAGATTTCAACGGAAAATCAGACGATGACTGTGGAGTTTGATGACCGGCAGGTAGTATACAGCTTTGATATGCTTGCGGATATTGAGCCGGCTTACGCGATGACGATACATAAATCGCAGGGCAGTGAATACAGAGCGGTCATTTTGTCGCTGGTAAAAAGCGCTCGCTCTCTAATAAGCAGGGCAATACTCTACACCGCGGTAACCAGGGCAAAGGATCTTCTGATAATCGTCGGAGATCGGGAGATGGTTGAAGCGATGGTAAAAAACGATAAGCCTCAAAGGAGATACAGCGGACTGAAAACAAGACTTATGTCCTGATCGGAATCACGATGTATTGACAAGGTGAACTGATGGGTATAATTACCGTATTGTCCGATCTGCTCTTTCCCGCGCGATGCGTTTTCTGCAGGAGATTTCTCAATGAAGGAGAATCGTCAGTTTGCCGCGGCTGTGCAAAATCACTTCCTTACACCGGGAAAAACTGCGAACGCTCCGGAGACGGTTTCACCGTTTGTGTCGCGCCCTTGTATTACAGGCATGATGCAAGAAAAGCGATGCTGCGGTTTAAGTTCGGCGCAAAGTCCTCCTATGCCGACTGCTTCGGAAAACTTATCGCGGACTGCGTAAGAGAGAACCTTGCCGGCAGGTATGACGTTATAACCTGGGTCCCCCTCAGCAGGAAGCGGCTGAGGAAAAGAGGCTACTCTCAGTCCGGGCTGCTGGCCGAAGCCGTTGCGCGTCATACGGGCGGCACGGTACAGCGCCTGCTCGATAAGACCGTTGAAGCAGCGCCCCAGTCATCGATGAAGGGTTATGCGAGCCGCCGTAACAATATTAAGGGCGCTTTTGCCGTAAAGGACCCGGAGCCGGTTTCAGGCAAGCGAATACTGCTGATTGACGATATAATAACAACCGGCGCAACTTTGTCCGAGTGCGCCAAAGTACTGCGCAGGGCAGGCGCAGCGGATGTGTTGTGTGCGGTTCTGTGCCGTTAAATAGCCGCTCAAATTATGAAACTCGGAGGGTTTTCATGCTTTTCGGAAAGGATATCGGAATTGACCTCGGCACCGCGTCGGTGATCGTATATGTGAAGGGCAAGGGAATAGTACTGCGTGAGCCGTCTGTAGTGGCAGTGGACAAGAACACGGGCCGTCTGCTGAAGGTAGGGGAGGAAGCGCAGCAGATGCTGGGCAGAACGCCGGGTAATATCGTAGCTATAAGACCTTTGAAGGAAGGCGTCATTTCTGATTATGAGATGACAGAGCGGATGCTAAAGGAGCTGATCAGAAAGATCACCTCGTTCAGCCTTTTTAAGCCGCGCCTGCTTATCTGCATACCGAGCGGCATATCCGAGGTTGAAGAACGAGCGGTAATAGACGCCGGAATGCAGGCCGGCGCGAGAAAGGTATATCTGATAGAAGAGCCGGTCGCAGCAGCTATCGGCGCGGGCATAGACATAACCGAGGCTACGGGGCATATGGTGATCGATATCGGCGGAGGAACGACAAATATCGCGGTCATATCGCTTTCGGGTGTAGTGCAGTCGGAGTCGATTAAGATCGCGGGTGATGAGTTTGATCAGGCGCTTATACGTTTTATAAAGAAAAAGCACAACATACTCATCGGGGAGCGCACGGCCGAGGACCTGAAAATCAATATCGGCTGCGTATTCACCCGGCCGGAGGAAATAAGCGCCGAGGTAAAGGGAAGATGTCTTTTGACCGGCCTCCCCAGAATGTTCACGATAAGTTCGGACGAGTGCCGTCTGGCCTTTGAGGAAGTATGCGAACGAGTCCTCGATTCCGTGCACGGTGTCCTGGAGAACACGCCTCCCGAGCTGGTGGCGGACATATCGCAAAACGGGATAACGCTGACGGGCGGAGGGAGTTTGCTGTGGGGTTTCGACAAGCTCATTGAGTCCCGAACCGGTATTAAGACCCGTCTTGCCGACGATGCGGAAACCTGTGTGGCCTACGGAATAGGTAAAGCGCTCGATTGGCTTGCGGATATGCAGGAGGGCACAATAAATCTCGCGCGCCGTAAACAGCTGATATAAAGGATCGAATTAACACGGCAGCGGGCCTAAAAAGCCTGCTGCCGTCTGCGAAAAGAGGTTTCCGGATGGGATATAAAGAGAGCTTTATAGACTTCATGACCGCGTCCGGTGTTTTGACATTCGGTGATTTCATAACAAAGAGCGGACGCAGGACCCCTTATTTCATTAACACGGGCAGCTACAGGACAGGCGCTCAGGTTTCCTCGCTGGGCGATTTTTATGCCGATTGTATACAGGAGTCAAAAGAGAACTTCGACGTGCTCTTCGGTCCCGCCTATAAGGGTATACCTTTGGCTGTTTCAACCTCGATTTCCCTTTGGAGAAAATACGGCAGGGATATCCCGTATTCCTTTAACCGCAAGGAGATAAAAGACCATGGTGAGGGAGGCGCGATCGTCGGTCAGCAGCTCTGCGACGGCATGCGGGTCGCGATAATCGAGGATGTCGTTACGGCAGGTACGGCCGTGCGGGAGACACTCGCGCTGATGCGGATTTTCGCGAAGGTCGATGTCACCGCGCTGTATGTGTCGGTGGATCGCATGGAGCGGGGCAGCGGGGTGCTGAGCGCTCTGGACGAGCTTCAAAAAACGTTGGGAATCAAAGTGTACCCGATCGTTACGGTGCGGGAGATTATTTCATATCTTTCCGATAGCGGCAGGCTCGGCGCGGAGCAAGCCGCGAGAATGGAATCTTACCTCGCGGAATTCGGAGCGGACAATGGCTGATACGGAAAGAAACCTTCACGAAGGTCACAGAGAACGGCTAAGGCAGCGTTTTCTCGGAGGCGGGCTGGAGGGCTTTGACGACCATACCGCGCTTGAACTGCTTTTGTGTTTCGCTATACCGCGCCGCGACGTTAATATTATCGCGCATCGGCTTATGGATACCTTCGGCAGCCTGCATGCCGTTTTGAACGCACCGGTCGAAGAACTCATCAAGGTTGAGGGTATAGGTGCCGGTGCGGCTGCTTTAATCGCGCTTGTGCCGCAGATTGCCAGACGGGGAGCCCTTTCCCTCTCGGAGGCAAAAAAACATCCTAAGCTTACAAGCAGTAAAATTGCCGGTCGGTTCATCCTCCCGTATTTTTCGGGCGAACGCACCGAGGTAGTGTACCTGATGACTCTTGATAATAAATGCAGGCTGATAAACTGCCGTAAAATCTCCGAAGGTGAGCTTAATTACGCAAATATCAGCACGCGCAAGGTAGTTGAAGCCGCAATACGGGATAACGCGACATCCGTAATCCTTGCGCACAACCATACCAGCGGAGCGCCGCTGCCGTCACAATGCGATATTCAGGCTACCGAGCAGCTTCAAAGCTCTCTTTCGTCGGTGGGTATAAGCCTTCTTGATCATATTGTCGTGGCGGATGATGATTTCGTGTCGGTGGCAGACGCCTATACGACGGACAACGACAGTTGACATAACACAATAATAGTTTACATAATAATACTCGGCTGTTCCGGCATTTGATTTGACAGGGGGTGTTCCCGTGAGTGTATTTAAAGTAGTCAGCGATTATACGCCTTCCGGCGACCAGCCTCAGGCTATTGAAGCGCTGGCACGCGGTCTGGAAGCGGGATTATCCGAACAGACGCTGCTGGGCGTTACCGGGTCCGGAAAAACATATACCATGGCAAAAGTTATAGAGCGGGTGCAGCGCCCTACGCTGGTTCTTGCGCATAATAAAATACTCGCGGCTCAGCTGTGCAGCGAATTTAAAGAGTTCTTTCCGGATAACGCCGTAGAGTATTTCGTTTCCTATTACGACTATTACCAGCCGGAAGCTTATATACCGCATACGGACACTTATATTGAAAAAGACTCAAGCATCAATGACGAGATCGAGCGCCTGCGCCACAGCGCAACATCCGCGCTTTTCGAACGAAGGGATGTTATCGTTGTTTCGTCTGTCTCCTGCATATACGGCCTGGGTGACCCTATCGATTATTCGAGCATGGTGATCTCGCTGCGCGAGGGTCAGCAGCGAAGCCGGGACGAAGTGCTTAAAAAGCTCGTGGAGATACGTTATGAACGAAATGACCTTGCATTCAGCAGAAACACTTTCAGAGTTCGCGGTGACACGGTGGAGATATATCCCTCATACTCTGCAGACAGTGCCGTACGAATTGAGTTTTTCGGCGACGAGGTTGAAAGGATCCAGGAGATTAGAGTTGTCACCGGAGAGCCTATGCGGCGTATTTCGCATGTTGCAATATATCCGGCCTCTCACTATGTGACCACAAGGGGAAAAATGGAGAAGGCGATACGGGAAATACAGGCCGAGCTCGACGATAGAGTCGCCTGGCTGGAGAAAAACGAAAAGCTGCTCGAGGCGCAAAGGCTGCGCCAGCGCACAATGTATGATCTTGAGATGATGCGCGAGCTGGGATACTGTTCCGGAATAGAAAACTACTCGCGCATAATAAGCGGAAGAGCGCCGGGCAGCGCTCCGATGACTCTTCTTGACTATTTTCCCGAAGATTTTATTTTATTCGTCGATGAATCACACGTATCTTTACCGCAGGTAAGAGCAATGTATCGCGGAGACCGCGCGCGCAAGGAAAACTTAGTGGAATACGGCTTTCGCCTGCCCAGCGCGTTTGACAACAGACCTCTGACCTTCGATGAGTTTAACAGCAGAGTCAGGCAGTTCGTATATGTATCGGCTACCCCCGCGGAATATGAAAGATCGCGCAGCGGTCAGATAGTGGAGCAGATAATTCGTCCCACCGGCCTTGTTGACCCGCTTGTGGAAGTAAGACCCAGCGAAGGACAAATAGACGATCTGATCGGTGAAATAAACGCTCGAGCCGCGAAAAACGAGAGGACGCTTGTGACTACGCTGACTAAAAAGATGGCGGAGGATCTGACAGACTATCTGCGGAATTCCGGAATCAGGGTTCGCTATATGCACCATGACATTAACAGTATGGAGCGAATGGAGATCATTCGTGACCTGCGCCTGGGCGAGTTTGATGCGCTCGTCGGCATAAATCTTTTAAGGGAGGGCCTCGATCTGCCGGAAGTGTCGCTTGTAGCAATACTGGACGCGGACAAGGAGGGTTTCCTGCGAAGCGCCACGGCGCTTATTCAGACAATAGGCAGAGCTGCCAGGAATGCCGAGGGGAAAATAATCATGTACGCCGATTCGGTGACCCCATCTATGTCGGCGGCTATCGGAGAGACCGAGCGGAGAAGAGCAAAGCAGATCGTTTTCAATGAGGAGCATGGTATAGTGCCGAAGACGATCATAAAAAGCGTGCGCGACCTTATCGAAATATCAAAAGACGAGAGTTCCGAAATGCGCAGGGGAGACGGTGTTAAAATGACCGTCAGGGAGCGCGAAGAAGCTATAGCAAAGCTTGAAAAAGAAATGCTGCGCGCTTCAAAGCTGCTTGAGTTTGAGTATGCCGCCGTGCTCAGGGACAGGATAATTAAGCTGCGTGCGGAAAAGTGAAGCAAAAACCAAAGGCAGCGCCGGCA
>JAAYBW010000118.1 GCA_012729975.1 Clostridiales bacterium
ACTCAGGGTTTTAGGGACGGAGTCCCTAAAGATACAGCTCGAACCCGGGTAGCTGTTGGAACTTGCCGTACAAGCTCCCTGCTTGCTGCAGTGTGAGACATATGTCTTTTTCGGCTGGCATCAAGGTGCGAATAAATATTTGCCGTTAACCTGATATCCGAGTGACCAAGCAATTTGAAAAGCTTCCGTGATTTCTGCATTGCTTAAGCCTTGTTTAATCGTTTCGTAAATCACATTTGATTCTATAGTGCTGTCCGTCCTATCTGCCGGCAGCTGAACATAGCAAGGTAATCGCTATTGTATAATTTTGTATAATGATGTAGTATGTAGAAACAGAAGGACGATACAGTGACGGAAACAGAGTTATCTCTTCGTTGATTTTCTATTTAATTATTCATTAATCGCACTCCATTCAACAGGCATCAAGCAAAACCGCATTCGTGTTTAATATTTTCAGAGTCGCAGATTATTCGATATTTATAAGGAGAGTAATACACATGACAGAAAAAGAAAACCTTATGCTGATTCTCAAAGGTGAAGAGCCGGAATGGCTGCCCCGCTACAGCACCTTCGGCAATCCTAACGCCCCGTATAAGGCCCCTGTGGCCACGGTTATGCCCAGGCTTTCCGAGAATACCCGCGAAAAGGGCAAGGATATGTTCGGTGTTGAATATACGCCCACAGAGAGCGCCGGCGGCGCCAGCCTGCCCACTCCGAACAAGTTCATACTGGATGATATAAGAAAGTGGAGAGACGTCATAAAGGTCCCCAACATCGATGATCTGGATTTTGAGCGCATGGCCAAAGCCGATCTGGCGAATATAGACCGTTCCACCACGGCTGTGGCTCTGGGCACGAACAACGGATATTTCCAGATGCTCATGAACTTTATGGGCTTCACCAACGGCCTGTGCACGATGATCGAGGAGCCGGAGGAAGTAATGGCTTTGTATGAGTATTTGGCCGACTTCTATGACGTGGTTGTCCGTCGTGCTATGAAGTATTATAAGCCGGACATCCTGTTCATGGGTGATGATATCGCCACAGCGCAGCACCCCTTTATCAGCGTCAATTTATATCGGGAGCTTGTTAAGCCCTATCACGCCCGCTTGGGACAAATCGCCATGGAAGCAGGCATCCCTGTTGATATGCACTGCTGCGGCCATTGTGAAGCCTTTATCGACGACTGGCTTGATTTCGGCGTAAAGATGTGGAACCCCGCTCAGGTATCCAACGACCTTGTGGGCATTAAGAAGAAATATAAGGGCAGATTAGTACTTATCGGCTGCTGGGATTCTCAGGGCCCTGCGGGTTTGGTAGGAGCTCCCGATGACCTGATCAGGGAAGAAGTCCGCAAGTGTATCGACACTTATGCTCCGGGCGGCGGGTTCATCTTCTTCGCCGGTGTTTACGGACCCCAGACCGATGAGCTCAGGCACCATCAGGACTGCATAACGGATGAGTATATGAAATACGGCAGGCCCTGGTACAAAAACCACAGGAGCTAAGCTCCGCGCAAGTAAAACCCTCCCTGTGGATCAGCTCGGCCTGAACATACATAACGCAGTCGACCCGGATGACCGGCTGCTCCGATACCACAGAAACTGATATATAAGAACGCAGATACTTATACGGTGAGTATTGATGTCATCGTTCTTATTGTGCCCGTTTTCAGAAGATCGGAGGTGTAAACATGAAGGTCTGCGGCATGGATTGGGACTATAACGTCTGCGACTGGGTGGTGTCAGGAGTTTTGCGCAAAGCAACAGGAGGCTCCGTTTACAGCGCCGCCCCGTGTAACTCTGAACCGGAACAAAACTCTTTGTTACCGCGTCAAATAAACACTTAACTTCACGGATGCGGAGGGGTTTCCGATGAAACATCGACCTGTTATACCGTCGCTTCTTCTTTGCGCATTGCTGTTTACACTGCTCTCAGGCTGCGGTGTCGGCGAAACGAAGCCTTTTGCCGACCTGAAAGCGGAGAATATTGCCTCTGCGGATATATATCTCATGCCGCCGAACAGTACGATCACTATCGCGGATGACGCCGGAATTTCCGAGCTGGCGGAGATATTATGCGACGTTACCCTCTATGAGCGGGACGACACCGGGCAGGAGTCGGCCGGGCAGCTTGTAGAGGTTACGCTCACCATGGCAGACGGTACGACCCACAGCATCGGCGCATACGGCGATTACATGTATTACGACGGTGTTTGCTATAAGGCGAAATACGAGCCAAGCGAGGCCCTCAACGCCTTTGGAAACAGCTATTATAAGGAGCTGCCGGACAAAGGAACGCCGGAAGAAATAACACCCGGATTTATTGGGATCGGACGTTCTCCCGCCACAGAGGCCTATGAGGATCCTTGGGGTGTGAAGCTCACAGCAAAGGGCATTGCCCAGGCAGGATTGACTGTTGTCTGTACGCAGCAGGACGGAGCGCCTGCGGGTGATCTGCAACACGGGAGCTCGTATTCTCTGGAGGTTTATAAAGGCGGAGAATGGTCGGCGGTCGAGCTGCTGCCTATGGAAAACGATTTGATATGGACATTAGTTGCATGGGGCATCCCATCAAACAACACGGTTGAATGGACGGTGGACTGGAGTTGGTTGTATGGTGAACTGCCCGCCGGTATATACCGCATCGCAATACCGATTATGGATTTTCGAGGAACCGGCGATTATGAGGAAAAGGTCTACTACGCAGGCTTTGAGCTTATCTCATTGGAACAGGATGAGCCGTTGACCGTCAGTTGTCTGCACGACGGGGCATTTATCTCCATTCCTTATGTCTCCGGCTGGGAGTACAGCATAGACGAATATGAAGGCGGCTGTATGAGCTGGGGAGTCAGCTTCCGACCGACAGGTGAGGACGGACGCATCAAGCTCCACTTTTGGGATAGCTTTGGCGTCTGCGGCACGGGGCTTGAGGAGCATGAGATCACACTGGCAAACGGCTTCACCGCGTGGCAGGGCACTTATGATGATCATTCCGCCTGGGATTTTATCAGCATTGAGACAGACAAAGGCAATGTCGTTGCCATGACGGAGAATGTGGATTCCTGGTGGCCGCAGTACGCAGAGGCGGCAATGAACATACTCGGCGCATGTGAGATAGAAGTATTGCCTGACTGAAAGGATCCAAGATGAAAAAGGTTTTTGCATCTATTGCCGCACTGGCATGCTTGCTTTCTTTGACCGGCTGTGGGCGGACAAACAATACGGAAACAAGTAAATACCGGTTGGCAGCAGCTAAATACCCCGAGATGGCGGTATACCCCAACGAGATGGACTATATCGACAGCAAGACAGGCGAGTTTGACGACGAGGGCTTTTCCAAGGTCTATAACGCATGGCGTGAGGATAAAAAGGAGCAGCAAAACCAGCCCGAAGGCTACGCCAACGGACTGGATAAATTCTTTTCCGAGAGCATCGCTGATTTGCTGTCAGACTCGAATGGACACAACAAGGTCTATTCGCCTCTGAATGTCTGCATGGCGCTGGCCATGCTGGCGGAGGTGACGGGCGGCAGCAGCCGGCAGCAGATCCTTGACCTTCTGGGCTCGTACAGCATTGAAGCTCTGCGCGAGCAGGCTGGCGCGCTCTGGAACGCCAACTATTGCGACGACGGCGCGGTCACCAGCATTCTGGCAAGCTCTCTGTGGCTCAACAAGGATGTGAGCTTCGTGAAGGATACCATGGATTCACTGGCAGAGCACTACTACGCCTCATCCTATCAGGGCGAGATGGGCTCCGGTGAATTCAACAAGGCACTGCGGGACTGGCTCAATGAGCAGATCGGCGGTCTGCTAGAGGAGCAGACGTCCGGTCCGGAAATGAGCCCCGAGACCATAATGGCCTTAGCAACTACCATCTGCTTCCGGGCGAAGTGGTCAAGCGAGTTTTCCGAGAGCGCTACCGGCGAGGGGGTCTTCCACACCCTCAACGCCGACGGTGAAGACATAACCTGCGACTTCATGCATCAGTCCGGTACACGGAACTACTACTGGAGCGACAAGTTCTCTGCAGTGGCACAGCGGCTGGAGAGCAGCGGAAATATGTGGTTTATTCTTCCGGATGAGGATGTATCCGTTGACGAGCTGCTTTCCGACAGCAAGACCGTGGACTTCATTCTCGCCGATGGCGATTGGGAGAACAGTAAGTTTCTCACTGTCAATCTCTCATTGCCCAAGTTCGATGTGGTTTCCGATACTGACCTTGTCCCCGCGCTGAAGAAGCTGGGTATAACGGATGTCTTCGATGCGGGTACTTCAGACTTTACGCCCATGACCACCGATACCGACGAGATCTTTCTGTCTAAGGCGCGGCACGCTGCCCGGGTGACCGTCGACGAAGAAGGAGTGGCAGCTGCCGCCTATACCGTAATGATGGCTGCAGGCTCCGCCATGCCCCCGGATGAGGAGATCGACTTCACGGTTGACCGGCCCTTCATCTTCGCTATCACCGGTGCCGACGGACTGCCCCTCTTTGTGGGTGTGGTCAATAACCCGGCCTGAGTATGATACAAACGGATGGCTGACCTGAATGCCGAATCTTCGGTCCCTCGCTATACCGTTCGGTTTGTGCTGTCTGAAACAGGGGACGATTCTCCCGTCAGATCGATTTTTTTCTGAGTTTTTATTTTCGCTATAAGCTTTTTTCTGCAGAGCCAGAAAATCACCATTGCGATGATCACCGGGATAACCATTAACCTGAACATTGATGAAAAGCCGAGTACTTCATTTCCGGTACTGTTTTCAATACTTGTTATAACAAAGCCCGCTACGGTGGGTCCTATTAAAAATGCACAGTCAACCCCTATAAAATTTGTGTTTCCGGCTGCGCCTCTTCGCTCCTTCGGTACAAGCTGCATGATCATTGTTTGTATAATAGGCTGACTGGACCCGTAGCCGAATGCTGTGATGGCACCGGCAAGTATAAACATCGGCAGCGAGCCGCTAAAGCTGATAAGTATCAGCGCGGCGATGAATAAAAGGAGTCCGGGAATCACGGATTTATCATGGCCGTATTGATCGGCGATTTTTCCGCTGATCGGCCTTATAAAAATCATGCAGACAGCGCTTGTGGTAAAGAACAGACCAATCTCTTTAACGCCGCTGAGCTCACCGAATATGGCAATGAATGAGTTAATGCCGGATTGTGCGAAAGACAGAAAAAAGATGACCAGGGTGGGCAAAAGCACTTCCGGAGCTATTATTTTATTCAGTGATATCTTAAATCGCTCCGAGCGATCGGGGGTGTCCGATTTAAGCTGAAACGAAAGTATAAAGGCCAGCAGCAGCAAGCCGGCGCAGATGAAGAATGTGGCATTATAGCCGATGGTATTCACCAGTTTGAGACCTATTGTGGGCCCGACCGCGGTTGAAATTGCCGCTCCCAAGGCGTAAATACCCAAGCCGGATGCCATTTTTTCATAAGGAACGATATTGCTGACCAGAGCCAGACACAACGGTGCCGAAACGCTCATTGCGATGCCGTGGATCAAGCGTGCGGCAATAAGCATGGGAATGCTTTTAGAAAACCCGTAGAGAACAAATGCAAAGGTTATTAAGCCGATAGCCATTGTCAGCAGTCTGTTCTTTTTAAAGTAATCCATGGCAGGTCCGGCAACCGGCCTTAAAACAAGAGCGGTGACCGCGAAAATACCGCTGACCACGCCGACGACCGTAGCTACAGCGCCCAGATGATATGCGTATTTCGGGATCAGTGTGCTCATCATAAACTGACCCATGCTCATGACAAAGTTGAGAATAAATATGCTGATAAAATCTTTAGACCATATGCTTTTTGCGTTGTTTGTATCGGTTATAGCTGAATTCATACGCAATACTCATACCTGCTCTTCTTAATTAATAAATAAAACTAATCGATACACCATGCCATTTTACAGTACAACACTTACCGAAAAAAAACAATATAAAACGAACTCATTATAAGCGACGACTCATTACTGAGCTTAAAAGTGTGTTTATTGCATCAAAATCGCGGTAATTTGTAATATATGAACGTCGGTATTGATACGATGAGTATCGATGTCTGCGTTCTTATTTTATGCCCGAAAAGTTTATTAACAGGAAAATATAAGCACTTAAAGGAGACAAAAAAGTGGAGCGTTAACCGGATTGATGATACAATTACCAAAAGAAAGCGCAAAAATATCATTTTACGATTTATTTATATATAAGCATGGGAGATTTTTATGACCGGGAGTGAATTGTTGTGGGCCGGGGGACGAAAAATCGGGGAGTTCTGTTTTGAAGCGGCCGCGGGGGATCTGGAGCTTGAGAGGCTGGGGGCACTGCTGTTTCAGGGGATGACCGGGGCGGAGTCACTCGCGTTTGCGAAGACGCTTGCTACGGACGACTGGGATACAATCAAAATGAGGCAGGATGCAATCGGCGATTTGCTGCGTTCTCCGGGCCTGACAGAGGCGCTCGGCAGGCTCCTGACGCTGGTGGAAGAGATCGAGGTTTATTCCAAGGGCGTTAAAGATAACGCGCTCGGCCTGGAAGTGGACGCGTTCGACGCGCTGACGGACAGTATTAAGAAGGCGGTCTTTAATTTCGAGAGCTATATAAGCAAGCAGGCCACCGATGTATTGGAGGAGCTGGGCGCAAACAACCGATACGCCTATTTTTTAAGAGGCGTGCTGTTCAAATATGAGCTGCTCAAAAGGTATGCGGAAGCAATGAAGCTGCTGTGCGATACATTTTCACAAATATCGGTGCAAAGCGATGCGCTCAGGCTGCTCAAGGCCTGGGCGGAAGCGAAGTACATACAGGACAATGTGGACGGTATACGCGCGAAGCTAAGTGAGACAGACACCTGGTGGAAAGGACTCGGCGCATTTGCGATCGACGTTTTCATGGACGCGCGTATGATGATTCGCTCTTTGGAGGTCGCGGAGATCCGTCCGCGGCCGTATGAAAAAAACGGAATGCTTGACGGTAAGCCGCAGGAGTTAAGAGACGGAATCGCAAGCCTGCTCAGGTACCCGCAGAGTGGATTGGGATCTTGGTATCAGGAATACATACTCAACGAGGTTGGCTATGAGGACAGAAAAGAGCTGCTGAGGCTTCGCGGGGATGTATTTAAATGGAAGTGTACCGGCCATGACGAGCTGGTTTCCATGAAGGACGCGCTGATATTTTATCTTTCCGCGGTGCGGATGGCCGTGCGGTTTTCAGAGCGGGGAGTTCCGGTCTGCGCGCCGGAGCGTTCGGATATTGCCGTTTTTGATATTACGGACGCGTATTTGCCTGAAATGGCCCTGCACGGTGCCGAACTTCCGG
>JAAYBW010000119.1 GCA_012729975.1 Clostridiales bacterium
AAAATGATGTTATCGC
Source organism: Clostridiales bacterium (assembly GCA_012729975.1). Lineage (GTDB taxonomy): Bacteria > Bacillota > Clostridia > Oscillospirales > Oscillospiraceae > JAAYBW01. The sequence continues at coordinate 17 of JAAYBW010000119.1, forward strand.
TTCGTGCAATAACATCATACTAATTTCTTGGACATGCTTAGAGGAGCGGGAGTAGCTACCTAATAGAGTGTGAGTAGCTAATTTTTGATGCTTTCCTCCGATTGGTAATAAGTAAGAGAATGCAAAGCTAATATCAGCAAAAGTAAACTTAAGATTGTCGTTTGCATTTGGACGTGCTATAATACTTAGAGTGAACAATTTCTAAACAGGTTCATGGAGGCGATAATATGGCATTCAGTTATAACAAACTATGGAAGCTACTGATTGATAAAAAAATGATGAAGAAGGATTTGATGGAAGCGACAGGCTTGACTACTTCCACGATGGCTAAATTAGGTAAGGAGCTTCCGGTTAGCATGGATGTTTTGGCGAGGATATGTAAAGCACTTAAATGCAACATCGGAGATATTGTCGACTACATCGATAAAGACGCCGAATAAAAAATTGGTTTGACTTGAACAGGAGGGGTTTTAGATGAGGTTATGTTTTGGCTCATACTTGGCTGTACTTGTTTCGTGCAAGGCGGTTAATGTTGACAACAAGGAGTTGTGCGAAGCACTGCTTCATTCTGTTGCCCCCAATTTTGAATTCACATATGATGGACAGGAAAATGCAGATAGAGTCAGAGAGGACGTATCTTCAAAATTATTGAGGTGCGAACAGAACCTATCGAAAGATATTAGTGACCCGGCTCGTACCGCCAGGCCAGCAGAAATGGCATTCTACTTTAGAGATAACATTCTCCCTATGCTGGACAGGAATATGTCTAAGCAGATTATCCTTGCCCTGAAAGACATTATCGCCAACGATCCGCCTGTTAAGGTTGGCAAAAAGATGCAGGGTATTGATGGTGACACAAAGATTGAATTGGTCAGCGGAATAACAAAGAGTGAGTTATTGCCAAAAGGTGACTTTTGCTTTCATTCGTTCTTGGCGGGAGTATTTTTGTACACCGTTACCAACACAACAAATAGGACCGGAAAGGCTACCATTAAATCTATTACCGATGAGTACATACTATCGTTTACTCCCCGCATAGGTGAGATAACACTGTTTGAGGATGATGAGGCAAAACGAGGATCTCTGGTTTCTGCTGTTAAGGAAAGTGTCAAATATGGTGAAGAGTTTGCAGAAAACGTGGCGGGGTTTGTAGTTGACATAATCAACCAATTGACTTTGCCTTCAAAACAGGATGATTCCCTGCTCGTGACTCTGTTGTCCGAGGCTAACGGGAATTGTCTGAAGTGCGGCAAAAAATTGGGCATCCCGAAGCGTGGGAAGGTTCCTGTTGGGAACTGCGAAATTGTTTATTTGAAGCAATCTCCGAATGAAGCAGCTTGTGGGTTGGTTGTCATTAAAAGATGACAATGTTCGTTATCAGGCATTTGAACTGCTGCAGAACAGGTCGGCTTTTTTTGATGACGTTTACCCGTTTTGGGATATTTTTAGTGAAAAGCTCAAAAGCGAAAACTCTTATCAGCGAAGCATCGGTCTGATGCTTATAGCGGAAAATGTCAGGTGGGATACTGAAAACCGGATGGAGGAGATCATCGGCGAATATCTGGCGCTTTTAAGCGACGAAAAACCCATAACAATACGCCAGTGCATACAGTCGTTGGGGAAAGTTGCTTCTGCGAAACCGGGTTTAAGAGATATTATAACCTTAAGACTGATCTCCTTTGATATCATGACCGTGAAAGAAACCATGCGAAAATCCATACTGCTTGATATCCTGAACGTATTGCTTGTCATTCGGAAAGAACATAAAACAGCTGAAGTTGAAGACTTTATCTTAAAAGCGCTTTCCGGCGGGATATTAGATAAGAAATCAAAGAAACAAATTGAGCATCTTTTAGGTTAGGTGCTAATTCGGGATCGGTCAGGCCCGAGACCGGGGGTGAGCATACCATACCAAAGCCGCTGTATATGGCGGCTTAACAAAGTATACAGGCAACCCGCCGAAATGCTCCGGGAAAAGAGGAGCTTACATGAAGACTTTTCAAATGTTTTTGGATAATATCACCGAACCGGAAAAGAGGGAACGGCCGGAAAGGCATTTTAAGCGGCATTAAAGAGAAGTTTCCTCAACTGAAAGAAGAAATCAAGTGGAACCAGCCGATGTTCAGCGATTACGGCACTTTTATCATCGCTTTCAGCGTTTCCAAAGAGCATATAGCCGTGGCACCCGAAGCCGCGGTCATCGGTGTATTTGAAAAGGAAATTAAGGAAGCGGGACATTCCCATACAAACAATTATTCCGAATCAAATGGACGGATAACGTGGATTTTGATTTGCTGTATAAAATAGCCGCATACAACATCGAGGATATAAAAGATATGACAAAGTTCTGGAGATAAAAGTAAGCCGCTGCCCCCCCGAGCGGCCCGGGTGATTGCATGCCGGATGAAGAGGTGTATCAATGGATGAAAAAATGATCGCTCCCTGCGGAATGAACTGCAGCTTATGCATCGCTTATCAATTCAAACAAAATGATCTGAATAAACGTGGGTTTCATAAAAAATATTGCCCGGGATGCATCCCGAGGGGAGAAAACTGCATGCACATGGCAGATGCGTGCGAATCGCTGGCAAAGGGCGGCATCCGGTTTTGCTTTGAATGCGAAAGCTTCCCCTGCAAGAGATTGAAGGCATTGGATAAGCGCTACCGCACCAAATACCACATGAGCATGATAGAAAACCTCAACTGCATCAACGAATTCGGCATGGAGGAATTTTTAAAACAAGAACGTGACAAGTGGCGCTGCACAGAGTGCGGAGCGACTATTTGCTGTCATAACGGACTATGTTTGACTTGCAATATTGATACGCTTGTCCATAACAACAAATATCGGTGGGAAACGGATAATAAAAAACCGGAGACCGAAGTTACCGGATCAACCGAACAATTACTGAGAAATCCTGATATTAAGCCGTCTGGTGACGTTATCGCAAAGGCACTCGGAGAAGCAAACAGCGCCTATGTAAAGTTTATCGACGAACTATCAAACCACAATATTGAGCCGGTATGGCATTACTACAACGACGGCAAGGCATGGCTGGCAAAAGGACTTTATAAGCGGACAGGCGTTCGAGGCGGCAAAAAAGAAACAACCGTTTTTTGGCTGTCTGTTTGGAACGGTTTTTTCAAGGTGACCTTTTATATCCCCTCAAAAGCCCGCGCAGATGTATTGAGTCTTCCGCTTGATAACGAGGTTAAGCTGATGATAGCAAACTCGGGACAAATGGGGAAGCTGAAGTACTTTCCTCTTGTTTTTGACCTTTGTTCGGATGAAAAGTTTAAGGCGGTTTTCATGCTTGCCGATTTCAGAAAAAGCATAAAATAGGCGGTGAACATATGGAGATCAGAAAATACCGCAAAGCAGATGAAGCTTCACTATTTGACCTGCTTGTCTCCGAAGGCGACGAGTGGAGTGATTACCATGGTGTCGGTCGTGAAAAGTATATTAAAGCGCTTGAATCGAGCATAACTTATGTCGCTTGGGATGACGCTCTTGTGTGCGGATATGCGCGCTGCCGCGAAGACGACGGCCTCGGGGTTTATGTATATGATTTGCTCGTAAGAAAAACACATCGGGGAAGGCTAATCGGAAAAAGCCTGATGGAACGTGTATGTCGGGACTTTCCCGGGCAGCCCGTATATGTAATGAGTGACGCGGACTCATATTACGAAAAGCTCGGATATCCCAAAGAGGGATCTATTTTCAGATTAACGTAGCAGCGAGCATCGCTTGCCATCCGGTATTATTTCAGTCGCAACCGGCATCTCCCCTTCCGAAAGAGCGATCTATTGTAAAATCTGATATCAGTGAGGTAAATAAATCGATGGCAAAATCAAAATCGGAAAGGGATATCGGAATTGACTTTCTAAAAGCGATCGCTATTTTCGGCGTTATCGTCATACATACATGCAGTGAAGGCTACACAAATCCGATACTGTCGTTCAATTGGCTTTCATCTGTGTTTTGGGGGAGTATCGTAAGAGCGAGCGTTCCCATATTCTTCATGTGCAGCGGTGCTCTGCTGCTGACTCCGGAAAAAGAACTGCCGCTCAAGCGGCTTTACACAAAGAACCTGCTTAAAATCGTACTTTCCTTGTTTATATGGGCATTGGGCTATAAAGCGCTTCATATTATTGCTGCCGGAACATACTCTCTGCGGGATATCCTTCAAGCTTTCAAAGAAGTGCTGCTCTTCAAGCTGGAGTATCATCTCTTTTTTCTGCAGATTATGGTTGTGGTTTATGTTTTTTTACCTGTTACCCGGGTTTTTACAAAACACGCCACTAAAAAGGAACTGGAATATGCGTTGGCGATATGGTTTTTGCTGGGCATCGTGTATCCGACCGTTAAACCTTTTTGGCCGTTTTCGCTGCTGGGCGGCATTCCCGTACAATGGATGATTAATATGACATACGCCGCCATCGGATATGGGCTTTCAGGGTATTATCTGAGTAAATACTTAATCTCGTTAAAGTTGAGTATTCTTTCATTGGCGGCAGGGTTTCTCGGTGTGTATGGCGCAACGATCTTAATGTCTGTGCAAACACAAACCCTGTACCAACACTTTCTTGAAGGAATGTCTGTGTTTGTGGCATTGCTCGCAATCGGGATTTTCGGCTTGTGTTTCAACCTCAAAGACAGTATCGGCGGGAAAGCCGCCGCGGTTATCCGCAAGTTATCAAAAGCTTCTTTTTGCGTTTACTTAGTACATGTTTTCTGGATATACCTTTTCAATTTTCTGGGTATATCCGTTAACGCCTTCCCCTGCCTGCTGTCGATACCGCTTGTCTCATGTCTGAATCTGGCTCTGTCCTATTGCACCTACCTTATTCTTTCTAAAATACCGTTAGTACGAAGCTGGTTAGTATAGGATGGCATTGTCGCAGCATCAATTGCCCGATCCGGTGTAAGAGAGGTTAATAATGCAAGAACCCAATGGGGAAAAAGCGAGCGGTCTTATAAAAATCTGCTCATATCACCATAACAATACCGCTAAAATAGCCGGAAAATTTTCAGAGGTATTGAACGCGCGGGTACTTACACCGGAAAAGGCAATCCCCGAGCGTCTTAGTGATTATGAGCTTATGGGTTTCGGAGCGGGTATAGACAGCGGTATGCACTATAAGCCTCTGCTTGACCTTGCCGATAAATTACCTGAAGTCAGCAAAAAACCGGGCTTCATTTTCTCTACGAGTGCGATGCGGGGAAAACCCAAGGTTTATAATGATCACTCAGCGCTCAGGGGTAAGCTGCAGTTAAAAGGTTATATCATTTTAGGCGAATTCAGCTGCAAAGGGTTTAATACAAACGGTTTTCTCAGATATATCGGCGGCATGAATAAGGGCAAACCGGATATTGCGGATCTCAGGCACGCCGAAGAATTCGCCTTTAGTTTGGTTGAGAAGATGTGCATTCTGCAGTGGGATATATGAATAGAATACCCAAATTTTTTACAGTCTGATGGCAAACGATGGTGGTGAGTACGGTGAAAAGAAAAAAGCAGTATAGGTCTTTGACAGAAAAATATCCACCCTCTGAACCATGCGACTGCGAAACATGCAGATCATATTGCGCTCGTCCGGGCTGGTGGACTGTTGAGGAAGCGTCACAGGCAATCAAAGCGGGATATGGACATCGTATGATGCTGGAAATCTCACCCGAAATGACTTTCGGAGTGCTTTCCCCTGCATTTAAAGGATGTGAGGGATATTATGCGCTGCAAGAATACGCAAAAAACGGATGTAATTTTTTTATAAATGGTCTTTGTGAACTCCATGGAACCGGTTATGAGCCGCTTGAATGCCGTTATTGCCACCATCTCAGAAAAGGTCTTGGTCAGAAATGCCATGCAGATATCGAAAAGAACTGGCGAATGCCGGCCGGACAGGCTTTGGTAAAATACTGGTTTAAAACCTATCTTGCTGCCAAGCAGCAAAATCGCATAAACACAGCCAACACCGTTTTAGCTGAAAGGCCAAAGGAATAATCGGACGATAAAGTTATGGGCGGTGAACCCAACGTTATGTATGAATGCAGGTATTCTTATCAGGGGGTGAACCATTGCTTGAAGTTGTATTCAGCGACAGTGAGAAAGGTTCTTTTAAAGCGTTTGGGGACATTTCCAACGATGTCGTCAATATAGGCTTTATGCTTGATATTGGGGATATTTCGGGCGCGATAGACGGAAATGAGCGGCAGGACATCTTCCGAAAAGTATGGGGAAGATTTGATTTCGATAGTAAGGAGCAGGAAGAATTTTTCCGAATGCAGCGAGAGGATATGCAGACTCTGCTGTCTGCCGCGAAAAGCGGTATACCGATACGAATACGGAATAGCGGTGCGCCGTATTCCGCCTGCGGATTTCACTATGTATGCAATTTATTAAGGGATATCGGCTGCGATATAAGCGTTGTTTCTTTACCCGAGTATAATCCGATATACGAAAATGAACCGGCAGAGTGCACCCACCGGGGAGAAGCGGCCGCGGATAAGATTTATCGGTTTTTATCTCCGGAAAAACAATTAACCGAGACAGAAAAGATAATCTTCAGTAACCGCTGGCGCGGCTTAATGGCGGAAAATGCCCCGCTGCGCGCTGTTATAAACGGAAGGCTGACTTCTGTTCCGGAAGATTTCTATGATTTCATTATCATGAATAATCTGCCCGATGATGATTTTCTTATGGCCGGATTTATCGGAAAGCTCTTGGGGAAATATATGCCGGGTATAAGTGACAGCTGGTATGCTCTGCGCATCGATAAAATGATTAAAGAAAACAAACTGATTATTGTTGAGAATAAGGATCCTTCGCATCCGTACGGAAATGTTTTAAGAAAAGTATAAGTCTGCTTCGAAAAAAGCTAAAGTCAATTGATTTGTTCCAGCCTGCCGACAATTCGAAAATGCTGTGGATATGTTTCCGAGAACGGACATACTCAGTTAATCATCAGCTTTAAAGACCGGTATTATCAAGCGACATAACAATACGGGGAGGGATAAAGATGCTCGATTGGAAGTCTATGTTAACAGCAGACACCATGAAATGGTTGCTGGAGGAAGAAAACCCTTCCGTGCGCTATTATACACTTAAGGACATTCTGGACAAATCCGAACACGAACCGGAAGTACAACAAGCAAAGCGTGAAATCATGAAATGCGGTATTGTGCCCGATATCCTTCGGAAGCAGCAGGAACCGTCATATCTTAAAACCTATTCCGATTTTTATACCGAAAAATATAAGGGACTGGTATGGCAGCTGATTGTACTTGCACAGATGGGCGCTGAATCCAATTCGCAGATTATAGAACAATGCGAATACTTGCTTAACATTTCGCAGGAAGCTGCGGACGGCGGTTTTTCGATGCATACCGCAGTGAAAAAGAGCGGCGGCAGAATAGCCGAGGTTATCCCGTGTCTTACAGGGAATATGGTATGGAGCCTTATACATTTCGGCTATGTTGACGACCCAAGGCTGCAAAGAGCTGTCGACTGGATTACCCGCTTTATGCGTTTGAATGACGGCAACGAAGATACTCCTCAAATTCCCCCATACGACCGATATGAAATGTGTTGGGGCAAGCATACCTGTTTTATGGGCGCAGTGAAGGCGCTTAAAGGATTAAGCGGCATACCGCAGGGACAAAGAACAAGCGAAATAAACGATACCATAAACAAGGTTGCCGAATTTCTGCTGATTCACCGCATTTATAAGCGCAGTCATGATTTAAGTAAAGTATCCAAACCGGGCTGGCTGAAATTCAGCTTTCCTTTAATGTATCAGACTGATGTGCTGGAAATATCAGAAATTCTGACGGGATTAGGTATAACAGACAGCCGCATGAATGACGCCATAGATGTCATCACTAAAAAGCAGGACGATATGGGCAGGTGGAGAATTGAAAACACTTCTAACACTGACCGTTTGCTTATTCCGTTGGGAGAAAAAGGCGAGCAAAGCAAGTGGATTACGTTGAGGGCTATAAGAGTATTAAAACGATATAATGCGGGTAGCTAAACAGATTGTTATATACACTTATTGAGAACGAGATGAGGTGCAGCGATGTCGATTGACTATAAGAAAACCCAAAAAGACCAATACCAGCCAAAGACCGCACCATCCGTTATTGATGTACCGGAAATAAAATATATCGCGGTTGACGGCAGGGGGAATCCGAATACGAACCCTGATTATGCCGAGGCAGTCGAGCTGCTGTATGGGCTTTCGTATGCCATTAAAATGAGCAACAAATCTGTTTTAGACTATGTTGTCCCTCCCCTTGAAGGCTTTTGGAGCCTTGACGACGAACTCAAAGGCGGCGCCGCGATAAATGATAAAAGCAAGTTTATATGGACGATGGTGATAAGGCAGCCTGATTTTGTAACGACAGACATATTTGAAGCCGCAAAAGCTGCCCTCATAAAGAAAAAAACGAGCGTTGACACATCAAAGGCAAAGCTCATTACAATCACGGAGGGTTTGTGTGTTCAGGCAATGCACATCGGGTCGTATGATGACGAACCGGCAACCGTAGCGGCACTTGAAAAATTCGCAATCGAAAACGGCTATAGAATCGATATAAGCCAGACGCGCCGTCATCACGAGATATATATTTCCGACCCGCGGAAGGTTGAACAGGAAAAGTTAAAAACGGTACTCAGATATCCGATACGCAAAGCATAAATCATTTCGGCATTTGCAGAATTTTTTATTGAAATCATAAATAACAGGACTGCGATACGGGAGATGATACAATGATCAATTTTTCCGGTGTTTGGGTCTTTAATCCCGATAAGAGCGAATTACAAAGTCCTCCCCCGGAATCTTCGGTGTTTCATATCAGTCACAGCGAACAATCGTTTTCTCTTGACAGAACGCACATTATTAACGGCATACCCGATCACTTCACCATAGAACTGAAAACCGACGGTTCAGAGATAAAAATGAATCATAGAGGAATAGACATAACCGCGAAAATGTACTGGGATAAGGAGTCATTAGTCTCCGATATGGTCTTTCGGCAAGGCAGTGACGAGGCAGCCAATATTGTAAAATACTCTGTTGCGGACAACGGGCAGACGCTTGTCGCCGACGAAAATTTCACAAGCGGCGAGCATAGGCATCATAACAGATGGGTATTTATGCTTGCATCCCATTAAAACCCGTAAATTTAAAACGCGGTGACAGGGTGTCGACTGCCGCCGCGCTCTGCTGCATTAGTCTCAGCCGCGGCACGAACCTTTCTGCGCCGAAAAAAAAATTGAATCTATCTCGAATAAATCGATTTGCTTTTGCGAATGAGAATTTCGGAGGCAAAAAGACTGAATTCATCTTTCAGGATTATCTGACACCAGGTTATGAAGATGAATAAGATCCGGCTGTTCTTATCTATTATAATTTCGGTATGCTTTCACCTGATAATCGGATGGTTTTACTTAAAAAACATCGCGGCTAAAAAACACGGCGGTTTACTTGTCGCGGATGTTTTTACATCAAATCAATATAGAAATCTCACGGATTCATTGACGATTGAATATGAAACCGGTGGATTCCGACGGGCAGCGCCCGCATTATTTATCCGATCCGGAAGGCAACCTGATTATATCGGTTCGTTTAGCTGTTAAAAGCTTTGGCAAGAAAAAAGGAGGGATAGCATAATGGAATATACGCTGGATTTGGAACGCCTGTCCGTCCGTGAATACAAAACACTGCTGAAACAGCAAAATCTGATGCCGGGCCGCAGAATTCTTTTGCAGGATATAGACAGAAATTTCACGGTATTTGAAAGCAGAGAAATCAAAACCGCCGCGCAACTGAAAAAATGCCTTTCCACCCCAGCGAAAATTGCGTATATCGCGGCAGTGAGCGGTATACCCAAAGAGTATCTGGTGATTTTAAAAAGAGAGATTGGCAGCCTGGCACAAAAGCCCGTCCCGCTCTCGGCTTTTCCCGGCATCGACCCCTCTTTGGCCGCAAAGTTGAGCGATGCCGGTCTTAAGACATCAAAAGAGTATTGGGAAACAACACAAGATTTGTCGGACGAGCTGTTTTGCTTTTGCGACCTTGTTCGGATAAACGGCGTGGGTCCCGTCGCAGCGAGAGCGTTTTATGAAGCCGGATACCGGTCTGTTACCGAAGTCGCCGCGGCAAACGCGGCTGTTATGCTGGAGAAAGTATCCGCGGTCAACGAGGCCAGGTGCTATTACAAGGCGAAGTTAGGACACAAAGATATGCAATTTTGTATTGATTTTGCTTTACTGCTAAGCAAATATGCTCTCTGACATCTGACAAGGATAATTTCAAGAAATAGGCAAGCTGTGAGTTAAAATAAAAAAGCGGGAGACGTAATGCGGTCTGCTCTTGCGTCTCCTGCTTTTATTTAGTCTTTGCCGGTATTACTGAGGTTTTTCTGAGCGGGTTTGCACTTTAATACTGAACCGGTACAGGCGATTACTCCTCATCCTGGAGCGCATCGTAACCCTCTTCGCCGGTTCTGATTTTTATTACATTTTCAACATCGTAAATAAAGATTTTACCGTCGCCCACATTGCCGGTGTACAGAGCTTTTTTAACAGTGTTGACCACAGTTTCTACGGGTATCTTGCACACAACGATATCGACCTGAACCTTGGGGAGCAGTCTTGTTTTTACCGGCAAACCGCGATAATACTCTGTATGACCTTTTTGCATGCCATAACCAAGTACGTTTATGACGGTCAAACCGGTTATGCCGATATAATCAAGGTCTGTCTGAAGCTGTGCAAACTTATCCTGATTTGTAATAATGGTGACCTTTGTCATTTTTGCTCCCGGGCGTGCCTTATTTACAACAGGGATGGCGACATCCGGAGATACCTTGCCCTGAACCGTTTTCGGGGCTTCGATATAAACCTCCGCCGCCTTGTCATCACTGCCGCTATCCGACATGATGGGAGCAACGATAGCGAAATCGGGATAAGCGAAGTTTCCGTGCTCACCGATATCAAGGCCTTGAATTTCCTCCCGAGCGCTCACGCGGATACCCATAGTCTTCTTGAGAACAAGCCACACAATAGCTGAGGCTGCGAATACAAATGCGCCGACTGAAATTATACCGATGACCTCTTTTCCGAGCAATGAAAAACCGCCGCCGAAGAATAAACCGTTGACTGTCGATAAGCCGGTTACGCCTTCCTGCGCGAAGAGGCCGACACATATTGTTCCGAAAACACCGCAAACCAAATGTACGGAGGTAGCGCCGACGGGGTCATCAACCTTTGCTCTGTCAAAAAACAGCACGGCAAACACAACGATAATACCAGCTATTGCGCCGATGATCAGTGAACTTGTAACACTTACATACGCGCAGCTGCCTGTTATACCTACAAGACCCGCAAGACATCCGTTTATTGTCATGCCAAGATCCGGTTTGCCGATGAAGATCCATGATGTTACGGTAGAAGTAAGCACGGCTGCGATAGCGGCGGTATTCGTGGTTACTAAGATATGAACGACATCGGCCGGATTCTGAAAGCTCATTGTAGAGCCGGGGTTGAAACCAAACCATCCCAACCACAGCACAAAGAGACCTATAACTGCAAGCGACATGCTGTGACCGGGGATCGCCTTTGGTTTTCCGTGTTTATCATATTTTCCGAGACGGGGCCCGAGTATCAGCGCTCCGGCCAAGGCTGCCCAGCCGCCCACCGAGTGAACCACCGTATCGCCCGCAAAGTCAAGGAACCCTAATTTGGCAAGCCAGCCGCCTCCCCATATCCAGTGCCCGACGACCGGATATATAACAAGAGTCAGAACAAACGAGAATACTATAAAGGACAAATACTTAATACGCTCTGCAACCGCTCCGGATACGATGGTTGCCGCCGTTCCGCAGAAAACCAGCTGGAAAAAGAATTTCCCCCAAAACGGCACATTCGGTGTCAGGGTATCTTTGTAGAAGTCGAGCTTGGAGCTGCCCAGAATAAACAGATTCCGTGTGCCGATAATCGGGTTATCTCCGCCGAACATAAGTCCCCACCCAAGCAGCAGAAAACCGAGGGAGGATACTGCGAAAACAATGAAGTTCTTTGACAGTATGTTTACAGCGTTTTTTGATCTGGCCATACCCGATTCAACAGCCGCGAATCCGAGGTTCATAAAGAACACTAGTATAGCCGCGAGTACAACCCAAAAGGTGTCCACTATCATCTTGATATCCATGAAATAACCCTCCTGAAAAAAAATAAAATAAAAAAGGCGTGAATTTTATTGAACAATCAATAAAACACACGCCCTTGTGCGCACAGTATTCTATGTAAACCGCCGGATCCCCTCGCATTATCCCAATGATATTCCCGCCGGAACGCATTAAGGCGCTGTTGCTTTTGCCAACAGCACCTTTGCTATAGTAGTCATGCTAGCATAAGCTTTTTTATTTGTCAATAGCGAATTTTAGAATTTAACCGACACCCGGCACCGAGATTTCGGGCTCTTTGAAGAAAGCAGACGTCTGAAATTTGATTAATCAAGATTTTTCTGCAATTTCAGACAAAATCTTGTATGATTCGCAAATTTTCGTTATATTGTATTGTAGGCATATAGTGTAATATTCACATTACAATTAATGCGACAGCTGATGCTTATTATAATCACGAATACAGGTCAGGAGACGTAATTAGTAAAGCCGCTTGCAATTCATTGGTACGTTAATACGGGGCATTGCAAGTCGGCTTTTTAAATAACTAAAATACTGCATGCAGACCTTAATCAATTCATTAAGGAACCCGAGGGCGGGCGTGGGTTTTTATGGGGGATTCACAATGAAGGTTAAAATTCTGGTAGCAGACGACTCGGCTTCCGACAGACTGATAATCGAAAACATGCTAAGCGAGTACAGCATATTGACTGCATGCGACGGGGCTGAAGCTTTAAGTACGCTTGCGGAGGATGACGGAATCAACCTGCTCATACTCGATCTGAATATGCCCAATGTAAACGGTTTTCAGGTTCTGGAGGCGCTGGGCCGCGATGAGCGGCACAGAAAGCTGCGCACCGTAATACTTACGAATTACAATGAATTGGACAATGAAATCAAAGGTCTTAAACTCGGTGCCGTGGACTATATCCGCAAACCGATTAATATGGAGTCGCTCAAGGCAAGAATCGATGTCCATGCAGCGCTGCTGCGCGCCGAGCACGCATTGGAGCAGAAGCTGGGCGAACAAATGCTTTCCTTTGACGTGATTTTTGATCAGGCGCCTATCGGCATTGCGATTTCGCACAGCAGTGACCCGCAGCGCTCGGACGGATCAATATCAGAAATCAACTCTATGTTCGAACAAATCACGGGAAGGACAAGGGAAGAGCTTATAAATTCGGGATGGGCAAATATTACACATCCCGATGATGTGGAAGAAGATATAGAAAACTTCAAAAAACTGCAGGCCGGCGAAATTAAAAGCTATTCAATGGAAAAACGATATGTTAAACCCGACGGATCGATTGTGTGGGTATATATGACTGTCGCTGCCCTTAAGCCAATAGGAGAAAATATACTGAATCATATATGTCTTATACAAGATATCTCAGAAAGAAAGCGCCTTGAAAATGAACGCAGATACATAAGCGAACACGATAGATTGACAGGCCTCAAAAACCGTGAATATTTGGAAACGCTTCTTGTAAATGACGCAAGGCAAAAGAATACGTTAAAACGGGCCCTTATCAGTGTTAATCTCAGTACCGTTCAGTTATTAACAGCCAAATACGGATTTCTTTACACCCAGGGCCTGGTAAGAAAAGCCGCCGAGGTTCTCCGCCAGCATAGCACCGATACATGTCTATTGTTCCAGGCACATGAAAATCGGTTTGTTTTTTATCGCGTCGGCTATAAAGACATAAACGAGCTCGCTGATTTCTGCGATTCCATTACGGAAACTCTGGAATCAACTTTTGTAACAGACAGAATAGGCGGCGGGATCGGGGTACTCGAAATTAAGCAGAGCGATAACGATATAGAAATCGATTCGCTGTTAAGAAGGCTTCTGATTGCGTCGGAAAGGTCAATAAACCGGCTTGAGCGGTACTTTACAACTTGTTTTTATGATGAAGAGATGGAGGCCTTGGTTAACCGCGAAATCGACATTAAAGATGCTCTCTCCGCAATAGCGGCGGGCGAACCCGGCAATGAACTCTTTTTACAATATCAGCCGATTCTGGATCTGCGGACTGATTGTATCGTCGGCTTTGAGGCTTTGGCCAGATTAAAGACAGAAAAACTCGGACCGGTGTCACCACTTGAGTTCATTCCGATAGCCGAGAAAACAATGCTCATTATTCCGATTGGCGAAAAAGTGATTATAAACGCATTTCATTTTCTTAATAAACTCAAAGCAAGCGGCTATGATGAGCTTGACATATCAATCAACATCTCTATTATTCAGCTGCTTAAACCCGGTTTCACAAGCAGGCTGTTTGAACTGATTAACGAGATGCTGATTAACCCGAAAAATATCGTTATTGAGGTTACGGAATCGGTCTTCGACTCCAATTATGCCTATATCAATAATCTTATAATGAAACTGCGGGAAGCAGGCATCCACATAGCAATAGATGACTTTGGAACCGGGTATTCCTCGCTGGCCAGACAAAAAGAACTGAAAATCGATTGCGTAAAAATCGACAAATATTTCATCAACAAGCTGCTGGACACGGCCCCGAACGAAGCTATTACGGGCGATATTATTTCGCTGTCACATAGACTGGGACATTTTACAATTGCCGAGGGAGTCGAGCGCGAAAGCCAGCTGCAGTATTTAAAAGAACACGACTGCGACATGATACAGGGATATCTGCTCAGCAAACCGCTTGATGAGACAGACGCTCTTGAATATTTGAGAAAACATAATACGGACTGTTAAGATCGCAGTATTGCTCAACGGCTCAGCGCGGCAGCATATGCGACTATATACTCAGAAAGATTAATCGTGATATGAAAAAAGGGTTGCTGTTGAAAAAAGAAAAGGATTATTTGCGCCTTGCGGCACTCAACCGCAAGGCCATCAGTGAGTATAACGGAAAAATGTTATCCGCGCTGACACTGATAGGCGGATTCTTAATGCTTCTGCCGGTGTTATCGGCGCCTTTCAGTAAAACAAAATCAGACGCTATTCCTACTTATTTACTGGCATCGGCACTCTTTTTCATACTTTTCTTCTTATTAAAGCTTTCTTTTATGAAAAAATACGTTCTCGGCGGACTGTATATTTGTTTTTCCGTTTTTTTTGCATTTGCGATTTATCTGAGTGTAATTCACTCGCCCCATATGCGGGCAACAGTTCTGCTGGGGGCGTTATGCATTATGCCGCTCGGTTTCATCGACCGTCCCGCTCGCATGAATCTGTTCGAAGCTTTTTGGCTTGCGCTGCATACGATTTTGGCGTTTTACCTAAAACCGCAATATGCGCTCGATGATTTTATTAATTGTTTATGTTTTGCTATTCTCGGGTGTTTTATCGGCAATATAGTGGTTCGGGTAAGGTTAGACAGTTATGAGGCTCGCCGCTTGTTAACTATCGAAAAAGAAACGGATGTGCTGACAGGTCTTTTTAACCGCCGCAAACTGTTTGAAACTCTGGCAGCTCTCGAAACCGAAAACGCGCAAAAGCCATCCGGAATTCTAATGATCGATATCGATCACTTTAAAGCCTTTAACGATAACTACGGCCACGCAGCCGGTGATAATTTACTAAGCTGTTTCGGCGAAGTGCTGACTAAATTCTCGCAGAATTTCCGTCTGCAATTCTATCGATACGGCGGTGAGGAATTTGCGGCAATGGCATACGGATACGGCGAGAAAGAGCTGCTTTCTATCGCGGAAAGTCTGCGGATTGCCGTGGAAAGCGCGGTTTTAGACGGGCATCATGTAAGCGTCAGTATCGGTGTTGCCTATTGCGGCGACAAGCAGGTTCGAAACTATGAAAATGAAATTGATCGGGCCGACAAGGCCGCTTATTCCGCAAAGCACGCGGGCCGGAACAAAGTTTGCATTGAACCGCCCGAAACGCAGGATTAGTTGACATCGGCTAAAAACCCGCGGTTTGAAATTATGTGTCACAGATTTTAGTTTTACATTTTGAATGAAAGGAATCCTTTGAATAATGGATAAAATGCGCATTAACCTCTATGATCTCCTGGCGTGTATCTCCAACACGCAGGATCTCGTATCGAAAAGGCTGTCAAACCATAATCAGCAGGTGGCATATCTTGCGTTCCGTTTATCGGAGCACATAAAGCTCACGACTGCGCAGCAGTATGATATTTTCGTTGCGGCGCTTATTCATGATATAGGCGCACTTTCGGCCAAAGAAATGCTCGAACTGATTGAGGCGGAGCCGGCAAACGCAAACGGTCATGCTTTCAGAGGGGCAAAGCTGTTTGAAGATTTCAAACCTTTGCAAAACGCAGCTTATATAATTAAGTTTCACCATCTTCCGTGGGATGGCGGAAAGGGAAGCACATATATGGGGCAGGAGGTTCCTCTGGCAAGCCACCTCATTCATCTGGCAGATGAAACATGCGCATTAATAAATCCAAATCGAAATATAATCACCCAGATTCCGGAGATTCTGTCAAAAATCCGTCAGCTGTCCGACAGTATATTAATGCCGGATTTAGTCGATAATGCCGGATTTAGTCGATGCACTGTTTGATATAAGTACGATAGAATATATATGGTTGGATTTAGTTTCGCCGGACCCTGCAAGGAACATTTTAAAAAAAGAACTTTTCAACACACTAACATTGGAAATGGACGAAATAGTTGATCTTGCGCTGATATTCTCACGGATTATAGACTTCAGAAGCCGCTTTACCGCGCGTCATTCCGCCGGTGTAGCCAAAACAGCCGAGAAACTTGCGCAGCTTTTCGGGTTTTCGTCCTACGAGTGCAAAATGATGCTTGTTGCCGGATATCTGCACGATTTAGGCAAATTGGCAATCAGTGATGATATTCTGGAAAAACCGTCTAAGCTCGATGAGGAAGAGGTAAATGAAATGCGCGCGCATACCTTTTATACCTACCATTCGCTCGAGCCGATTGAGCAGCTTAAAACAATTAACACCTGGGCATCGTTTCATCACGAAAAACTGAGCGGCAATGGGTATCCGTTCCATATTGCGGGAGACAGTCTCTCAATAGGCTCCCGTATAATGGCCGTAGCGGATGTGTTTACGGCTATAACAGAAGACCGTCCTTACCGCAAAGGCATGGATTTTAAAAGTGCCGCTAAAGTATTATCCAACATGGTCGAAAGCAATGCGCTTGACGGAAGAATTGTCGGTCTATTGATTGATAATTACTCTGAATTGGATAATATCCGCATAGCTTCCCAGAACGAAGCTGCCGAGCAGTATGAAAATTTTCTGCTTGTTTGCTCGGAACAATCGGATACCTGAGCTATCCCGAATTAACGCCTTTACGCCAACCTGCACGAAACGGAAACAGCACCTGACTAATATTATGAAAAACATAGCTTTTCGGGCAGACGGCAAAACGCCGCTATCGCGGGGGAACCGAAAAGCCTGCCCGGCATATAAAATCACTTAAACCCGGGAGGAACTCTATGCTCGGAGCAATCGTCGGAGATATCGCGGGGTCCCGTTTTGAGTTTAACAACCACCGCAGCAAGGATTTTGACCTTTTCGCCGAGGGCTGTTTTCCCACGGACGACAGCATAATGACTATTGCCGCAGCAAAAGCAATCATGGAAACGGAAAAAGCGGCGAGCTCTTCCGAACACTGCCTTGACAACAACTATCATACGATTCTGGCCGGTTTTACTGTCAGGTATATGCGGGCGATCGGCAGAAAATATCCCGACTGCGGATTCGGCAGTATGTTTTATAAGTGGATTTTCAGCAAAGCGCCAACTCCGTACAACAGCTTCGGCAACGGAGCCGCTATGAGGATAAGTCCCGTGGGATTCATCGCGCGCTCTCACCGGGATTTAATACGTCTGGCCGAAACCGTAACGGCCGTAACACACAACCACCCGGAGGGGATAAAAGGAGCTACGGCAGCCGCCGAGGCGATATACATGGCCCGAAACGGTGCTCTTAAACCTGAAATCCGGGAGCATATCACACGCGGATATTATCCGCTGGATTTTAAAATCGACGATATTCGTCCGAGCTTCCGCTTTGACGAAACCTGCCGTCAGACCGTCCCGCAGGCTATCGAGTGCTTCCTTGAGTCCGGGTCATTTGAGGACGCTATACGGATCGCAATCTCTCTGGGCGGCGGCAGCGACACGATCACGTCAATCACCGGAGCG
>JAAYBW010000120.1 GCA_012729975.1 Clostridiales bacterium
GCAAAAAACATGGTAGGCTATAGTAACTGCAATATAAACAGGAGATATAACCCGGCCGGGTCAATGAAGCCGGCAGAATTATTTGGCGGTATATGCGGCCCGGCTCGCCCGGCCGTTTGAAGGGAAGCACTATCTTTGTACAGATATGAACTGCATCTCCATACGGCTCCGGTGAGCCGCTGCGCGGTGGGAACCGTTAAAGAGACAGTGGAGTTTTACGCCTCTATGGGCTACGACGGTATTTTTATAACCAATCACTTTCTCGACGGCAATATAAGGATAGACCCCGGCGTACCCTACAAGGAACAGCTGGAGTTCTACTTCGCGGACTATGAGGCCGCAGCGAAGGAGGGCGTCCGACTGGGTATTAAGGTGTTCGACGGGGTTGAACTGTCCTATCTTGGAACGGACTTTCTCATATACGGTCTGCACAAAGACTGGTATATGAAGCATCCGGAGATAATGGAAATGGGGAAGCGAGAGGAGCTGGCGCTGCTGGCAGAGCACGGGGCCTACATAGTTCACGCCCATCCCTTCCGTGAGGCCGGGTACATAGACCATATACGCCTTTATCCGCGCAGCGTACACGCGGTCGAATCCACAAACGCCGCCCGGCTGGATTCCGAAAACCTAATGGCGCATCTGTACGCCGAGCAGTATGGGCTGCCTGAACTGGCGGGCTCCGACAACCACTGGGCGGGAAACGTCAAGACGCTGGCCGGTATGGAATGCCCCAGGCCCCTGGACTCCGTGGAGGACTTCATATCCGCAGCCGTAAACGGAGAGCTCAGGCCGTTTATAATCAAGCTGCAATAGCGCGATGTTTCAGACTATTTTGAGACTGTGCGCCAAACCGGTGTGTTTGCCCGTCCTGAAAGGCCCTCTTTTATACATATTCAGGATCATTCGCATGCGGCGGTTTAAACAGTACAGTGCAGTAATGAATATTTTGAAATGTCAGAAAATTAGGGCATAAAACATTTTGAATCGTCATAAAAGTTGCCGCCGCTGATATCACATCAATGGTGGCAGCTGATTTCCTGCACTGATTATACGGCGGTGTAGCCGCCGTCGATGGGTAAAATAACGCCTGTCACATAAGACGCTTCTTCGCTGGCGAGGAAAATGGCGCCTGCATTGAGTTCGCCGGAATTGCCATATCGCCCCAAAGGAACGGTGGCTTTCATGTAAGCCGTAAACTCATCTGTGCTCAGCACCGCCTCTGTCAACTCGGTTGCAAAGTATCCCGGGCAAATCGCGTTGCAGGTGATGTTGTATTTGGCAAGCTCCGCGGCAACGGCCCTTGTCATGTTAACAACGCCGCCCTTGGAAGCATGATAAGCTACCGTATCAATAGCGGTGTTTCCGACAAGCCCGTACATGGAAGCGATATTGATAATGCGGCCATAACCTGCTTTTTTCATAATCTTGGCGAAAGCGCGGGTAACATAGAAAACGCTGGTCAAGTCCGTGGTCATCGTAAAATCCCACTCTTCATCGGTCATGTCAATTACGCCCGCGTTCTTTGCCGAACCCGCGCAGTTAATAAGAACGTCAACCTTGCCGAATTCTTTTTCCACCGCAGCTGCGGCATCGTCTACCATTGCGGAGTCGGTAACATCGCACTTGACAGGCAGGCACTTAACACCCATGGCACTGAGTTCACCGGCAAGTGTCTCAAGCCTATCCAGTCTTCTTGCCATAAGCACGAGATCCGCTCCTTGCTCGGCAAAGCCTTTTGCCATCTGCGCGCCGAGGCCGGAAGAGGCACCGGAGATAACCACAACTCGATTTTTAAAATTAAACATATATATTTCTCTGTTTCCTTTCTATCTGTTATGCATTATGAAAAGCAGTATATCATGAATAATGAAATCCAACAAGGCTATTATAACCAAATTTGAATGGGCTGATGTCAAATTTGTATGGGCTGAAGCATTCTAAACTTAAAAAACGAGAAAAACGCAGGAGACCTGCGTTTTTCGGGGTTATATCTTTTTTTTGTGCCCAAATATGCTGCGGGCGGTAACGGATTTAAGCAATCGAGTCCGCGGACCCGAATAGATACCCTGTTTTTAAGCCGCGAACGCTATGGCATCGTTACCCGATAGAAAGCTTAATGCTGCGCGGCGTTGGGGTCTCCGCCGCCGGCGGTGAGTGTCCAATGGCGGTATACGGTGCCGTCTCCGGCCGCGCGGGCTTTCTTTGCAGGCTCGGTGTACAGGCCGTATTCATGCTCAACCAGGTTTTCCATGTATGAAGGATCGGTGTGCTCGTTTCTGGGAAGAGGAACGTTCTGCTCACCGGCCAGTATATCCTGAACCTTCTTGATATTAACCGTGCGCGTGCTGGAGCCGTCCGCGACCGCGACCGCAGCGGCAACACCCGCGGCCTGACCGGTACCTACGCACTGCGGAATCAGGTTAACGTTGTCGATAGCTATCTTATCCGCGGAAATGTGCCGTCCGGGAGCGAGAATGCTATCAACCTTCTGCGGCATAATGGCTCTGTACGGAATCTCGATAGGCGCGTTGTCGTTGAGGGTATCAACGGTGCAGTGCCATGCGATGGTATCGTCGAATGTCTTCGGGAACGCCCAGTCGTTCTGTCCGATTATGTGTTCGCCTAAGATTCTGTGGGAACCTCTGGTTCCGGTCTGCGGAGCGATATCATACAGGAAGGCGTCGTGGAATATTTCGGGGCATACTTCCTTGTAGTAATTAAAAGCTTCTCTGATTTTAAGCCTGGTATTCATTTCCGTAGCGGTCAGGTCCGCAATCTTTGAGCAGTCTCTTTGTGGCTGCCAGTTATTTACCCAGGCGACATCATCTGTCGGCCCCGCGATAAGGGCGCTTCTGAAGCCGTAAATATCTGCCAGGTCCTTGAACATTTGCATAGCGATTTTAGGATTTTCTTTCTGCCACCTGGAGTACTCTCTCATGCTGATTCCGCCGATCCTGTAAACCAGAGCGGTGGAGGAGCAGCGGCACTCGTCGTCGATAGCGGAGGAAGTCGGCGCGCCGGAAAGCCTGCAGATATCCGCGTCGCCGGTAGCATCGATAACAACCTTGGCCAGAACAGCCTTGCGGCCTTCCTTGGATTCGAAGAATACGCCCTTGCAAACATTGCCTTCCATGATGGGTTTGCAGCCCCAGGAATGGTACATAACGCGTATGGAATCCTTCAGCTCGTCGAGCATGACATCCATTTCGATCTTCATCTGGGTAGGCTCAACCATAAAGCCGAAACATACTTTGGGAGGCTCTACTCTTGTAGCTCCGCCCACAGCACCCCATGCTCTCACGAGAGCGGGATTGGTGCTGCCGATAACGCCGGTCTTGGGGTCGGGTCCCGCAACCGCTCCGGGAATCTTCTGGAGTCTCTCAAACCACTCTTCCTGAATACCGCGAACATAAATCTTGTTGTGGAAGGAAAGATTGGGGATGAGAAGTACGTAACCGCCGGTAACGTCGCCGCCGCAATAGCCGTAACGTTCCATAAGTATCACATTCCTGCAGCCGGCTCTTGCCGCCGCTATTGCCGCGGAGTGACCTGCTGCGCCGCCGCCGACTACCAATACGTCACATTCGTCGTATACGGGTACAATTGTCTGAGGCTCAATATAAGTTTTGCCGCTCATAGTACTCTCCTTTTAGTAAAAAGTGATTTGTGAATACATCCGTTATCCGTCATTCTGATTTGAGTATATTCGATTACAATACATCGGTCAAGCGGATACCGACGATCAAGGCCTTATTGCGGGAAAAAACACATCCGCACCGGGTTGCGAGTGCATAACGCAATCCGTTATTTCCTCTGCGGCAGGCGTCATCCCCGAATCTCTGAATTTCAGCTGTATTTGAATCCGGCATCTCGGTTTTTCATGTGTTGTCGGCTTCAGTACTCCCGTGATTTAAGCTATAACCCGCGTCTTTTGAAGCGGTTAAATTCGAAAAACGGTTATTTTAGTATTTGTTCAGTTAATTGTTGGATAAAAACAACGACAAAAACGATTGCATTTAGGGTCAGACTAATATAAAATATATACAATTGAATGTAGTTTCGAAGAAGAACCATGGAACCGTGACCGACCGCTTTTCATAATTGAAAGGCGATCTTTCCCGCTCCGCAAAAAAGTATATTATTTAATAAGAAAGGAACTGACACAATGGTACCTATTACCGAAGAAGAAAAAAATGGGCCGCTTTATAAGTATTTTATAAGGGATATGGTCGAACCCGATCCTGCTAAATACGCAAAGACCCAGGATCCCGTTGACTTCCCCGAGGAAGAGAGCGCTCTTCATCTTGACAATTTATTCAACCCCGGCTATATGCCTGTCGAGCTTGGCTACGGCTTTCTCCCCGACGGCTGCGCCATTCTTGCCAACCTGACCGATTTCCCGGGCTGCACCGTCGAAATGTTCGATTTCTGGTTCGCGTGGCATCCCATCGAGCCCATGCGCTACAAGATCTGGAATCATGATCAGCACTACTACTGCAAGACCATGAACCCGGAGATTGCCCTCAACAAGTCCCTCTCTCTCAGAGAGCGTCTGTGGAACACCACCCATGACATAGAGGAAGACTGCAACATGGGCAAGCAGCCCCTCAAGATCAAGTTCTGCAATCCTGCCGATATCGGCTTCAGCAAGGAAAAGCTTGCCACGTTCGACGGCACTATAGTCTGCTCCGCCGCCGGCAACATGGTCCACTTCTTCCGTCCGACCGCCACCGGCTGCGAGCTCCGCACCCGTTTCTTCTTCGGCTACAAGCTCGAGAACGGCAAGATGGTCAAGGCTCTGCCCCCCGATATGAAGTTCCCGACCCTCGAGCCCGTAAAGGCTCTTCTGCACCACAACATCAAGGAGTTCACGAACCTGGCTGCCATACTTCCGGAAGTATATGCCGAGTTCTATGATGAGTTTGTAAACTGAGCTTCAGCGATTATCAACCGAATTTACGCGTTAAGCCCGCAAGCGAGTCAGCTTGCGGGCTTTTTTTGGCCCTGTAGGGACATAAATTCACAGGTGCGGCCGGTGAAATAAAGCATGAGGCGTAAGCAATAAAAATCAGATTGCGGCGCAGGCATCATGCAAAGCGGCGGAGCTGGCTTGCTCCTATACGGATGCCTTATTGTGGAGCTCTTTTATCATCTGAATAAGCGCGGCATTGTTACTTTCTTTTTTCCATAATACCGATATCTTTTCATATTCGTCACAGCCATTCATCGGAATGA
>JAAYBW010000121.1 GCA_012729975.1 Clostridiales bacterium
AAAGAACACGGCGGGTTTTCACGTATCGTATACCGCTGTATTCGTTGGTCGGTACATTTACTTTACCCTAAAATAACCGTGGACGGAGCCGAAAACTTGCCCGCGGATGCCTGTATTGTGGTGGGGAATCACGCTCAGATGAACGGCCCGATTTGCGGAGAGCTGTATTTTCCGGGAAAACGGACTATCTGGTGCGCAAGCCAGATGATGTCCCTGAAAGAGGCTCCGGCCTATGCGTACCGGGATTTCTGGAGCGGCAAGCCCAAGCGCATCCGCTGGTTTTATAAGCTGCTGTCCTATCTCATCGCACCCATCTCGGTGAGTATATTCAATAACGCGCGCACCATCGCCGTTTACCGCGACAGCAGACTTATCACCACGTTTAAGCTAACTATAGAAGCTTTGCGCGATAATACCAACGTAATCATCTTTCCCGAATGCTACGAGCCCCGCAATCATATCGTAAACAACTTTCAGGATAAGTTCATAGACATCGCGAAGCTCTATTATAAGCGCACGGGAAAAACGCTTCCATTTATTACCATGTACATCGCCCCAAAGCTGAAAAAGCTGTGTCTGGGAAAGCCCGTCACGTTTAACCCGGAAAACCCCATTGAGGAAGAGCGACGGCGAATCTGCGAATACCTCATGGACGAAATTACCGGCATCGCCGTGAGCCTCCCCCGGCATACCGTAGTTCCCTACGCCAATATCTCCGCAAAGAATTACCCGTGCAATATACCCGATGAGGTGACTTCAACTTGAGAAAACCGGAAATTGATTACCGCGAGCTGCGCCTTTCCAATATCACCACCCCCCGGTATCGCCATTTGTTTCTCCTGCTCAGCTGGCTCGGCTATTTCGCTCTTTACATTTTAACGGAAAACCTGATCCCGGTTAACAAATGCCATCCGGTCCACTGCCTGCTTGATGACCTGGTGCCCTTCTGCGAGTGGTTCGTCATCCCCTATGTCAGCTGGTATCTTTTTATCGCGGTCTCTTTACTATACTTCCTTTTCTATAACGTGGATAACTTCAAAAGGCTGCAGATCTATATCATAATCACTCAGGTCGCGGCCATGGCTATATACATTTTGTGGCCCAATCGGCAGGACCTGCGCCCCGATGTGTTTCCCAGAGAGAACTTTCTAACATACATAGTGGGTCTGCTCTATGCGGCGGACACGAACACGGGCGTTTGCCCGTCGCTCCATGTCGCCTATTCTATCGGCATCGCGTCTGCGTGGCTCAAGGAAAAATCCGCTTCAAAAGTCGTGAAAGCCATCGTCGTGATTATTGCCGTACTTATTTGTCTGTCGGTTGCCTTCATTAAGCAGCATTCCGTTATGGACATCTTCGCGGCCATACCGCTGTGCATACTCGCGGAGTGGCTCGCGTTCGGAAAATACTATAGGCAAAAGCGCCAAAGAAAAAAAGAGGAGAAAAAGACGGAGTCGGGCTCTTGACCGCGGCCGAACGCGCAGGCTATGTGATAATCCTGTTGTTTTCTCTTTGTTTGAAAACTCTGTTTATGGGGCAGATTTCACACGTCAGTTAAGGAGGGTGCGGCGCATGAACGACCCGGGAAACGAAATAGATACCATCTCATTGTTTGATTTCAGCGACGAGGCATCCGGGAGCGCTGTGCCCGCCGCGAAGATTGATGTGGTCAGGCTGAATTATGAAGGTGCGGAACGTATAACATGGCAGGAGCTTTTCTCCGGCTATAATAAACTTCACGCCATCACGTTTTCTTCCGGCATTAATTTTGTGTATAAGCTGCTGGACATGTTTGACACCGCCGAGGTCATCTTCGGCAGCGAGTCGGTCATGTCATACACCCTGCATGAGATCATGGCATATCAGGACAAGCTGCTCGAACGCATGCGCGAAATAGCATCGGAAGCAAAGCTGAATCTGCTTTCACGCATACAGGACGGCAGCGTTCATTTTTATGTCTCGCGTACGCAGCTGTCCCATGAAAAGCTCTATCTGCTGGAAGCGGACGACGGCAGAAAACGGGTTATTATGGGCTCCGCGAACATGTCCTACAATGCGTTCGGCGGATTTCAGCGCGAAAACATCTGCTATGTAGACGGGCAGAGCGCGTACGACTGGTATTTCGGTGTTTTCAACGAACTTAAGGAAAGCAGTACGGATGAAATCAAGCGCTCCGCGCTTGAGAAAGCCGACCTTGAAGACAACATAGATGAATTGCCTATCGCCGAAACGATAAAGGTGAAAAGGGCTCTTGTCATCGAGCCGGTAAAAGAAAACACGGATGAAATACAGTTTACCCTCGATGTACGCAAAGCGGCGGGCATGCTCACGCCGTTTGCGCCGAAAGCGGAAAAAAAGAGCGGAAGGCTAACTGTAGTGCCGGATACTATCACAAAGCTGCGCCGCTTCATAAAATCGGAAGCCGTTAGAGAAAAGGAGCTGCGAAGCGAGTATCCGCAGCTTGTCGTCGATGCTTTCAACCACACTGCAGCCCTCAATGACGAGGTGCTGGATCTGTCTCCGAAGCAGGATGCCGTCGCTTCGGATATC
The DNA here is from genome assembly GCA_012729975.1 of Clostridiales bacterium. GTDB lineage: Bacteria > Bacillota > Clostridia > Oscillospirales > Oscillospiraceae > JAAYBW01. Next base: position 2,551 of record JAAYBW010000121.1, read on the forward strand.
GAATTGTTCATTACATATATGACCGGCTACAACAAGTTCCACGGAGATATCGCCGGCATGCAAAACCGGTATTTCGAGTTTGCCAACTGGTTCTTCTGCTCTCCTTTTATGGCGACCATGCGCGATATGTCCGCCCGTTTTGACCAAAACCGTCAATCATATCCCGTTTTCGGTCTCGTATACGGGCAAAGCAAAGCCGGAAAAACCAGCTTTCTTGAAACGCTTCTTAAAATGATGATCGGTCAAAAACCGAAAGTGTCGGCGCCGGACTTCACGCGCTCGAGCATTGAAGGGTTAAAACGCACTGTTAAGGGCGCGCCGATCATTGTTGACGATCTTACGAATACGCGCTTTAATCAGCACGCCATCGAAACCATAAAGAATGACGATTTCGGTGTTGCGGACCATTTGACACACTATCCCGCCGTCGTTATCAGCGCGAATGAAGACGTCAAGGCTGTCGCCCCCGAGGTCATCCGCCGCACGGTTATCTGCCGGGTCGAAGCGGGCCTTACAAACACGGAAGTGATGAAAAGCAATGTCGTTCGTTTCGTACAGCAGAAAATCGGCACCGACTTTTACAGGGAATATCTGCGGCGAATGCTCGACCTTCTCCCGGATCTGATAGAGGCATTAAAATCCGATGACGCCGAGAGCGCCCCGGATATCCTCAAATACTCTTCGGAAATCATTGTAGACATCTTCCGGGAGCATCTCCCGGAGCTTCCGGATTACATTCGGCCTCTTTCGCTTGAAAACTATTTCAGCGAACAGGTTACAGGCAAATACGCAATGAAAACGATTCAAAACGCGTGGAAGACCAGCAGAAAATCGTTTGTAATCAACTATAAAAATAACGAGCTAAGATATGATGCCGGAGCACCGTATGAGGCGGATCGGCTTCTAAAAGAGCTGCCCGAAACCCTCGAAGCGCGCAAATCCCGCGAATGGCTGGTAATGGATCTCGATGAGGCAAAGCACTTTTTTGAAATCGAGTTTAAAAAATCGCTGCGCGATTCCTTCAGAATCGGACGATAATCGCCGCGCTGTTACGCAGTTAAAAATTTAAATTCACACCTTAGATTTTAGGAGTACACATGGAAAGCATAATCAGCATACTCGCGAAAGAATTCATTAAAAGTGAGCAGCACGTTAAAAATGTCGTGGACCTCATCGACGAAGGGAACACCATTCCGTTTATCGCGCGCTACCGCAAGGAGATGCACGGCACGATGGACGACACGGTTCTGCGCGATCTGGCCGACAGGCTCACCTATCTGCGAAACCTCGAGCTGCGCCGCGAAGAGGTAAAAAAGGCTATCGCCGCGCAGGACAAGCTCACGCAGGAGCTCTCGGACGAAATAGACGCCGCGCGGACACTCGCGGAGGTCGAGGATATCTACCGCCCGTATAAGCAAAAGCGCCGTACCCGCGCGACGATCGCCAAAGAAAAAGGCCTTGAGCCGCTTGCCATGACGATCCTTGAGCAAAGAAGGGACATGCCCGATCTTGCGATGCTCGCCGGAGCGTATATAGACGCGGAAAAAGGCGTGGAGACTGCCGAAGACGCGCTCGCGGGCGCTTCGGATATTATCGCGGAGATCGTGGCCGACAGCGCCGATATCAGGCGGCGTTTACGCACACTGTTCATGAACAGGGGGCAGCTCACCTCAACCGCGGCAAAAGACGAGGATTCGGTATACAGCCTTTACTATAAATTCAGCCAGCCGCTATCGAAGATTCAGGGGCATCAGATACTCGCGATAAACCGCGGCGAAAAAGAAGGATATCTGAAGATTTCCGCGGACATCGACAGAGAGTGGGCGCTGGGCCTTGTGTGGAATGATGTCGTTAAACCCGGCTCAAACGCCTCGGAGTTTGTAAGGAGCGCGGCTGAGGACGGTTATGACCGGCTGCTTTTGCCCTCCATGCAGCGCGAGGTGCGCGCCGCGCTCACGGAAACCGCGTCGGAGGGCGCCATACACAATTTCGCGCTCAACCTCAAGCCGCTGCTTATGCAGCCTCCCGTAAAAGGGCATGTCACCATGGGGCTGGACCCCGGCTACCGCAACGGCTGCAAGGTCGCCGTGGTGGACGGCACCGGCAAAGTCCTCGATACCGCCGTGGTTTATCCGACCTTTGGCGAGCGCCAAAAAGACGAAGCGATAGCGATCCTGGAAAAGCTGGTAAATAAGCACAAAGTCGAGCATATCGCCATAGGTAACGGCACCGCCTCCCGCGAAACGGAGCAGATGACCGTTGAGCTTATCGCGCGAACGCCGGGCGTAAGCTATATGATCGTTAACGAGGCGGGCGCTTCGGTGTATTCCGCGTCCAAACTGGCCTCGGAGGAGCTGCCGCAGTACGATGTAAATCTGCGCTCCGCCGTATCGATCGCCCGCCGGCTGCAGGATCCTCTGGCGGAGCTGGTTAAGATAGATCCCAAGGCTATCGGTGTGGGTCAGTATCAGCACGACATGCCGCAAAAAAGGCTTGACGACTCGCTTTCAAACGTAGTCGAGGACTGTGTCAACGCTGTCGGCGTCGATCTGAACACCGCCTCTTCCCCGCTGCTCGCGAGGGTTTCGGGCCTAAGCGGCGCCGTAGCCAAAAACATTGTCGCCTTCCGCGAGGATAAAGGCGCGTTTAATTCGCGAAAGCAGCTTTTGAAAGTGCCGAAATTGGGCCCCAAGGCGTATGAGCAATGCGCGGGTTTTCTGCGCGTGCGCGAGAGCAAGTCCGTATTGGATAACACCGGAGTCCATCCCGAAAGCTACGCCGCGGCGGAAAAACTGCTCGCGCTGTGCGGATATAAGCTCAATGATGTGGCAAATGGCAGGATATCCGATCTTCAGGCGCGCATCAGCGCCTTCGGAGAAGCCAGGGCCGCTCTTGAATGCGCTGTAGGCATTCCCACGCTCAAGGATATCGTTAAAGAGCTTTTAAAGCCGGGACGCGACCCGCGCGACGAGCTGCCCGCGCCGATACTGCGCACCGATGTTCTGGATATAAAGGACATTATGCCCGGCATGATCCTGACCGGAACGGTGCGAAACGTGATTGATTTCGGCGTGTTCGTTGATATCGGGGTGCATCAGGACGGGCTCGTGCACATCTCGGAGATCGCTAATAAATTCATCCGCCATCCCTCGGAGGCAGTAACCGTCGGAGATGTGGTAAACGTTCTCGTGCTGGCCGTGGATACCGAAAAGAAGCGCATTTCGCTCTCGATGAAGCAAGCCAAAAAGTAGTGCTTTCGGAAAGGAACCGCCAATGGCCGTCATTAAACCTCAACTGTCGCAAACTTGCCTTCAAATTGATGATTTTTCAGCCTACGCGCAGAATTTCATACAGGACGATACCCCGATCTGCGAAATCGAAACCCTGAAACAGCGCATCGACGGAGAGGATTTCTCTCGGCTCGAAGTCCGGAAGAGCCTTTTTAAAAATTGCGTCTTACACAACTGCGGCTTTGATAACGCCACTTTTACCGACGTGGTTTTTGAGAATTGCGATTTGTCAAACAGCAGCTTTCAAGACGCCTACTTCGAGCGCTGCAGCTTTGTTTCCTGTAAAT
>JAAYBW010000122.1 GCA_012729975.1 Clostridiales bacterium
ATATGCGGGCTGCGATTATTGCCTGCCGTTTTTCGTGAGCGCCGCTCCCGTTATTCTCGCTGTCACCGAACCTGTATTTTTACCCCCCTCGATAAGACGACCCCGACGCCTCCTCCGCATTTGCCGGAAAGAGAGGGTCATATACAACGCGCGTTCCACGTATCTAAGGCGTGGAACGCGCGTTTCACCTTGCCGAAACCCCGAAAAGAGATTAGGTGCGCAGCAATACAGGAAATGTTTAACGACAGGCTCGCGTTTGCCTGCGCGCAAAGAGACTGAACCGGGGAGCTCGAGTCATAAGGTTATCCGACTGCCTGCGTTAAGCGGCTATAAAATTATCATACGCTTCCTGATAGATATCTATGATTTCCTGTATACCTACCTGATACAGTCCCGCTATGTAGCTGTCCCAGTCGGCATCGATATTTTTCGAGCCGTCAACAAACAGAGCGTAGTTCTCGTTCATGTAAGTCGAGACATCGCTGACCAGATTACCCAGTCGTTCAGCCTGCTCTAAGTTCAATCGTGCGCCGACGGGATAGACGTAGGCTCCGTCGTGGTTGTCCTTGAGCCAGTTTGTTAAGTATCTGCAATAACCTAACGTTATGTCACCGCCCGGATACATATAAGTAGCGTCTATGTCGATGCGGGCCGAGTCTGTGTGTACATTGACCGCGTAAATCAGCAGGAAGTAGCTTAAGGCCAGGCCGGCCGGATTGTTAAGCGCGAAATCGGTAGCCTGGCGCTTGCCCTGCTCGTTGAGCTCCCAGGTCTCGCCCTCTACGCCGTAGCTCCAGAGATCTCCGCCTGTATTGCTGAAGCGCCAATCGAGCCAGGTCACGGCAAGCTCGATATTTTCGCATTTGGCCGCGATACTGTTGCTGCCTGCGACTATTCGGCTGATATTTCCGCCCAAGTGCAATTTCTGACCCTCGTAGCGCAGCGGAGGCGTGGCCGGCACCCACTTACAGTTCGGGTCTGTCGAGTTCTCCTCAAAGTACGAGCTTTCGGCTGCTTGCATGGCCACGTAGAAGTGCTCGTTGTTGGTTATCGAGGAGTCGGAATCGGCGGCCCTGCTAACCGCTGTCCAGTTCGGCGATATAAGCCCTTCAGCATATAAGCCGGAGAGCATGGTCATGAATTCCCGGTCATTTTCGTTCATATTAGATATCTTTACTTTGCCGTCCACCACATAGTTCACGCCCACTCGATCCTCGATAATAAGCGGCACGGTATCGTAAGACGTGAAGTTAGCGCCTTCAGTCAGCTCGATATACTTGCGAAGTACGAAAGGATATTCGCAGCTCGGTATTTGGGTTTTAGCGAGCAGAAAGGCTTCATGAAGGTCATCCCAGGTTACTATATCCTTGTTGGTGAGGCCGAACTTTTCAAGCCAGTCTCCCCGCATAAAATAGAAACCGCCGCGCACGGGATCTTTCATGATGCCATAGAAGGCGGGTATGAAATCATCGTAGTAGAACACGCTTTGGTACAGATCCGTATCCTTCGGGTCGTAGTTGCAGGCCATGTAGGTGTAGTTTGGAGCGTATCCGATATAATCGTAGATATTGATGAAATATCCGTCTTCCACCATATCTACGGGTGTGCCTTTATACATCATTGTCACGCCTGAGCATATGTCGGGAAGGTCATCGGAGGCAATGAGAACCCTGAAGGTCTCGGTGCTGTTCATAGCCGGTGTAATTATGTACTCAACGTTTACCCCCGTCATCTCCCTGTCCTTTGTAGGAAGCTGCATGGTGGCGTAACCCGCTTCCGGGTATGCCTGCATTGTAAAGCTGTAGGTCAGCATGGTAAGGACTTCGTCGGTTGTGCTGATGGGAAGCTCGTACTCATAGAAGTCGGTTGCGAAGCCTCGCGAATCTGTTTCAAACTTTCCCAGCGCGAAATTGTAAGGAGAATCAGGGGCGTCTGTCGGCGCTGCCGTAGCGGGTTTGGGGCCGGACGATGCGGACGGCTGACTTGTGACTGCGGCGTCGGAGGAGGTCTGCGCGGGGGCGGGTGTTGTGTTATCCGCGCAGCCTGTAAACAGCGCGAACAATAGCAGCGCTGCCAGTGTTACTGCGAACAGTCTTTTCATAGTTGCTCCTTTCGACTCAAATTTCTTTTCCGGAAAACTACTGTTTTGTCAATGTATCCGCTGCAATACGGAGTCACCGAGACATTCGTTCACAAATAATGGCACACTCAATATAACATAGAGTTTTATATCCGGAACATGAACAAAAAAGTATGAATATTTATATTTCTGTTAATGTTCCGGATACGAGTTTCTATGATATATTAAATCAGACACCATTATTTGTGAACGAATGTCCGCTATAACAATAAAATATGCAGGAGGCGCTGAATAATGATATTGTCCGCATTTACGGCCGGAAGAAGAAACGGCAACTGTGAGATATATGTAAAAGAGGCTCTTATGGCGGCTGAAAAGAAGGGTATTGAGGTACGGCTTTATCGACTGACGGAGTACAACCTTCGTCCCTGCATTGCATGCCCCGTGCTTTTTTGCCCCGCGAGCAGCGACATCACAAAATGTGTTGCCAAGGATGACGCGCCCTTCCTTGCGGAAGCCTTTCTGGACAGTGACGGAGTAATTTTCGCCGCTCCGGCTTACTCTCTGACCGCCAACAGCCTGTTTTTTGCGTTCCGGGATAAGGTTTTCGGCCCTAAGATGGACATTGCCGGCCCCATGACCGGGATGCCGGAGCCGCCTTTCATAAAAGGCCGCTATAAGCACCGCCCCTGCGGCCTGATATCGGTCGGCGGGTGTCTGCATGAGCACTGGACGGGATTCTCCCTCGCCGAGCTTCACACCGCGGTTATGTCGGCACAAAACGAAGTGGTGGATCATATGAATGTTTACGGCATCGCTCAGATTGACGCCGCGGCGGTAAACGATGAATGGCTGGAAAAGGCAAGAAAGCTGGGCTCTAACGTCGCTGATGCCATGCTTACCGGCGATAACAGCTGGCGGGGAGGGGAAAGAGGCTCCTGTCCGAGTTGTCATTTGGACCTTATTCAGATCAAGCCCGGAACCGATGACGTTATGTGCCCCCTTTGCGGTATATACGGCAAAATATCCGTTAAGGACGGTGTAACGACACTTGACTGGCCGGATACTCCCGAGTGCCGGCAGGAGAATCGATTCACCGTGGAAGGGAAGGTCTTCCATTTACATGACATCAACGACTGCATGACTGCCTTCGAACCTTTTGCCGAGCAGGCAAAGGAGAAAGCAAAAAAGTACAGGGAATACAAGTCTTGCATAGTCGCGCCTCCGCGCAGGTCGGAATAGTATGTGTATCCGTGAGTAAGAGTACCGAAGACAAGCCGACGGGTTATAAGTACACATAATGGATTATCCGGTACGGAGGGACGCAGATGCCGATAGCTCCAACCATGACTCTTAATAACGGGAACAAAATCCCCGCTCTCGGAATGGGCGCTGTCTTTCTCGATTCCGACGGGGATATCCAAAAAACCGTTGACACTGCAATTGATGCAGGTTATCGCCTATTTGACAACGCCGCGTTTTACGGGAACGAGGAATCAATCGGCAAAGCCCTGAAAAACAACGGAATTGCGCGCGAGGAACTGTTCATAAGCACAAAACTTAAAAACGGTCACCACAAATTCGACGATGCCTGCAGAGAGTGCGAAAGCAGCATGCGTCGTCTGCGCGTTGATTATCTGGATATGTACCTAATACACTTCCCCTGTCCGGAACACGGGCTTTATACGGAGGCCTGGAGGGCGCTCGAGCACCTTCACAAGGAAGGCCTCGTGCGCAATATCGGCGTATCTAATTTTCATGAATCGCACATTGACAGGATACTGGATATGTGTGAGTTTGTACCGGCGGTAGATCAGCTCGAATTTAACCCTTATCTGACAATCAAACCTCTGCGTGAATACCTTACAGCTCACAAAATCGTACCGGAAGCGTGGTTTCCTCTCGGAGGCCCTGCAATAAGGCTGGACGGACTTCCGAACCCGCTTAAGGAAACTATATTTACGGAGCCCGTTATTGTCGGTCTCGCCGATAAATACAACAGAACCCCGGCTCAGATAATACTTCGCTGGGAGACGCAATGCGGTGTGATTCCCGTGCCCAAGTCATCCTCGCCCGTACATATGCGGGAGAATATAAATATCTTCGATTTTTATATGACACAGCGCGAGCTCGACTTTATATCCGGACTTAATACCGGTAACAGGTGCGGTCCTTCGGGCGATGACTGCAACGAATACTGGGATTGATCGAATCCGGCACCGGGAAGCTGTCCGGCACGGTAATGCGCTGATTTTTACACCGATATCGGCACACGCCGGGGACTGCGGATTATTGCATCTTGCCTGAGCGGCTATCGGCAACATGGTTTCATAAAGGATAATATTGAAAAAGCCTAAGGGATCGAATTTGGTTTTAGGGAGAAAGACAGCATGAGAAATATGGCTGAATTTGATATGAGCGACAGAGTGCGCAAGCTCAGAGAGGCTGTTCTGGCGACACCTGAGATCTGTGTGGAACGCGCGATGTATATGACGCGCTCCTTCATGCAGACAGAAGGCGAGAATATGGCAATACGCCGCGCGAAAGCGCTGGGGCATATACTTGAGAACATGAGCGTAACGATTCACGACGGTGAATTGCTGGCGGGGACAACGACCGGGAAGCGCAGAGGTTCGTTTCTTATACCCGAGATACAGTGGGAATGGTACCTCAACGAGATGGACAACATGTCCGTACGCAGCTGGGACCGATGTCAGCCGATAGGCCGGACCGAGCGGGAGCATATGTCGCTGTGCCTGCCTTACTGGAAGGATAAGTGCACATGGGACAAGGTGCGCAGAGCCTGGAGCGACACGGTGCTCAGCCTTAACGGCGAAATATTCATGACGCATACATCGTCCATGAGCGGGCAGCATTTCGGACATATCACAGTGGATTACCCGAGGGTCCTCAGCCGCGGACTGAAGGATATTATCGGCGAGGCTAACGCATATATAAACCGGCTGCAGGTTTCCCCCGAGCAGCTGCGTAAGCAAACCGCGATGAAAGCCGCCGTCATTTCAATGGAAGCCGTTATTACTTTCGCGAGGCGATATTCCAGGCTCGCCATGAATATGGCACGCGACGAAAATGACGATTCACGCCGCGCCGAGCTACTTGAAATATCAAGGATCTGTGCCAAGGTACCTGAGTATCCGGCGGAAACATTCCGGGAAGCCCTGCAGTCGTGCTTACTGCTGTATCTGGCGCTTCGCATCGAGGCATACGCGCCCGGCGTAAGTCTGGGAAGACCGGATCAGTATTTATATCCGTATTTCGAGCATGACCTGAAGGCCGGAATTCTAAATGAAGCACAATGCGTTGAACTGCTCGAAATGCTCCTTATCAAGATGAACGATCTTGCGTGCCTTATGAGCGCCGAGACGGTCGAATTTCTCAGCGGATTTCCGACACTGGCGGGAATAACCATAGGCGGAGTCAAGCCCGACGGAACCGACGCGGTAAATCGGCTTACCTATCTTCTTATGGAGGCGGAACGGAACATCAGGCTGACCGCCGAAGAGATTGTCGTGAGGATAAACCGCGAAAACACAGATGATTTTGTAATCGCGGCCTGCGAACTGGCTGTTGAAATGAAGGGCAAAATCAAGTTTATCAGCGACGAGACAACGATAGCTCAGCTTATGCACGACGGCAAATCACTTGAGGACGCGCGCGATTACGTAGTGCTCGGATGTGCGACGCCTTCGAGCCCCGGCCGCTCGCTTGACATTACCGGCGGCGGCGTCAATTTCGCATATATACTAGAGCTCGCGCTTAACGATGGGGCGAGCCGCCTGACAGGCAAACAAATCGGACTCCATACCGGTGACCCGGAGGAGTTCGCAGACTTCGACGATCTTTGGGAAGCGTATAAAAAACAAATTGAATACATCCTAAAGGTCGCCGTATCATCCCGCAATACTGACAGGCTTATTTACGCTGAATGTGTTCCGGCCCCTCTTCACTCGGCTATGCTGCCGACATGCTTCGAGCTGGGGCTTGATATCGTAGATGTCGGAGCCAAAATGAATGCCACCGAATCGCAGGGCGCAGTGGGCGTGCCAAACGCGGCGGACTCACTGGCCGCGATAAAAAAGCTCATATACGAGGAGAAAAAATTCACCATGAGGGAGCTCCTCGATGCGCTGGACGCTGACTTTAAGGGATACGAGGCTCTGCGCAGCGCTCTTTTGGCTGCCCCGAAGTTCGGCAACGACATAGATTACGTGGACAATATCGTCAATGACATTCTCGAGTTCGCCGCTTCAGTGCTTGAAAAGTGTGAGGGCATTGCCGGAACCAGGCATACGCTGGCCGCGATGGCCGGAACGGGTAATTTCGTTATGGGCAGCAAGGTAGGCGCTCTTCCGGACGGCCGTCCGGCCGGAAAGCCTCTGTCCGAAGGCGGGATATCTCCGAGTCAGGGGAAAAATACAAGCGGAGCCACGGCGTCGATGCGCTCGGTCGCTAAACTCAACCATACTCTGGTTTCGGGGGGCTCTGTATTCAATATGCGTTTCAACCCGGGTGCGGTGGATACAGACGATAAGATGCGTAAATTCGCTATGATGCTGAGAACCTACTGTGAGACGGGTGGCTTCCATGTGCAGTTTAATTTCCTGAGCGCGGATACGCTGCGCGCCGCGCAGAAGGATCCGCAGCAGTATCGCGACCTGCTTGTGCGGGTAGCTACATACAGCTCGTATTTTGTGGAGCTGAGCAAACAGGTTCAGGATGATATAATAGCCAAGACTGAGTTTAGCGGAGTATGAATATGAAGTCCGGACAAAATACCGCGGCGGTATTTAACTTAATAAGAGGCTCTTTTGTGGACGGATGGGGCATACGGACAACAATTTTCCTTAAGGGTTGCCCTCTGAGCTGCCGATGGTGCTGTAATCCGGAAGGTCAGTCTACCGAACCTGAGCTGGCGATTACGCCCGAGGACTGCACATATTGCGGATTGTGCGCGGATATTTGTCCGCATCTGTTGCTGCCCGATGACGTTGGTCCGGTCGTTGACCGTGATCTTTGCGGCAACTGCGGCAGCTGCGCAAGGATATGCCCGACAAACGCGCTGACTATGTTCGGAGAGCTCTATACCGTGGACAGGGCGTTTGAGGTGCTTATACGCGACAAAGCCTATTACGACAGAAGCGGAGGCGGCGTCACGATCGGGGGCGGCGAAGCAACGTTCAGCTCGGAGTTCACCTTCGATCTGATGAAGAGGCTGCAGGCGGAGGGAATACATGTAGCCATTGATACCTGCGGCTATATGACCTCGCCTCTGTCGCTTAAGATACTCGAACAGGCGGATCTGATTCTCTTTGATATCAAAGGGATGGATAATGAAAGGCACATTGCCGACACGGGAGTCGATAACGACGGGATTATCGAAACACTTATGCATTTGGGGAGACTGGGAAAAGATATAATTATCAGACTCCCTCTCATTCCGGGACGCAACGACGATGAGGCGACACTCGTTAAGGAGGCCGCCCTTATTTCTTCCGTCGGATCGGTCAGGAGAATAGATTTAATGCCCTACCACGAATTCGGCGTCGTGAAATACCCCAGACTGGGTCTGGTTTACCCGCTTGACGGCGAATCGCCCATGCCGCGGGAGCGCGCGGAGGAAATAGCGGAAATTTTCAGGAAAACCGGAATACCCACGCAAATAGGGGGATAATACCGGAATCCCATCAAACTCGGGCTTCCTGTATAAAGTGAAATCAAAGCGAATCGGGCCGCGGCGTTACTTTGCTGCGGCCCGATCGGTTATAACCGTACTGATCCGTTAGAAATTACAATGCGTTTTTACTTTCCCGCGTCGGTGAGGGTAGCGCCGTGTATGACCTTGTGCATAAAGGGCAAAGACTTCATTCCGGCCTCAAACGAAACTGTCGAGTCTACGGACGGCTCAAACGATACCGTCGAGCCCGCGGACGTCTGGAATATCATCGAAGCCCCGCAGCCTGTCCCCGCAATGATAACGGCGACGTGCTTAGGATCGCTGAAGGCCTCCGCATAAAGACCGGGCTTGCAGTCGTCCAGGGTTAATCCACGGTACTTGCCTTTAACCACGTTCTCGCGGAAAGCACTGCGCTCTTCTTCGGTCATTTTGTCCCAATCTATCGTGGTGGAATCGTACAGCCACTGTATGAAGGATTCTCTGGTGTACCCGGCGTTCGCAAGCTGCCTGGCCATCGTCGGGTGAAGCACGATCATGTGGCGAGCGCCCTCGTTCCTCCTGTTTACGGTATTGGAGAAGTGACTGAATGTTCCGGCTTCTACCGTGAACGGGGCGCGCAGTTTATTAAGCCTTTGCGCATAAGGCTCAAGGAATAAAGTTTCAGAGGGGCCTTTGATTACCGCCAGGATCTCGCACATTGTAATTGTGCTCTCCTTGGGATCGAACCCGGTCGCTTCGGCATAGGTAGGCCACGGGTTATCAGCCTGATTTTCGGGTATTACGTAGTTGGCATAGGCGGCCGGATTTCCCGGACCACCGGGCGATGAGTAATATTTCATATTGCGCCATCCGATGTTAATCATACACATGAGAAGCGCTCGTCCGATAGTGCTGTTCGGTCTGTTGCCCGGAGCCAGATATCCGTTTTTGTTGTTTATCCCGATCTCGTCAATAATGGGGCCGCTGATCAGCGTTATCGGCAAGATCTCGTTGACGATATGATACTGATTGAAACGTTTGTCGGTTATAGTTTCGATCATAGCGACTATAACAGGCAGATACTCCGGCTTTGCGCCGGCCATTACGGCATTAATCGCAATTTTCTCAACGGTCGCGATGCCCATTCTGGGTTCCATTAAGCCTATCACCTTGTCGGGCGGATAGCTTATTCCGGTGAGCATCTTATCAACAGCTTCCTTTGTGGGAGGTGTGACCGGTAAACCGTCGTTCATGTCGTTATCATAGCAGTACTGCTGAAACTTATCGTATGCTTCCGCATAAGTGTTCCCTGTGAAGGTCTTCGGGGAGTAGTCATAGGTGAAATCGGTAACATCGGTTTCCTCCTTTGTCAGAGGAGCCGTCAGAGCTTCAAGGATATCGTTGAAGGCCGCCCGGGCTACTTCTTTCATCAGTTCCGGATCAAACTTCGCTACAGAATAATCCGTATCGGGAACGGTAACAATGCGGCATGTCGGGACGCCGTTAAAATCGGACTGCAGCTTCTTGAGCATATAGACTGCCTGAGTGCACACGGCAACCCCGGGTTTTCCGCGCTTTTCGAGTGCTGCCGGAGCGTCGAATTTTCCTCCCGTGGTCGACGCCTTAACGCCGTCCAGCCAGGCGTCGCACTGCTGCGCGACTGCTTCCGTATTGTCTTTTGCGAAGGGTGAGTGCATCGATTCGGGGTGAACGAACTTAATAGACGGGTACTTCTCCCTGAGCATCTCCTCTATGGTGGCGAAGAAGTTTTTCGCATCCGACCATAACGCCATAACGGCGATTGTTTTGCCGTTCAGGTCGGTGGGACGTGGTGCAAATAATCCTTGTCTTTTGGGGTCGGCAAGCATGCCGCGCGGGTCAAGCACCTCCAGAGAGACTTGATTTTTTTCTGAGCTGTCGCTGATCATATATTTATACCTCCTACCTGCAATTGTTTTTAATAACTTCTGTTACGGGTTTGCTTATTGCCGCTTACGGTCCGGGTCCGGACTTCTTCGATTATGCCAAACAGGTAAAAATGATGCTGACAATAGTGAGAAAATGTAATAAAATACTGTAAGTATATTAGACAAATCTAAAAACCGTGTTAACGGAGGCATCCGCTGCTGTGAAGACTACGAAGAAGAATAGGATAATGGCAGACCTGTTGACCAGCATTAACAATGGTATTTACCTCGCGGGTGACAAGCTGCCGTCGCTGAGGAGCCTCACCGAGGCTAATGATACCAGCTTATACACCGCTATGAATGTGTATAACGACCTGATAGCTCTCGGAGTTATAGAAAACCGTCTGCGCTCGGGTTATTTCGTTTTGCCCGTAGACCATAAATACCTTGACGAGCTGACAAGGAAGATGGACAAATCGAAACCGATTCAGCAAATGGTCGAGCACGGCTACGACTCGTCCGTTTTCGGATACTATGTATTTGAACAGTATTATTTAAATGCCGCCAGACTCCCGTCCCAAAAGTGCTTCCAGCTGTCCGGCGAAGACATCAGCTCGGAATATTTCGGCATTATAACATACGACAATATTCAAAGGATCGCTAAGACTCTTACAAATGAAATAAACTGCAGCGGCTTCGATGAGGCCGAAAACCGGCTTGCCTTGCAGATAGCGCGGTGGATGCTCAATTATAAGTGTCTGCTGATGATAAAATACATAACGATTACGAGCAATATAAACGAAGCGCTCCTGCTTGCCATGCGGGCGTGTCACAGCGAGGGAAAAGTTATAGGCATTGAATCGCCCGGCCACTTGGGTTTCGCATATTGCGCCAGGTTCCTCTCGATCGGATACAGGGAGATACGAAGTGATCCCGACACCGGGCTTTGCGTCGAAGATTTGGCTTCGGCGATCGACAGCGGCGTAAAGTTTTCTTCCGTTGTTCTTTCCTCGTGCAACAGCCCTCCGACGGGAGCCGTGATGCCGGAAAGCAATAAGCGGCGGCTAATCGAACTGTGCGGAAAAAACGGCATTCCCATAATCGAATACGACGGATGCGGGTACACCAGCACATTCAGGAGCTACTGCAATCCGCTCAAGGCAATGGACCACGAATCTGTTATCTATGTTTCCGATTTCAGTAAGGTTTACGGACCGAACTTTCCCCTCGGCTTCATAGAGAGCGGCAAACATACAAAAATGCTTCAGTTTCAGAAAACCCTCAGCAACGCCCGGGTTCCCGTAAGTGAAATGCTTGCCTTATCCGAGCTTTTGCTGACGGAGAACACAGTCAGGCATATAGAAAAGCTCGGCAAGGATATTCATGCCGTTGTCGCGCTCTTTAAAAAGACTCTGGCCGGATATATTCCAGACAGTGTAAGCGTCAAAGAATCACCGGGCAGTCCGTTCCTTTGGATAACCCTTCCCGAGGGAGGAAGTATGCGCAGCTTCTGCAATCTTGCTTATGAAAACAATGTACTGCTCGCTTATGCTCCGCTTTTTTCGGCGACTCTGACGGTTCACAGGAGTTTTAGAGTTAACTGCTGCGCAGCGAAAAAGCCAAAGCAGATTATCGCCGGCGCGGAAGCCCTTGGGCGGATTATCAGCGAGTTTCTCCGTCAATATCCGGGTACGGGCCGATAAATGAGTGTGAATGCCGCACACGCGTGTATAGCGGCCGCAAACAGATTATATAATAAACCGGCAGCGGCTGTATACTACAGCGGCTGCTGTTTTTTTAAAGATTTGTTATGAATGATATAAAACCCATTAAATGGGGATCGGTATTATAACGCGGCAGCGTGCAGGTCACCCAATTCATAAAAGGCCGGTTTATGCCGACTTGTAACAGAATATACGAAATAACAAAAGAACTGTTTATTCATCAGCCGATACTTTTGGTTTAGTATTACTTAATAATGGAATCATATGCCCGGAATTTATACGCAGGGAGCGATTACAATGAATACATCCGGATTCCCC
This sequence comes from Clostridiales bacterium, assembly GCA_012729975.1. Taxonomy (GTDB): domain Bacteria; phylum Bacillota; class Clostridia; order Oscillospirales; family Oscillospiraceae; genus JAAYBW01. Next base: position 11,704 of record JAAYBW010000122.1, read on the forward strand.
GGGATACCGGCATACGATGAGGCCGGTACGCAATTTAAGATCGTTAAGGAAATCATGAACGACGCAACGGCTGCAGACGTTATATACCGCAAGGGCATCCCCGGCAAAACGCGGGATGAGATGGATGCGATCAGGTCTGAAGGCGGCCGTGTGGACGGATTTAGCCACTGCGCCCCGCTTAATTTCCGTACTTATGAGGCTGCCAAGGGTATAATCTGCATGCAGGATCAAACTGTGACCCTGCGGGACGGCGTAAAAATATATGCCGATATCTATCTTCCCAAAAACGCCGAAGGGCCGGTTCCGCTGATTGTGTCCTGGTGGTTTAGCGGTAAGCGTCAATCCGAGGGCGCAGCGGAATGGATAGTCGACGGCTGCCCTCCGGACACCGTGTCTACTTTGGCAAAGTTTGAGTCTGTCGATCCCGCTTTCTGGTGCCGGCATGGATATGCCGTAGCGAATGCAGACCCGAGGGGCGTCGGCAACTCGGAGGGGGACATCAGCAGCTTCGGTATTCAGGACGGCAGAGACGGCTACGACTTTATCGAGTGGGCCGCGCAGCAGGACTGGTGTGACGGCGACATCGGAATGTACGGAAACTCGGGTGTGGGAATGGTCATATGGCGCATTGCCGCGGAGCGCCCGCCCCACCTTTCATGCATCGCCGTATGGGAAGGCACCGGTGATATGTACCGCGAGTCGATGGCCCTCGGGGGCATACCGGCGCCTTACTTCAACGAGCTTACCATGAACGGCGTTGCCTGTAAGGGGTATATAGAGGACATGCCGAACATGTTGATCAAACATCCCTTTATGGATTCCTACTGGGAGTCAAAGATACCCCGCTGGGAGAGAATCGACCAGCCGGCGTATATAGCGGCCGGCCTGTGCCACATGCACCTGCGCGGCTCCTGCGAGGGATACCGCCGAATCCGCTCAAAGAAGAAATGGCTGCGTATACATAGGGAAATGGAGTGGCCGGACGCGTACAAGGCGGAGAACATTGAGGATCTAAAACGCTTCTTTGACCGCTACCTTAAAGACATTCGCAACGGTTGGGAGTTCACGCCGCCGGTACGTTTAGAGGTCATGGACGCATACGACTTCGATTTTGATGCCTGCAGGGCCGAGCGGGAATTCCCCATTTTACGAACGGAGTACCGCAAAATCTATCTGGACGCCGCGAGCGGCGGCGGCGGGCCGGAGCCCTATACCGGGGAATCCGAAATATCATATGACCCCGGGCGCGATACGGCAAGCTTTGATATCCTCATGGATGAGGATACCGAGATAATAGGCTACATGAAGCTTTGCCTTTATGTGGAGTGCCGCGGGTACGACAACATGGATATCTTTGTATGGGTCAAAAAGCACAACTCAGACGGGGAGTATGTGCCGTTAACCTGCATGGGCATGGATTTTCGCGGAGCATGGGGATACCTGCGGGCATCCCGACGTGAGCTGGACCCGGAGCTGTCAGAGGATTTCAATCCGGTTCAGGCTCATCGCAGGGACGAACCTATGGAACCGGGTAAGATATATGAGGTGAATATTGAGATTTGGCCGCACAGCAGAATATGGCATAAGGGCGAGAGCCTGCGCCTCGAGATTTCCGGAGAGTTTGTAAAAAGCGAATGGGCTATGGATATGGCGATGGGCTTTGCCTGCGACAACGGCAACGGCCGCCATGTTATCCACACCGGAGGAAAGCACGCTTCGTATCTGCAAATCCCCTGTATTCCGCCTAAATACAAAAGTGGAGATTATATTGTCCGTTGAATTACAGACTAAGGGATAGACATAATGATATCTGTTTCGATTGATGGGATAAAGCTGTCCGTTGCGGAAAACACGAGCATACTGGAAGCCGCGCTGCATAACGGCATATACATTCCGCATCTGTGCCACCATAAGGATCTGCCTGAACTGGGCGCCTGCCGCCTATGCCTGGTGGAGTGCGACGGTATAAGCGATCCGCAGCAGTCCTGTACGCTTAAGGCCGAGGACGGCATGGTAATCAGAACCAGAAGCGAGGCTGTCGACAAATTGCGCCGCCTATCCATGGAGCTGCTGCTGGCGGCCCACCCGGAGGATTGCACAACATGCCCGAAGTACGGGCGCTGTGAGCTGCAGACTCTCATCCAGTATATGAATGTGTCCGCAACTCGAATTCACAGACGCGTTAAAAGCATTCTGAAAAGCACGAATCCCCTGTTTAACCACGAAATGGTCCGCTGTGTTCTTTGCGGACGGTGTGTGCGCGCCTGCTGTGATATGCGCGGCGTGGGAGTCCTGCAATACAATAAAGCCGACATGGAGACATATGTGGGGACGCTGCACGACAGGCTGCTTAAGGATACGGACTGCCGCTTCTGCGGCGCGTGCGCCGAGGTTTGCCCGACCGGAGCGATACAGGACGCGAAGAGCTTCACCGCTGTCGAGAAGCACGACAAACTGCTGCCCTGTGTTGCCAATTGCCCGGCGCAGGTGGATATCCCCCGATATTTGCGATACGCTAAGGAGAACCGTCTCGGCGACGCTGCCGCGGTCCTTCGTGAAAAGCTGCCGTTCCCGGGGGTTCTCGGCCGGGTATGCAATCATAAATGTGAAGAGGCCTGCCGACGCGGAGAGTTAAACGAGGCTATATCAATCCGCAATGTCAAGCGATATATAGCCGATATGGACAAGCAAATGGCCTGGAAATCCAAGGCAAGGCGCATGCCCCTCACCGGGAGAACCGTTTGTGTTGTGGGGGGCGGCCCGGCGGGTATGACTGCCGCTATTTATCTTTCAAAGAGGGGGCACTCCGTCACACTCAAGGAAGCCATGCCTAAGCTCGGAGGTCAACTTCGGTACGGCATCCCCGAATACAGGCTGCCGCGGGATATACTTGACAGCGAAACCGATTATATCACACAGGTCGGCGTTACGGTGGAATGCGACTGTAAGGTCGCTTGTCCCGAAGCGCTGCTGCGGGAATACGACGCCGTGCTGGTAACAACAGGCACGGGTGCCGGTGTCAGACTGCCGATACCCGGAAACGATCTGCAAGGGGTCCTGCTAAACACCGATTTTTTGCGCGATGTTTCGACAAGCGACCAAACTGGCATAGGTGAAAGGGTCGTTGTGCTGGGCGGGGGGAACGTAGCGTTTGATTGCGCCCGCTCCGCAAAGCGGCTCGGTGCGCGGGAGGTATCGGTTGTGTGCCTTGAAAGCCGCGGCGGGATGCTCGCGGATCCGGAGGAAATTGAGCAGGCGGCCGAGGAAGGGGTAATCATATACCCCTCTTCGAGCTTTGAGGAGATATGCGGGGAAACGCGGGTTTCCGGCGTGCGCATTATGACGGTGAGCTCCTTCCGGTTTGATGAAAACCACAATACAATTATAAAAAAAGAGCCCGGTTCCGAACGGATAATCGAAGCGGATACTGTGATTTTTGCCGTAGGGCAAAGACCTTCGCCGCTGCCGGAATCCGCTCTCGAGCTGAAAAGGGGATACATAGCGCTTATCGGGGACGGCACTATGAAGACCTCGATCGAGGGAGTCTTCGCGTGTGGCGACGTTGTCTACGGGACCGCTTCCGTCATCGAAGCCATCGCTGCGGGTCGGGAGGCGGCAAGCGAGATAGACATCTGGCTCGGCGGCGACGGGGACATTTCGGAAACGCTGGCTCCTACGGAGCGGGCTGCCGATAAAATCGGAATTATAGAAGGTTTTTACGGCCTGAAAAGAGCCGAAGAGCTGCTGCTGCCGGCGCAAATGCGCAGCAGCGGGTTTAGCGAGTGCTCCGGTGGGCTCTCGGGCGATAACGTTTGCGCGGAGTCCGGACGGTGCCTGCAGTGCCAATTAAGACTGCAGATAGAGCCTGCCAGGACGTGGACGGATTACGTGGGGAAGGGTGTGGCGCAGCAGGATGCTCAGTGATAACAGGGAGGCGCTTGTCCGCGTTAAATCGTTTTCGCCGGATAAAATCCGTGAACTAGTCTCCTGTGCATATCTTTACGGAAAACCCGGCACACTTGGGTCCCTTTTAAACAGACCTTATCGCGCGGTATTGGGTGCGCTGTACAACGCTGATACCGACGGGGAGCTGTCGCGTCTGGGCGAAATGAATCCGCATGGGATTGTTGCCGGGTTGTCGGCCGCGGCAGCGCTCTGCGGTGCCGGAGAGTCCGTGCTTGTTTTGCCCTCGGGCAATGGATTTACGCAGCTTCGCAGCGCCGCTGAAAAAGCCGGTATTACTGTTGCGGACGAGGATTTTATTGACTGTCGCGCTCATGCCGACGATTTGCTGCTTCACTGGGCTGCTCTCGCCGCTGTCGCCGATTTGATTATCGGAGAGCCTCAGCGGATTATAACCTCCGTTAACAGTCGGCTGACCGAGGTAATGCCCGGAGAGCCGGTAGGCTCGGTTATGGCCCCCGGAGACGTAAAGGCCGTGAGGATCGGAGCGTCTTATTATACACCGTCCGTTATGAGCGAGCCGGCACGAGCCGAGCTTTTTGCTGCGGGCGGGGTTATTAAAACATATGGCTCCGATTGCTGTATCGTTCAGGCCGCGTATGAACAAATAATGAGGCTCCGGAAGAGATGCTGCGGGAAATGCCTCATGTGCCGCGAGGGGCTTTTCCAGTTCGGTGAGATACTCAGGGAGATAACCAAAGCATCCTCAAACCCCGCGGAGCCGGCGCTGGCTAAAGAAATAGGCGAAGCGCTTGCGCCCGCGGCGCACTGCTCTGTCGGCGAGGCCGCGGCCGAATGTATGCTTACCGTGCTGGAAAACTTCAGCAGTGAGCTGGATTCTCATATAAAGAAGAAAGTCTGCCCGGCCGCTCAATGCGCCGCGTTCTCGGCCGTATACATAGATCCGATGAAGTGCTGCGGCTGCGGTGACTGTATAGCGGTGTGTCCCGAGGACTGTATAGAGGGAAAGCCGGGATACATCTCTATGATCGACGATGTCGTATGCACGAAATGCGGCAAATGTGCGGAGGTCTGCCCCGAAGGCGCGGTCGTCCGAACACAAAGCAGAATACCCAGGCTGCCGGACCGACTGACAAAAGCGGGCAGGTTCCGCAGATAAGCATAGTAAGGAGTTGAGCAACTTGATAAAAAAGAACGCCGATGTAGTCGTGGTTGCGGCCGGTCCCGCGGGGCTTTCCGCGGCAATCACCGCCGCGGAAAACGGAAAGTCCGTCATTGTATTTGAAAAAAGCAATACGGCAGGGGGCGCCGCAAACATGGGCATGGGTCTGCTGGGGATCGATACGCATTTGCAAAAAGAGAACTTCAACGATATAAGCGTGAAGGAAGCTTTCGATCTCCATATGAACTACACGCACTTCCGGGTAGACGGGGAACTGGTTCATGCCTATTTCAGCCTGTCGGCGGATACCATCCTCTGGCTTGAGGATATGGGTGTTGAGTTTGCCGGCGCGTTCCGCTATTTCCGGGAAGCCGCCGCGACATGGCATATAGTCAAGCCCGAAAACGGCATCATCGGCCCGCGCGCCGCCGGCGCGATGATAAAGGCCATGACACAAAGAGCGCAGGAGCTCGGTGTTGAGATACTCTATGAGACTCCCGCGACCGATCTCATTGTCGAGGACAGCAGGATCTGCGGAGTAAAGGCCGTCACGGCCGCCGGAGAGAAAATCGAGGCATCCTGCAAAGCCGCAGCCGTTTGCACCGGCGGATTCGGAAATAACCCGGAGATGCTCAGGGAGGAATTCGGGCTCAATCAGGGTACGGATTTCTTTTCAATACAGGTCCCGGGCGTCGAAGGCGACGGCTTGCGCATGATGTGGAAAGCCGGAGCGCAAAAATACGGCGCAAACATCGAAACCATATATGTCATCCCGCTGCCGGAGGAACTGCGCACGCTGGAAGTCGCCCTGCGTCAGCCGGGTTTGCTTATAAACCGGTTCGGCGACCGCTTCATGAACGAAGAGTATATGAACAATACAACGTTTGCGGGGAACGCTATAGGCCTGCAGCCCGGCCGTTATGCTTATCTTATAATCGACGGCGGTATAGTCAGGCAGTATCAGAAAAATGGCGTGGACTTCGTGAGCCTCGTTCACAGCGACATAAAGCTCAAGGGCTTCGAAGAGGCAGCGGAGCAGGCGCGAATGAGCGGAACGGACGTATTCGTCACGGCGAAAACGGTAGAGGAGCTGGCGGCGAAAATCGGTATCGATGCCGATAAGCTGCAGGACACCATCGACGAATACAACGATATGTGCGATTGCGGCGCAGACGATAAATTCCATAAGGATCAAAAATATCTACGTCCGATAACCGGTAAAGGCGGGTATTATGCGGGCAAGCTTTATCTTGGTGCATACGGCACGCTCGGAGGTGTGCGCATCAACAAATACTGCGAGGTGCTCGACGGCGAGCAAAAGAGGATTCCCGGCCTGTACAGCGCCGGAACCGATGCCAACACAATATACGGCGACAGTTACAACTTCACGCTTCCGGGCAATACGATGGGATTCGCGGTAAACTCCGGCAGATTGGCCGGGTTCGCGATGTCGGATTATATCGAAAGTCTGTCCTGAATTTTCACAATGAGAGGTTCATGCTTATGGAAGTAATACAGTATACCATCGGAATGTCAAACGGCTTTTTCATAAGGGACGGCAAGACGGTTATCGCTGTTGACAGCGGCGGCGAACCGGGCGAGAAGGTTTTTCTTGACGAGTGTGCCCGCAGCCTTATCGATCCGCAGGAAATTAAGCTTCTGGTAGTAACTCACGGGCATGTTGATCACTTTATAAATATGAACTGCATGAAATCATTGACCGGTGCGCCGCTTTTATGTCATAAGAACGCTGTGCCTTTCCTTCGCGACGGTCTGTCTCCGATAGGAAAAGCACGCAGCGAACTCGGCAGAGAAATTATGCGCCGGCAGGAAATTGACGGGCCTCCTATTTCGGTTGTACCGAGAGTAGCTCCGGATATCGAGTTTGAGGGCACATATGACCTAAAACAATGGGGCGTTAACGGAGAAATAATTCAGACGCCGGGTCATTCAAAATGCAGCACAGCGATCATCCTTGATTCGGGCGAGGCTATTGTGGGAGATACTATTGTGCAGCCGACCGGCGCGGCAGGAGTAAGCCTCGCCTTCCTGTCCGACGAGGAAAATAACGACACGTCGCTTTTCGAAAGCGTGGAAACGATTCTGGCTTGTGCGCATACGATCTATTCGGGTCACGGAGGGCCGTTTTCACGTGAGGATGTGCAAAGAGCTCTTTATGAGGAAAAAAGTCTCCGGTCCATCGGGCAGCAGTAATAAATTAAAAGGACAACAAAAAAGGAGTTGCTGAAAAATGGATACTATAGAAGAGCGTCTGGCAAAACTGGAATTGGAAATAGAGAGGGCAAAGGCGGTAACGGAGATACAAAACTGTATCGGGCGCTACGAGGCAGTGCATAAACCCATGACAATGTATCTGACTCCGGAGACATTCGCGCTTACCATGCCGGATGTTTCTATGGAGGTCTCCGACTGGGGCGTATTTATCGGGGCGGACGCAATAAAGTATCAGTTCGGCGAAATGATGAAAGAAGAACTGATAGGATGCATGTTCGACCACTATGTCGCGACACCTATTATAGAGGTGGCGGGCGACGGCAAAACGGCACGCGCCAAATTTGACTCTCCGGGTCACGAGACGCAGCTGGACGGTGAGGGAGGTCACAAAGCATTCTGGTGCTGGGGAAGCTACAGCGCCGAGTTCATCAAGGAACCTGACGGCAAGTGGAGAATCTGGCACCTTAAATGGTGGCGAACGTTCCGCACGAACTTCTACAAGAGCTGGGTAGATGACTGGCAGAATATCATGACCGGTCCCGCTCACGAGCACGACTGGAAGGTGGAACCCTGCACCTTCTTCCACCCCTACGACAGCAAAACCGAGCGCTGGCCGTTCCCACTGCCTCCCGAACCCTACGAGACCTACGAAGGGAACATGATGGACTGGGCGTTTGGCGGGGAAAAATACAAATGGATCAGGGATGCATATTTTGAGAAATACGGGACCGGTACAGGCGCGTTCGAATACGCGCATGGTTATAAGCCCGGTACGAACAGGAACAATCCTTCTGCTATCCGCTGAAAACCCGGAGTTTATTAATACTTTGTCATTTACATATTCCTTACCGGTATTTATAAACCGCAGCCCGCCGGGAGAACAGCCGGACAGCAGCACAACTGCTGTCCGCATCTTTATTACTGTTCCGTTTTGCGGGAGATCAGTATTATACGGCGCTGTTCTTACAGCTTTTGCCGTGGTATACTGGCGGCGCAGTGTCTTGTGGGAGGAAAAAGCGTGATGACAAAAGAAACATCAGCAGGAAAAACCGCTCTTTGGATAAAGCAGGTGCAAACGGAAGCGGACTTCCGGCTTATGTGCGCCATAGAAAGCGCGCTTTGCAGGGAAAGCGCCGGTGTCTGGCAGCCGCATGTGGGCGGACTGTGTTTTGATCGCTATCTTTTCGGAAGCGGAGCGGCGGACGTTTATAACTACGGCAAACTTCTTTATTCAGGCGACATGCCTATAGGTTATGCTCTTGCGTACGCACAGGAGGGCGAGTTCGTGCTTCGGCTCCTGAATGCGCATGAGGACAAAACGCATGAGGCGCTCAATCTTGTGTGCGCGCTGTTTGACGGGCATGAGGCCTATACCACCACCGTAAACAGCAGCAGCGAAACGCTGTGCCGCGCCTTGCTTTCTCAAGGATTTATCAAAGAAGGTGAGGAGAGGTACCAGGCGGTGCTTGACCTGAACTCCCGGGAGTACGCGGCAGGGGATTCGGCTGATATTATCGCACCCCTGTCACCTGATGATTACGCTGAGCGCATACGGTATGCTGCCCTGCCCTCAGGCTCCGAAGTAACGGAGGAAATGTTTTATACATACCTCGCCTCACCGGCGTATAAGCTGGCGCGCGAATATGTAATCAGACAGATGTCCACAAACGCGTTCATGGGTTTTATCACCTGGTGGGAGGATGAAAACAGCCATACCGCGCTGCTGGAGCCCATAGCCTGCCTGCCCGCATACCGCCGCCGCGGAGTTGCTGCCCGACTGATCGATCATGGGCTCAGCCTGCTCAAAGCGCGGGGAATAAGATATGTGTACGTTAGCACCTCCATCGACCATGAGGCGGCAATCCCGCTTTACGAGAAGATGGGCTTTGTGAAAAGCGGCGAGGCTCACTTATACTCGAGGCGCAAATAACCGGAATTGACTTCTCTGCCGCATATTTCCGTTATTGGATAGTGCCGTTACGATGACACAATATTAATACGGTTTTCTTTTGTTAAACACATTGAATTACTAAATAAAAGCAATGTATAATTGACAGGCTGATATTGACAATTATGATGCTGAAG
>JAAYBW010000123.1 GCA_012729975.1 Clostridiales bacterium
ATCCCGCTCGAGAAAAACGACAGTTTGCCCAAGAAAGCCGTTTTAAGGGCTCTGCGTCTGGTTTTATACTGCTATGTAGAGGTTTTCCGCGGAACTCCGATGCTGGTACAGGCCATGTTCATATACTACGGCTCGATGGAGCTGTTCGGCATCGACATGTCGATGTGGTTCGCGGCCTTTTTCATTGTTTCGATCAACACCGGTGCGTATATGGCCGAAACGGTTCGCGGCGGAATTCTTTCAATAGATGTGGGGCAGACCGAAGGCGCAAAAGCGATAGGCATGAACCATGTCCAGACCATGGTAAACGTTATACTCCCGCAGGCGCTTCGCAACATACTCCCCCAGATCGGCAACAACCTCATAATAAATATTAAGGACACCTGCGTTCTTGCGGGCATAGGCACGGTGGAGCTGTTTTTCGCCTCGAAATCGGTGGCAGGTTCGTACTACTGGTATTTCCAGACCTATACGATCACTATGGCAATGTACCTTGTGATGACGCTTTTCTTCTCACGCCTGCTGCGATGGTTTGAAAAGAAAATGGACGGCGACGAAAGCTACAGCCTCGCGCACACCGATACTCTCGAGCAGACCAGCGGTCTGTATAAGTTCAGAGGCAAGAACAGGAAGGAGCGCAGATGAACGGCGAGAAAATTCTTGAGGTAAGGCACCTGAGCAAAAAATTCGGTGAAAACACCGTTTTGATCGATATCGACTTTTCCGTGCATACCGGCAGCGTTATTTGCATAATAGGCGCTTCCGGCTCCGGAAAGTCCACTCTCCTGCGGTGCATAAATCTGCTTGAGACTCCCACATCGGGAGAGGTGCTCTTTCACGGTACCGATATCACAAAACCCGGCACGAACATACCCGCCTACCGGGCGAAGGTGGGAATGGTTTTCCAGAATTTTAACCTCTTTAACAATATGACGGCGCTGAAAAACTGCATGATCGGAACCCGCAGAGTGCTCGGACTGAGCAGCGAGGAATCGCACGAGAGGGCTTTGTTTTACCTCAATAAGGTCGGCATGTCGCCGTTTATCAACGCGAAGCCGCGTCAGCTTTCCGGCGGGCAAAAGCAGCGCGTGGCCATTGCCCGCGCGCTTGCGATGGAACCGGAGGTTCTTTTGTTCGACGAGCCCACCTCGGCGCTTGACCCGCAGATGGTCGGGGAGGTTTTAAGCGTTATGCGCACTCTGGCCGAAGAGGGGCTTACCATGCTCATCGTCACCCACGAGATGGCATTTGCCAGGGATGTGTCAAGCCGCGTTGTATATATGAACGAAGGCGTCATCTGCGAGGAAGGTACGCCCGAGCAGATACTGGTTAACCCGCAAAAACAGGAAACAAGAGATTTTCTCTCCCGCTTCATGAACGGATAACATTCCGCCTTTACCGTTAAGTCGGTCAGCGGGCCGATCCCCGGCTCGTCAGGCTCCAGCGGAACAAGGTTTAATCTCATTGGGTTACCGGCGACACGCCGGTAACCTTTTGTGTTTTCTGCTCCTTACCGCACCGCCCATTCCTCAATGCCCGGTTTCGCCGAGATACCATTCAGGTACGGCGCTCGCCATACCTTTAAACCATCCGAGCACATCCTGCGACTGGTTTATCATGGTGTCGATCTCCGCCTGTCCGAACGGTATGGCCCAATAAACCGACGAGAGCGTATTGCCCGAAATGTAAAACGCGAGCAGCCGGAAAAACTCAGCCGGCGGCTTACCCTCGAAATAGCCGTTTATTTGTCCGGTAGCAAAATACGGACTGACCGCGGCACTCCAGACGATCCTGTTAAATTCCTCCCACGGGTCGCCGAAGTCGGTGCGGTTAAAGTCTATGATACTCAGACCGCCGCGCTGCGATATAATCATGTTGCCCACGTGATAATCCCCGTGCTGACGGCACTGCGGTCTTCCCTCGAGCAGACCGCGGTTTTTTTCTATGTAGCCGATTATCTTTTCGTCACCGGAAAAACGTATGCCGCATTCGCGGTATTTCTTTATCTTCAGGTCGGTTTTCCTGTTAAACCGGGCTGACCATTCCTCCCCGGCGTCCGGAGCCGGCAGGTTGTGAATGAGCCGAAGCAGTTGACCCGCCCTCACTCCGAGCGCGTATTGTTCATCCGTACTCACACTCCGAAGCGCCGTTTCGGCCTCCTCCCCGTCGCACCATGTTAAAAGCAGATATACGCTTTTTCCGTCCTCGCACACTCCGAATTCCAGCGGCTCGGACATGGGTACGCCGAGCTCGGCCACGCGCTCCATCAACTCATATTCCGCTGTCTTTTTCTCATATTGCGAAATATCCGAAACACGCAGCAATAACCTGCTCCCGTCCCCGGTGTCGACCCGATACTTCCTGTCCTCGGACCAGCCCTTCTCAATCGGCTTTATCGACTTAAATGACTCTCTGGTGAATATATCCTCCACCGAATATCCCCCCGATCATTAATTTTACCGTCCGAGCATCGGATCATACTGCACCCCGGCATAATAAACCAACCCAAAAACCGTGTGTGCATGCTATAATGATTATATTAGCAATAAACCTATACGAAAAGGGGGTAAACGGTTTGAAACGAATTCTTACACCTCGGTCGCTGTCCGCGGCTCTGGCATTGACTATCTTATTGAGCTTTGCCTGTGTCAAAGCCTCTGCGTACAGCGAGGGGGCAAATGACACGACATCTTCAGAGCTTTGGAACAAGGATGGCGTGAATTACTGTCTGGATACCGGCCTCATGGCGGGAACCGACAAGGGTATTGAGCCGTACGCCGCCGCCACCCGGGCTATGGCGGTTACGATGATATACCGAATGGAAGGGCAGCCGCCCATGGGCGGCGGAAAAAGCGGAACCTTTTCCGATGTGCCCGAATACGCCTGGTACACCGATGCCGTCGAATGGGCGGCGGCTTTCGGTATCGCTGCCGGATACGGCGACGGCAGTTTCGGCCCCGGCGACGAGCTGTCCCGCGAGCAACTCGCGGCTATGCTTTACCGATATGCGCTTTACAAGGGCCGGGACGTAAGCATTGGCGAAGATACGAACATACTCTCATACGATGACGCCTTCGATATCGGCGAGTACGCGATTTCCGCCATACATTGGGCTGTTGGCAGCGCTATAATCACAGGCCGCACGGATAGCACGATCAATCCGCTCGACGGTGCGTCGCGCACGGAACTCGCGCTGATTCTCATGAGGTATGACGCGACGCTGGTAACCGGTGCTTTCGCGGATGTTGCTTCGATAGAAATTACTTCCGCCGACGTGTCCGAGACGCTGAGCGCGGAGGCCGCGCGGCAGCTTTTTAAAGCGCTGGAGACCTGTACCCACAGCGTCAGGGCATATCCCGAGCACATGGCAGCGCAGACAAGCGATCCCATGTATACGATTACCGTAACCTATACCGGTGGAAATACCGACACGGTGTTTTCCACGGAGACCGGCCTTTTCTATTACCGCTTCCTCGATACACTCGGGAATCAGGGCGACCGGGGTTATGTGTATACCTCCGACCCGGCGATATACGATATAATCACCTCCCGCTGATGCCCCGTATTTGATGGATAACCGTATAATAAGCTCCTGTAAAATAATCGCCGTATCTTTTAGGTCAGATGCGGCGATTATTTACTTCAGGCAGCACTCAGTCGGCGCTTACCGTTACGGGTGCTTGCTGCGATTCCTTCGCGCTGCCGATAACGGCCCAGGCGATAAGGGCGGCTATGATCGAAAGCGGAAGCGCTATGACGATCGCGTCCACCATCGCGAGCGTGTGGAGCGGGGTATCCTTAACAACGGAGTCGATACCGAAGAGCAGTCTGCATATCCGGAGGCTGCCGGACGTCTTTTCCTGAACAAAGAACAGCCAGAAAAGGCTTACGGCGGAGCCCGCTATCATGCTTACATGCGCTGCGCCCCGGGGAAATTTCTTAATATAGAGCGCGGCGATATATGTCGGCAGAAACGTCGCCGCGCATAGTCCGTAAAACATGGAAGTGCCGATGGCTATGATCGCCATGCTCACATCCAGCTTGCCGGACAGCCATGTCAAAACCACGCTGATTACAAGACCTATAAGCATGGCGATGCGCGTGAGCCTGATCGTATCACTCCTGAGTCTTAAAGACTGCTTGAGAAAATCGCGTCCGAGGGCCGTGCCCATTGTATGCGTCAGCGCGTTTAAAGTTGAAATGGCGGCCGCCATGAGCACGACGAGGAAAATGCCGCCGAACCACTCGGGCAGGAAGGCTTTTATATAGGCCGGTATAATGCTGTCGTTAGCACCTGCGGCCTTTATGGCGATCCGGCCGGTCTCGTTATAAAACGCGACATTTGAGAGCGCACCGACCGTAAAGGCCACACCCGTCATGAACAGTATGAAAATTCCGCCGGAGAGCACCGCTCGGTTTAGCTCCCTGCCGCTTTTTACCGTCATGAACTTCACCGAAAGCTGGGGCTGCGCCAGCACGCCGATGCCGACACCCGCGACCAGCGTAGTGATGACGTTCCACCATAGCGGCGACCCCGACCTCGGCATATCGGTCCAGCCCACGAAGCCGGCTTTAACGAGACCTTCCGTCTGCTCGGCGACGCCGGGCTGCCGCGGAAGCAGGGCCAGTGCCTCATGCGCGTGTGTAACTCCGCCGAGTATCGAATAGGTATAGATTATCAGAAACGCCATTCCGGCGAACATTAAAGTGCCCTGAAACGCGTCGGCGTACATTATGCCTTTAAGACCGCCCATAATTACAAAGACACCCGCCAGCACCCCGAGCACGATGAGCACAACATTGAAGCTTACGCCGGTATACTTGGCTATATAATCCACTATGCCCTTCAGGACGGAGGAGGCGTATACGGGCATGAACAGAAATATCAGTATACCCGAGTAGCCCTGCATCAGCTTTGAGTTAAAACGGCGGGCGAAAAACTCCGGCATAGTGTTCGTACCGAGCCTGTGGCCGATTTCCCTCGTTTTCTTCCCGAATAATACGAAGGCGATGAAAACACCGGCTATGATATTAAACACCGTAAGCCACAGCAGTCCCATCCCGTACTGCCCCGCAGCTCCGCCGAAGCCCACTATCGCGGAGGTGCTTATAAAGGTGGCCCCGTAGGACAAGGCCATTACTATCGGATGTATCTCTTTACCGGCCAGAAGGTAATCGCTGGTGCTTTTGGTCTTTTTATAGCCGGTGTATGAGATAAACGCCATTATCAGGACATACAGGGCAAGGCTTATGATTATATACGTCATCTCTTCTTGCCTCCCTCATTGCCGCCGTTGTCTTTGTTCCAGTTTATTATGCCGTAGATAACACACAGGATCGCGCCCCCCAAAGAGAGCAGATAAGCGATCCATACCGCCGGATCCGGTATTCCCAACATGGTTTGAAGCCTTCCTTTCGTTTTCTCGATTTCGCGATGCTGACAGGAGCCGCTGATTCGCGGTTCCCGGGCGGCGGGAAATAAAAAAGCCCTTCATCCCTATAGCTAGGGACGAAAGGCCAAATCGCTCTCCGCGTTACCACCCTGATTCGCGTATAATAATACGCGCTCTCAACTTCGGATACGGTAAACCATATCCTATCCTTTTAACGGCGGAATCCCGCGCCCCTCTACTCCGGCTGCTTATGTTCAAAGGGCGAGCTCGGAAGGGAACTTCCGCGGTTATCTCCCGAAGTCTGCTTTCAGTCTATGACAGACAATCCCTGGCAGGACAAACGCCGCGTACTTTCCTTCTTCAACGCTTTAACATATTAAATTATTGATTGGTGCTATTATATGCATAAGATGCGCCTGTTGTCAATATGTTTGCGGGATGCCCGCCTGCACCGGACCGCGGTACGGACGCAAAAAGACAAAACCCCGGGAGCTTTGCCTTCTTTGGCGGCAGTATTCATTAAAAAAAGATCGTAACGAATTTAATCGAATACAGGTCGCATACCGTCAGATCGTCTGTTTCTACCGGCTGCAAAATAATGTAGTTTGCTCCGACCTGCCTGAGGGTTCCGTTAATGTCCATGAGCGGCCCCGTAGTTCCTACAAGAAACTGTACGCGCATCCTGTGCCCTATATAGGTCGTAAGCAGTCCCGCCAGATAATTTACGGACTCAAGTGTGGTCGGGGTCATGTCGGCCGGCGGCATTATTGTTGTACCGGCCGTATCGGCAGGCGCTGCCGGCATTTGCGTCCGGCCGTTTGCGGGCATAGGCCGAGCCGGCTGCGTTCTTTCCTGCCGGCACTTCAAAAGTCTAGCGCAGAAGTCATCGGTCGTATTCAGTATATTATTACCATTCATTTTCAGATCCCCTAATTAAGTTAAAGCGTACAGAGACGTGGGCACAAAAAAGCAATGCTGCGCAATCCGGTTAAACTGAACGCCCGTCCTGTTATACGGAAAATACTCGGGGCAGACGATAGAAAACGGGTTCATATACCAAAGCGTTTCTATTACACCCGAATGCACATTGCCGCCAAGCGCCCAGTCGGCAACATCAAAATGTATTTGTTCCGGGTGTGTATTCCAGATGTTTTGCGGATTCGGAACACCGCCGATCTGTGTCATAAAGCAGGTAAACTGCCTGGGCTGCTCCAAAATCCTGCGCAGATCGCCCTGACCGATCTTCAGATACTCGCCGTACGCCACATGCACCCTGTTCATTATGGTCGTCGCCACAGCCTTCATACCGTCGAGCCCTTCCCCTCCGGCCTCGCATTTTATCATTCGGGCAAACAATTCTCTCGTCGACATCGGCATAACAATTTCCCCCACTGTATGGCATCCTCAAGCGTTCATTAACAATATATTCGAAGGCAGCGCCGCGTGATACAGCGCATCTTTCAACCGACGCGCCCCTGTGCTATAATACCGCTGTGTCGGAAAATCTTATATGGAGGAACTGCAATGAAAACGCTTATTATAAACGGCTCGCCCAGGAAAAACGGATTTACCGCTGCGCTCACGGGCAGACTCAGAGAACTGCTTGACGGTGATGTCGACATTGTGGAGACCTACAGAGCGAAAGTATCTCCCTGCATGGACTGTCGATACTGTTGGACTCACCCGAATTGCGTTCTTCAGGACGCCATGCAGGATATCTACACCAAAATAGAAGCGGCGGATAATATCGTCATTGCTTCGCCGATTAATTTCGCCGAATTGACGGGTTCTCTTCTTAGCTGGGCAAGCAGGCTGCAGCTTTACTGGGTAGCAAAATACATCCGTAACGAGGACCTGTGGAGCGGCAAAAACAAATACGGCGCGGTAATACTTGTCGACGGCGGCGGCGGCCTCAAAGACATTGCGCTCGGAACGGCGAAACGGCTGCTGCGCGAAATGGGTGCGAAATTTAAGGATTTCGTCTACTTTTCGGGCACCGATGAAAACGACCCGCTCAGTGACGAAACCACATTAAACGGCCTTGATAATATCGCCGCTGTTTTAAACAGCGCGGTTCGTTAGCTTCCGGCCGGGTTTACAAGGATATTTTTCCGTCTGCCGAATAATTTACTGACTGTATTGACAAAAACAGTACATGCGTTTAATATCTAATACCGTTAGGCAATATTTCTATTATACTGGCTGCGGGGGGCGTTCAGATGAATTTCGAGGAGCTTGCCAGACCGGTCCTGATGGAAATTATTTGCCGTCCGTATAAGGACAGGCAGAGAAAATCCGATGAAATTTCACGCGGTGAAGCGAAAATGATCGGGTACCTTTTTACCGTCGGAGACGGAGTTACCGCCGGTGAGCTGAGCGAAAAGCTGGATATCAGCACCGCGCGGGTCGCGATGATACTTAATAATCTTGAGAAAAAAGGCCTGGTACATCGGGATGAAGACACACAGGACAGGCGCAGAGTCGTCGTGTTTCTCACACCCTCCGGCAAGGCGAAAGGCGCGGACGACTTCGAAAGTATACTGCGGTATATGACGGAGCTTTTAACAAGACTCGGAGAACGCGACGCTGTGGAATATATAAGGCTGACAAGGAGAGTCAACGAGATTTCGGAGCAAATCAGCCGCGGCGGATAATCTCCCGCCCGGCGGGAGCGGTGCCGGGCTTGTTCGCGGCGCCGGATATCGGCATATGACTAAACGTTAAAAAACCGGACGGAGACTGAATCGCATGAAAATAGTCAAATATCTAAAAAATCACATTGCAGCGGTATTCATAATATTTTGTCTGCTGATAGTACAGGCCTTCTGCGAGCTTTCGCTGCCGGCTTATACGAGCGACATCGTCGACGTAGGCATACAAAACGGCGGTATCGAATACGCGGCTCCGGCAAAAATAAGGCAGGAAACGCTCTTAAACCTCGAACTGTTTATGACAGACGATGACGCCGCCTACATTAAAGAGGCCTACGTCCCCGACGGCGGAGGTATCCTTTCCCTGCGCGACGGTGAAGATCCGGCGGCCCTCGACGCGCGGCTGAGCCTGCCGATGGCCATGCTGGCTAAGATCGAATCCGGCGGAGAGTACGACATCGGTCTGATCAAAGCCGCGCTCGAAAACGGCCAAATGACAAAAGAGCAGCTTATTGACCGGGCCGGACTGGCGATGGGGGGCATGGGCTCATTGTCGGACAGTCTTGTCAGGTCCGCAGCCATAGCGTTCATCCAAAAAGAGTACGAGGCCCTTTCTGTGGATTTAAACCAAATGCGCCTTGATTACCTTTGGAAAATCGGCGCGAAAATGATAGGGCTGACGGTTCTTATGATGGCGGCGGCAATAATGTCGGGCTTTATCGGAAGTAAAATTTCCGCCTCGATAGGCCGCGACCTGCGGGAGACCGTTTTCTCCAGGGTCCTTTCCTTCTCCTCCGCGGAAATCGACAAATTTTCCACCGCTTCGCTGATAACAAGATCTACCAATGACATACAGCAGGTGCAGATGGTTACCGTAATGATGCTGCGCGTAGTGCTTTACGCCCCTATCATGGGAATCGGCGGCATTATTAAGGTATCCGCCACCAGAACCGGAATGGGATGGATAGTCGGCGCGGGCATAGGCGCGCTTATGCTTCTTATAGGTGTGCTGATAACCGTTGCAATGCCTAAATTCAAGAAGATGCAGGCCCTTATAGATAAGCTCAACCTGGTCAGCCGGGAGATTCTTACGGGGCTTCCCGTAATACGTGCCTTCAACCGCGAGGCATTTGAGGAAGCACGCTTTCAATCGGCGAATAACGACCTCATGAAAACTCAGCTTTTTACCAACCGGACCATGGCCTTCATGATGCCCACAATGATGCTCATAATGCAGGGCATCACCATACTGATAGAATGGTTCGGAGCCAAGGGCGTAGACGCCGGTACCCTGCAGGTCGGGGACATGATCGCCTTTATCACATACACGCTTCAAATCGTAATGTCCTTCATGATGATCACAATGATATCGATATTCCTGCCCAGAGCGATCGTTGCCGCGGGAAGGATCGACGAGGTCGTTAACACAAGGTCGAGCATCGAGGACAAGGAAAAAACACTTGATGAAAAGCTCGGGGAAGTCAAAGGTCTCGTTGAGTTCAGGGACGTTACCTTCAGATATCCCGACACGGAAACCGATCTGCTCAACCACATCAGCTTTTCCGCGGAGCCCGGCAAAACCACGGCGGTTATCGGCTCCACCGGCTGCGGGAAGTCTACGCTCATTAACCTCATCCCGCGCTTTTACGACGTGACCGGCGGACAGATAACCATCGACGGCATAGATATACGCGATCTGAGCCAGCGGCGGCTTCGGGAGCTTCTGGGATACACAGAGCAAAACGGCGTGTTGTTTTCCGGCACCATTGAGAGCAATATAAAGTTCGGCGGTTCGGACATATCGGATGAAATTATGCGGGAAGCCTCCGAAATCGCGCAGGCAGCAGGCTTTATATACGAAAAGCAGGACGGCTATCTGAGCCCGATCTCGCAAGGCGGCACAAACGTGTCCGGAGGGCAAAAGCAGCGGCTTTCGATAGCGCGCGCCATCGCCAAGAGCCCGAAAATCTATATCTTCGACGACAGTTTCTCCGCGCTCGACTACAAAACAGACCTTACTCTGCGCCGGGCACTCAGGGAAAAGATAAACGACGCGACGGTTATAATCGTTGCCCAGCGAATTTCCACCATACTCCACGCCGACAAGATCGTTGTCCTAAACGAGGGTAAAATCGAAGGCGTCGGCACTCATGCCGAGCTGCTTAAGACCTGCGTTACCTATCAGGAAATAGCGCGCAGCCAGCTTAGCTCGGAAGAACTCGGGGAGGAGGCATAATCATGGCCATTGAAAACAGGACAGCGCGGGAAACGGGCGGCCAGGGCAGATCGGGCGGTATGCGCGGCCCCGGAGGCAGATTCGCGGGCGGAGAAAAGCCCAAGGATTTTAAGGGGACCGTTAAGAAACTGGCATCCTATATAGGCAGGTTTAAGATACCTGTTTTGATAGTCCTGATATTCGCGGTAGGCAGCACGATCTTCAATGTCATCGGCCCCAAAATTCTTTCAAAAGCTACCACAGAGCTGTTTTCAGGCCTGATGGCCAAGATATCAGGCACAGGCGCGATCAACTTTGAGAAAATAGGCCGGATACTGCTCACCGTTCTTGTGATATACGCCGTAAGCGCTCTGTGCGGCTTCATTCAGCACTGGATCATGTCCGGGGTTACACAGAAGATCGCTTATCGTATGCGTAAGGAGATATCTGAAAAGATCGGGCGCATGCCTATGAAGTACTTTGAGAGCAAAACAGTAGGCGAGGTGCTCTCCCGGATCACCAACGACGTCGACACGCTCGGACACGGCATGAATCAGAGCATAACCCAGCTCATCACCAGCATAACCACAATAGTGGGCGTCCTTTATATGATGCTCAGCATAAGCCTTCTTATGACTCTCATCGCGCTCATTATTCTCCCGGTCTCCGCAGCGCTGGTGATGACGCTTGTAAAGATAAGCCAGAAGCATTTCAAAGCTCAGCAAAAGCAGCTCGGCGAAATAAACGGCCAGGTCGAGGAAGTATACTCGGGTCATAACGTAATTAAGGCCTTCAATCGCGAAGCGGCCTCCCTGGACGAGTTTAAGGTCACCAACAACAAGCTTTTCGGCTCCGCCTGGAAGAGCCAGTTCATTTCCGGAATGATGATGCCCGCTATGACCTTTGTGGGAAATCTGGGATACGTTTCGGTAGCGATTTCGGGCAGTATACTTGCCGCCCGCGGAACCATAACCGTAGGAGATATCCAGGCATTCATAGGCTATATCAGGAATTTTACCAACCCGATAACCCAGCTTGCCCAGGTTTCCAACATGATGCAGTCAATGGCAGCCGCGGCGGAGCGTGTATTCGAATTCCTTTCCGAGGAAGAAGAGATTCCGGATAATGAGTCCGCAGTATCGGCCGACAATATAAAAGGCGATATAGAGTTCCGCCACGTCCGTTTCGGCTATGATCCCGACGTAACCGTAATCAACGACTGGAGCTGCCATATCAAACAAGGGCAGACTGTCGCGATCGTCGGGCCGACAGGGGCGGGCAAGACGACCATCGTCAAGCTTCTGATGCGCTTTTACGATGTCAGCGAAGGCGAAATACTCGTTGACGGATATAATATAAAAGATTACCGCCGCGGTGACCTAAGGCGCAGCTTCGGAATGGTACTTCAGGACACCTGGCTTTTCAAGGGTACTATTATGGAAAACCTGCGCTACGGAAAGCTTGACGCAACGGATGAGGAAGTCTACGCGGCCGCGAGAGCCGCCCACGCGGACCAGTTCATCCGCACGCTGCCCGGCGGATACGACATGGAGCTCAACGAGGACGCCACCAATGTGTCTCAGGGCCAAAGGCAGCTGCTGACGATCGCCAGAGCGTTTATAGTAAACAGTCCCGTTTTAATCCTCGATGAAGCGACAAGCTCCGTCGATACCCGCACGGAGCATCTCATTCAGGACGCGATGAAGCGTCTTATGAACGGCAGAACCTGCTTTGTAATAGCGCACAGGCTGTCCACAATAAAGGAAGCCGATCTTATTCTGGTAATGAGCGAGGGAGACATCGTCGAGCAGGGCACGCACAAAGAACTGCTGAAGAATAACGGTTTTTATGCGGGCATCTATAACAGTCAATTCGAGGACGCGGCTTCATAAAGCCGCCCTCCGCGAAAGTGCCGCGAAAGAATGTCATACCGATATGCGACTAATCGTCAGATAAAGTCCGTTGACTGTCGGTGAGGCTTTTGGGGATTTACGCTGAACGCACTGTCTCCCTGTAAACGCTCTAAATGCAGGCGCTGTTTTTTGCTGAAAAAATTTTTTCCTGCGGAGGCGGACGCACACGCATTATGCACACCCACACACGCGGGCACAATGTACGCACGATACACCCGCATGATGCACCCGCACAATGCACCTGCACATGACACCCGCACATGACACCCGTGATGTGTAAGCGCGGGAGGGCGGCCGGGAGACGGCAGAGGGACAGTGTCCACATTAACGAGTGCGGGGGAGCTTTTTGTTGTCATGATCAAGTCTCCTTCCAGGCGTTTTTTGGGTACGCGCCGCGGGAACCTCCGATTCGGAGCTTCTTTTTCGCTTTTTATGCGATTATGCAATATCTTCATGAAGATGCAAACGTTTACAGAA
>JAAYBW010000124.1 GCA_012729975.1 Clostridiales bacterium
ATCCGAAACCGGTGAGCAGGATCGTTTTCAGCCGCAACTAATCACCGCGCTCTCTTTGACGTTATCAGGAGTCATTGTTAATTGTATCATATTGCCCCCGGCAACACAACCGCTGTTTGCTTATGGGCCGGTGGGTTTTCTGTGCCTCCGGATCCGGGAAAAACAGCTTTTCCGGCTGTTCTTCCCGTTACATTATTCCACGCCTATCTTATGCGGGGTCAGGGATTCTTCGCTTTTTCCGACAGATCCTTAAGTATTCCGCCGAATTCCTCGTAATACTGCTGTTTTCCCTCGTGAGACGGCAGATGATGCGTCATGCGCGAAAGATTGGTAAGCACGGTCGGGATCCATCTGTAAGGTATGCTTATTAAAACCGTGTCCGTGGGCCAGAGCTCCCTTCCGTGCGGACCATGCACAAAGGCGGGGATAACAAAGTTAACCTCTCCCTTTTTATACGGATATACAAGGAACCAGGCGCAGCCCATAACGGGTGTGCAGCAGGACTTGTACATTTCCCCTGTCGAATACGTTACAGCGCGCATTACTATCTCCGCCACGGCGGGCCTCGCGCTCACTATAAGCACATCAGGTTCGAAGGTCAGCTTATCTGCCGGACTGAATAAGACATAGTTCGATACGCCGGGATCCAGCTTCGGGATAAACTGGTAGAGATTCTGATTGGCGCGCGCATCCTCGAACACGCCCAAACGTTCACCGATCTGCCCGCTGGTCTCAAAAGTCGAGAAGCTTTCCATTCCCAGAACTATCTTCCCGATACAGGTCTCCTTGTTTTCGTCGGAAAAATAAAAGGCCCTGTTCTCTAGCTGTGATTTTCTGAGTATCTCGCAAAGAGAAAGTTCTGCTTCAGCTTCAAGCGGCGATATGTTCTCGGGACGGAAAAAGCTGAATTTAATGCCAACGGGCGGCGCTTCAAGATCAAGGTCGGACAATGGCGAAAAATCGCTGCGGCATATACCGGACATTTTGATTCCTCCTTGTATTATATCTGCTCGGATATTAAGCGAGGCCGGTGCGCGGGCATGGAACAATTCGGCTAAAAGCTTCGCATATATTATAGCAGATTGCGCTGCCGTAATCACCCGTCCGCGGTATATGTTTTTCGCTGTCTCATGATATACGCCGCAGCTTAAACCGGGGAGCGGGCCGTTGCGTGTATTTGCGGGAATATACAAAAAGCATTGACATGCCGAATAAGAGTGATAGAATTTAAGTTGCATAGGATATTATATCGGCTGTCTTCACATACCCGCCTTATACACATATAAAAACACATATGTATATAAATCACTTTATTTAAGCAGGAAAGGGGATTGAGCACATGTATCAGAAAGCGCCTGTAAGTCCGAGAATACAAAAGATTAAAGACAGAAGGCTTGAGCATGACAACGGTCATGTAATACTCTGCGCTGAACGTACCGATATCTACACGAAATATTATAAAGCCCACGAGGCGGAGGTTGCCGCACTCAAAAGGGCCGGCGCTCTGTACGAGTGGTGCTCGAAGCATGTGGTGCAGCTTGAAGACGACGAGATGTTCGTCGCGAATCTGGGTCGCGACTGGCGCAGCGCTCAGCATTATGTGGAATGGGGCAGCGGCTGGCTGGAAGGTCTGATGAAGCTTCCGGACGACGAGTTCGCCCATGCCTGGCAAAGTCCCGGCTCTTATGCATACATCTCACCCGAGGACAAAGAGATATTCAGGGAAGCGGTTGAGTATTGGCGTGACCGCACCGTTTCGGCGCGAGTTCAGGCTGTCCTGCCCAAGGAGATCTGGGCGCTTAAGGGCGACAACTGCACTACCTTCGGCAATCGCAGAGACGGCCACCTCGCCAGCATGCCCCAGGGGCATTACAGCCCTAACTATCGCAAGGTGATAGAAAAGGGATGGGGGCATATCATACGGGAGGCAAACGACCATATTGCCGCGATGAACGGGAAATACTACGATAAAGACGCGAAGCGCTCCGTAACTTACCGGTCGATAATTCTTGTCGCCGAGGGCGCGAAGCTGCTCACGACGCGCTATGCGCAGCTGGTTGCGCAGGAGGCGAAAAAAGCCGAGGGTGAGCGGCGTGAAGAGCTTTTGAGAATGGCTGATTCTCTCGCCTGGATCGCCGAAAACCCGGCGCGTACATGCTGGGAAGCAATGCAGATAGTCCTTTTATACCAGCTGCTCCTGCACACGGACGGTCAGGCCCACGGAATTACGCTGGGCCGTATGGACCAGTACTGCGGCGGTTTCCTCGAAAAGGAACTGGCCGAGGGTTCGATTACAATCGAAAAGGCCCAGGAGATGACCGACGCCTTTATCCTGAAGCTGGGCGACTACTTCGTGGTGCAATTCGGCAATTCCAGACCGAAAGCATACCACTATGAGTGCGGCGGGCATCATTTTTCGGTTGGAGGTCAGACCCGCGACGGAAAGGACGCCACCAACACGCTGTCACTTTTATTCCTGCAGACATACGCGAGGCTGTACCTTACCATACCGTCTCTTTCCGTGCGCATTCATAATAACTCTCCGGCCGAACTCTGGGAGCACGCCATAGAATCCTCAAAAGTCGCCGGTGGAATGCCTACATTTGAAAACGACGAGATCATCATTCCCGCGCTTATGGAACGCGGCATGTCCAAGGAGGACGCTTACGACTACTGTATTATAGGCTGCGTAGAGCCCGCGGGCAGCGGCAACGAGTGGTCGGCCTGCGGAAGCAGCGGAGGAGAGAGCTTTTCCAATCTCGTCGGCATCATGAACATGGCAATCCACAACGGTACAAACCCCAAGACCGGCTGCTCCGCGGGGCTGAAAACAGGCTACCTCTACGATTACGCCTCCTTTGATGAGTTTAAGGAAGCCTTCCTCAAACAATTGGAGTACTTCCTTGACTGGCATGTTTCTTTCGTTAATTTCTATGAGCTTGTCTATGGAACGTTCTTCCCCTGCGTCACGGCCACCGCGACCGTCGACGGCTGTATGGAGAGCGGGCTGGATGTTCTTGACGGCGGCGCCAAATACAACTCCACGGGCTTCACGGCCCTTGGCACCGGGAACGTCGCCGACAGTCTTATGACCATAAAAAAGCTGGTTTTCGACGATAAAACAGTCGCCGCCCGGGACCTCTACGATGCGCTCATCAATAACTGGAAGGGTTACGAGGAGCTTCAGCAGTATATCATCGACAAGGTCCCTCATTACGGCAACGATATTGAAGAGGTAGACGAGCTGGGCGCTTTCGCGCTTGGTGCGTATGCCGATCATATGCTGAAAGTGCGCGGCCCGCGCGGCAAATGGCGCGGCGGTACCTTTACCGTTACGACGCACCTTGAGTTCGGCAATCTTACGATGGCCACTCCGGACGGGCGCTCCGACGGAGCGCCGCTTGCGGAAGCTATTTCCTCAAGACAGGGCTTCGATATCAGCGGACCTACGGCCTACCTGCGTTCGGCCTCCAAGCTTCCGCATTACAAGCTCGGCAACGGCGATATGCTTAATATACGGTTTTCTCCAACCGCGGTAAACGGCGAAGACGGCACAAAAAAACTGGGCGACCTCATAGCTGCCTACTTTGACCAAGGGGGCATGCAGGTCCAGTTCAACGTCGTGAGTACCGACACGCTGTACGCCGCCCAGAAAGAGCCGGACAAATATACGAATCTTATCGTGCGAATCGCCGGTTTCTCGGTCTATTTCGTAGAAATGCCCAAACCTCTGCAGGACGACTTTATCACGCGAACCGAGCACCTGGCGTAAAAAATTAAGAAAAACGAAGGACGCCGGCCGCGGCGTCCTTTGTTTTTCTCCGGGAACGAGGATGTAATGATGCCATCGCCCCATTAACAATGCCATTCACTTATGTACGTTCGGTGTACCTACCCCGCTATAACGACTTATCAAACATATTCAGCAAGCGCAGATAATGGTTCGCTTCGCGCAGCACATGATCTCCGAGCAATGGGATGATTATTGATTTTATTTTGCATTCCAGCAGCCCCTGCGTGCCGCTTAACTTGAAATCCCGTATCTGCTTAACGGCATCAAGGTTTTCGGCAGTTACTTTTTTTAAAGGCAGAGTTTTATCCATCGCCTGTTCGACCTCGGCCGATAACTGATCAAACTCATTACCGAAATTATTGGCCGCGGCAAACAAATCGCTTTCCGTGGGGTCAAGCAATCCTCGTATAAATTTTGCGTGCTCCCCCATAATCCTGTTCCAAAACGACTCCTGTTCGTAAGCCTCTTTTTCCGGATTGAATTCCTCTTTGTTTTGCAGCCTTTGTATCATGGTCAAATAAAGTTTTGCTTCCCTTAAAATGTGGTCGATCAGCAGAGGGTAATTCATGGTGAACAGGCTGCATGAAAGCACGCCCGATAAGATGGCGCTTTTAAATTGAATCAGCGAGCTGACGAGGTTAATTGCGTTATTATTCAAAGCCTGTACTCTTTGCTCAAGCAGAGGGCTTACCGCCATTCCGTCCCCTTCCAGACCTGCCTGAGCTTCGGTAAGCTCGGTTCGTATCCGGATGCCCGTATAGTATGACGAGACGGTTTCGGCCTTCAAAGTATAAGGCGTAATGACCTCGCCGGATTTAAGCACTTCATTGCTCACCACACCGCCCGAAAGCGCAATTGTATCCGCAAGCATTGCATCGAAAGCTTTCCTGAAGTAATCCGCCTGATTGGTCAAGTTGTAGTCTCTCGGAGTAAAACCCAGTTCAAGGAAAAATGAATGTTCCTTCATAATCCTAATGAAAAATAAATGTAAGGCCAGAGATTGCCTGACAAATTCGGTTGCGGTTATCATGCTTTTCCTCCCGTTAATTTAGTTTGGCTATCGGTATTTTCGCCGGTTATTTCGTCAGTTAAAAACTCGCCGAATAAGTTATATAAGATACTTATCGGCGAGTTTATTTATAAAAGCGGAGCTAAACGATCAATAAAACCTTCTTCGCCGGCGAAAAAATTCCGATATAAGTAAAATATCGATCAAATCCCGCAGCGCTCCCCTGCGTCTGAAACGACGGCCAAACATACCGAAACCGCGGTTGAACGCTGCCGGACTGCTGTTATCCATGGCAGGCGGATCATTATCAGGGTTTTTATCATAAGCGCCGGCATATTCGGACATATCGGGATACATCCGGTTTACGTCGTCATATATGCTGTCGGTTATTTGCTCTACCATTTCCTGCGTCGGCATAATAGATCCGTATGTATCAATCTGATCGCAAACCATTATGATATATGGCTGTAATCTGTAGAATATTTCAGGATAGACTACCTGGTATGCCATATTGCCCATTGAACGCGGTATTGTATCTGCCTGATATATGGGAAGCTGGCCGGGCGGCTGTATAAGAATCGAGTTGTTTGCTCCCGCTGTATTTGTCATCTTGTTTTCACTCATATTTTTGCTGTTTTCCACAATACATCCTCCATTGCTGATGAGTATTACGCATTACACAATATGATTTATACCCGACAAGTGTTATAAGGCCTTTACCGAAATAAGTCCGGGAACTGTTTTACTATACCGCCCGATATAAAGTCCGCCATAGACAAAGCCTGTTCCTGAATCTGATCGAAAAGCGCGATATCCATCGCGTAATTTTTATTTAACCGTTCTGCGGCTTCCTGTTTTGTTAGAGCAAGATGGCTATACAGCATATTTTTCATTTCATCCCTGTTTATGTACGGATTTACCATGCTCAGAAAATCAGCGATCCGATCGGCGTTTGCGTACCATTGTTTTTCATAGTTCTGTGCAGCCTGCGTATTGCCTTCTTTGGCTGCTCCAACCAGCTGTGATGCGATTTTCAAATGCTCGGTCATCAGCCGGTCAAAAGTCGATGCATTTGCCTCGCCATACAAGGGCCTTATAGCCTCCGCCATATCTTTAGGATTACGCAGCAGTCGCTCGGTGACCGAACTAAAATCGGGCGAATCCGAGGCTGCGCTCAGGATCGCCATCCTGGTCCATGCTATATGTTCTTCCCATAGCCTTCTCATGGTATTTCTCAGGTTCAGTTCATTCAATGAAATACTCGATGTAATACCCCCCGGCTTATATTGAGCCGGGTTAATCAGCCCTATGGGAATCAGGATCTGCTGTCCCGGAATCAGATTATTTGTACTGATTCCGGGGTTAAACGATAAAATTGATGAAACGGGCAAGTTGTACTGTTCGGCCAGTTCATATATCGTATCTCCCGGCTTGATCGTAAAATAAAACAAAGATTATCACCTCAATAAGCATTATATGATTTCCGGCAGATATTGCTCCGGGAGTATGGCATCATATCGGCTGTTACCGGAAAACCTGCGCTTAATATCATGCGCCCCGGGGCTTGAATAACGGAAAGCGGGACGTTAATATTGATACGGTGAATGAAAATGAGTATTCTCGACCCGGGGATCCGGGATCTTCTCTTTGACTACCTTGCCGAAAAACATGAAAAATTCCGCTTCATGGAGGAAGTCGTTATAGGCTCCTCCAGAGCGGACGTTGTCATCGTTCTTGAAAACGAGCTGATCGGATGCGAGATAAAAAGCGATGCCGACAGTTATGCCCGCCTCGCCTCGCAGACTAAAAATTACGACAAATACTTTGACAGGAACATGGTTGTCGTCGGAACATCCCACCGCGCCGGAGTACGCGAGCATGTACCGCCGCACTGGGGCATATTCTGCGCCGCGCAGGGCGGGGGTATAGAACTTGTGCGGGAAGCCGGTATAAATAAAAAAGTCAAACTGAAAAATCAGCTTTCACTTCTCTGGCGGGCGGAGCTCGGCGATATACAAAGGCTTAACTCGATGCCGAAATACTATGACAAGTCGCGCCGCTTTGTTATCCCGAAAATTCTGGAGAAGGCCGAGCCCGAAACACTGCGCAGGCAGATATGCGCGGAGCTTATCGAGCGGGATTATACCGTCTGAACTTATGGTTCCTGTACCTGTCGGCACTTATTTTGATGAAAAAGCAATGAATCGGACAGCCTGAAAGGCCCATGCGATTCATTGCTTTTCTCGTCGTATTCTATTTCTCGCCAATTATGTATATTAAGGGCATTTGTTATTATTTCAGCTGACCTACAACTCCGGTTTCTTTGTTCCTCCAGCGGGGTTTTAGCGGCAGCGGCCAGTTGAACGTCATCGCTCCGGGTGTCGGGCAGTCATTCGCGCAGCAGCCGCAGTACCAGCATTCTTCGGCGTGCAGGATGATCGGAGGCCCGCCTTCTTTCGGATTTGGGATAAAT
>JAAYBW010000125.1 GCA_012729975.1 Clostridiales bacterium
GGGTCTGCACCGTTATGCCGAAATAAGGCTTCCCGGTAACGTAACCGTATGTTACAAGCTGCTGGACTATATCCATGGCGTCGTCTATCGGTATCGCGAAGCCGAGGCCCTCAACGCCCGCCGAGGCGTACTTGGCGGCGGCTATTCCTATTACCTCGCCGTATTCGTTAATAACGGGTCCGCCGCTGTTTCCGCTGTTTATGGCGGCATCCAGCTGGAACATGTTGATTATGGTGGAGGAATCTACGTTTATCTCTCTGTCAAGAGAGCTGATAATGCCGCTGGTAAAAGAGTAAGTCAGCTCTCCGAGAGGGTTTCCTATCGCGTAAACCGTGTCGCCCACTTCGGAGTTATTCATGGAGCCGATGGTCACGGGCGTGAGTCCGTCGGCGGCGATTTTTAACAGGGCGACGTCATTTTCGGCTTCCTTGCCGACTATAGTGGCGATATACTCCTCGCCGGTAAAGAGCATTACCATTATTGTAAGGCCCTGTTTATCCGCGTCTTCAACCACATGGTAGTTTGTAAGGATGTATCCGTCCGCCGTTATTATAAAACCGGAGCCGGACACCGCGGAAGTTGTAGTCTGCCCGAAGGCGTTGGTCGTTGTTATAGGAGTTGTAACACCTACGGAAGACCGGCAGACCCGCTTATATATCTCATTGGCGCTGAGCTTATCCCCGTCGGCGTTTCCGTTAACCGTTCCCAACTCGGCCGGAAGAGTTGTCGGTGCGGGCACTCCGCCGCTCGAGGCGCCCGGGGCTGCGGGATTCGATGTCATATCCTGCGCCGGTGGGGTCGAGGGAAGAGCGGAAATACGCTCAATACTGACGTTTTTTAAAACGATACCCAAGCCGACTCCACCCGCGCCGCCTATGATAAGGCAGGCAAGGCATATGGCGACTATCTTCAGCGCGAGTCTTTTCTTCTTGGGTCGGACCGAAGGCGCCGCGTAGGAGCGCGGATATTCATGCCGGTACTGCTGCTGATAGTTAAAATCAGAGTTCCCGACCGGGATTTCGTGTGTATACTCGTTATTGCTGTTCTCATATATATCTTCGCTCATTGCAGAATCCTCCTTTTATTCAAAGCGCTGTCGCAGGTTATATCTGCATTGAAGATAACGCTATATTGTGTCCGGAAAGTGAAATAAATAGCAAAAAACTGTTAAATTTAAATATACGCGTTCATACGAGCCGGCGGCCCATCAAAACTCCCATTGCGGAGGCCATCATAAGCCCCCTTGTCCATCCGGAAGCGTCGCCCAGGCAGTGCAGTCCTTCAACACTCGTGTCGAGCTCCGGTGTCATTTTAACCTTATTGCTGTAAAACTTGACCTCCGGGGAATACAGCAGGGTCTCCTCGCTGGCAAAGCCGGGAACTACGAAATCCATCGCTTTTATGAAATTGATGATGTTTGTCATCGTCCTGTAAGGCATGGCAAAAGTGATGTCGCCCGCCACCGCGTCCGGCAGGGTAGGTCTGATGTTTGAGGCGGAAAGCTCTTCTGCCCATGTTCGCTTGCCGTCGAGAATGTCTCCGAAACGCTGCACGAGTATGTTGCCCGCGCCGAGCATATTGGTGAGCTCCCCGACGCGCTGCGCGAAAGCTATAGGCTGCTTGAACGGCTCCGTGAAGTTGTGGGAACACAATATAGCCACGTTGGTGTTTTCGGATTTACGCTCCTTGTAGGAATGTCCGTTGACTACCGACAGGCCGTTGTCGTAGTTTTCCTGCGAAACGAATCCGCCCGGATTCTGGCAGAAGGTTCGGACCTTGTTTTTAAAAGGTTTTGGCCAGCCGATGAGCTTGGATTCATACAGCACGTCGTTTACATGCTCCATAACCTCGGTGCGCACCTCAACGCGAACGCCTATGTCCACGGTGCCCGGCTTATGATGTATGTCGTGTATCGAGCACTGGCGCTCCAGCCAGTCCGCCCCGCCGCGCCCCGCCGCGACTACAACATGCTCGGCAATAAGCTCGCGTGAATTCCCGCTGTCGCTGTCGGATATGACAACGCCCCGGCAGACGCAGTTGTCTATCAGAAGGTCCGTGCACTGGGTGGAAAAAAGTATCTCTACTCCCGACGCGATCAAATGATCCTGGATCGCTTTGTAAAGGCTCTGCGCCTTTTCCGTGCCGAGGTGCCTTATGGGGCAGTCCACCAGCTTTAGGCCCGCCTGTATCGCGCGGCGGCGTATTTCCTTTATTTCCTCGACATTGCCGCGGCCCTCGACATGCTCGTCGGCTCCGAACTGCAGATATATTTTGTCCGTGTAATCTATTATCCTTTGCGCGGCTTCCGCGCCTATGAGCTCGGGGAGCTCACCGCCCACCTCATTGGACAGGGAAAGCTTCCCGTCCGAAAAAGCGCCGGCACCCGAAAAGCCGCTTGTGATGTGGCAATAGGGCCTGCAGTTTACGCATTTGCGGGTAATGTCCTTGGGGCAGCGCCTTTCTTCAACCGGCTTTCCCTTTTCAACCAGCGTAATCTTTTTTCTCGTGCCGAGGCGCAGCATCTCGAGCGCCGTGAAAATACCCGAGGGTCCCGCTCCGATTATGGCTATGTCCGTTTTCATGTTAACCTCCCATGCGCTCACGCCCGTGCCGGGCACACTCATCCGGGCGCGGGATAATACTGCTCCCGCGCTAACGGACGCGCGCCCTTCGCTGCGGCCTTGATACGGTATAATCTTACTTTTAAAGCGGAGCAAAGTCAATGATCATATTCATTTAGCCCGTCGCGGACGAACCACCCTTAAAATTATTGACAATGCGCGCGATTTCTGCTAACATCTTCCCATTCAGATAAACGCGATGACGGAGAACAAGATTCGTTTCCTCCCTCAGAGAGCTGCCGGTTGGTGAAAGGCAGCGGGAGAGGCGTTTCCGGCTCACTCCCGAGCGGCCGCCCGAAAGCATTTGCCGTAAGCGCGGACGGGGCTTGTCTCCCCGTTAATAAAGACGCGGCGCAAGGGCGCCGACAAAGCGGGCGGCTTATGCCGCCAAAGAGAGTGGTACCGCGGAAGCAGACGCTTTCGTCTCTCGTGTTTCACGAGAGACGGGCGTCTTTTTTAGTTGCCGAATCGACCGGAAATAGGAGGAGTAATAATGAAGCTCGCGTTTTCAACCCTCGGCTGCCCAGACTTCGACTGGCAGGACATCTACTCAATGGCAAAGGACTTCGGCTTTACGGGAATCGAAATGCGGGGCCTGGGCGACGATATTTTTTCCGTAAAAGCCCGCCCCTTTCTCCCCGCGAACATCGAAGCGACCAAGGAATTTCTGCAGAAAAGAAACCTCGAAATCCCCTGCCTGTCCTCCGGCTGTTCGCTAAAGGATGCCGAATGCCGCTGCGACACGGTAGATGAGCTCCGCGAATACATAGACCTCGCCGCGCGGCTTAACACGCCGTATATCCGCGTCCTAGGCGACCCGAAGGCAAAAGCCGAGTGCGGCGTGGACGACAACGAAGTACTGAATACCCTTAATATCCTTTTGCCCTACGCCGAGGAAAAGGGCGTGACGCTGCTTGTGGAGACCTCCGGGGTATACGCGGACACGGCGCGTCTTCGCTCTCTTCTCGAGCGCATACCCAGCGACAACGTAGGCGCTCTGTGGGACATTCACCATCCCTACAGGTTCATGAACGAAAAGCCGGGGCAGACCGTTGAAAATCTCGGCGGATACATAAAGTACACTCATTTTAAAGACAGCGTCATGGTTAACGGCGAGGTTACATACCGCATGATGGGCGAGGGCGACCTTCCCTTCGACGCGATAATGATGGCCCTGCGCAGCATCAACTACGACGGGTACATATCCTTTGAGTGGATGAAAAGATACGCGCCCGAGCTCATGGACGCCGGCATAGTATTCCCGCACTTCGCGAATTTCATGTCCCGTTATATGGAGCATGACGACCGCTCCGGCCGCCTTCAGGACAACGCGAGAAAGACGGGCAAATATGTCTGGCCCAAAAATCATATCATCGACCTCACCTTCCCGCAGGTGCTCGACAGGATAGTGCAGGAGTTCCCGGACCAATACGCCTTTCGCTACACCACTCATGACTACACCCGCACCTACAGCGAGTTCCGCGACGATGTGGACACCTTCGCCAGGAGCCTTATAGCGCTCGGAGTTAAGCCCGGGGAGCACGTGGCGATATGGGCGGAAAACGTGCCGCAGTGGTTTATAACCTTCTGGGCAACCGTAAAGATAGGCGCCGTACTCGTTACGGTGAACTCCGCTTATAAAATACACGAGGCGGAGTACCTGCTTCGCCAGTCGGACACGCACACGCTCGTCATGACCGACGGCAGCAAGGATTCTGACTATGTCGGGATAATAAACGAGCTCGCGCCCGAGCTTCAGACGGCCGAGCCCGGCCGCCCTCTGCATATAAGGAGAATGCCCTTCCTTCGCAACATCATAACCGTTGAATCCCGTCAGAAGGGCTGCATACATTGGGACGACGCCATCGCTCTTGCCAAAACCGTTCCTGTTGAAGAGGTCTACAAACGCGCCGCCGCCGTGCAGAAAAACGATGTGTGCAACATGCAGTACACCTCCGGCACAACGGGTTTCCCGAAGGGAGTCATGCTCACGCATTACAACGTCGTAAATAACGGCAAGGCCATAGGCGACTGTATGGATCTTTCTACGGCGGACCGCATGATGATACAGGTGCCTATGTTCCACTGCTTCGGCATGGTGCTTTCAATGACGGCCTCCGTTATTCACGGTACCACTATGTCGCCTATATCCGCTTTTTCGCCCTCAAAGGGTCTTGAGTGCATAACAAGGGAAAAGATAACCGCCTTCCAGGGCGTTCCGACCATGTTCATAGCCATGCTGGGCCACCCCGACTTTGATAAGACAGACTTTTCGCATGTCCGCACCGGCATTATGGCCGGCTCCCCCTGCCCGATTAAGGTCATGCAGGAGGTTCTCGACAAGATGAACATGTCCGAAATATGCATAACCTACGGGCTCACTGAGGCCTCCCCCGCCTGCACAATGAGCAAAACGACGGATTCGATAGAAACCCGCGTGAGCACCGTCGGCAGTGAGATATACGGCGTCTCCTGCAAGATAATAGACCCGGAGACCGGCGAGGATTGCCCGCCCGAAGTGGACGGAGAGTTTGTCGCCAGAGGCTATAACATCATGAAGGGCTATTACAAGATGCCGGAGGCTACCGCCGCCGTAATAGATGCCGAGGGCTGGCTGCACACCGGAGACCTCGCCAGAAAAACCAAAGACGGCAACTACCGCATCACCGGCCGCATAAAGGACATGATAATCCGCGGCGGAGAAAACATCTCCCCCAAGGAGATAGAGGACTTCATCTATACTCA
>JAAYBW010000126.1 GCA_012729975.1 Clostridiales bacterium
GTGACATATTTTATTTACAGTATTAAATCTTATTCCTTTTGCTTTACCGCTTCGAAGAATAGACAAGTTGGCTTCAGTTATACCTATCAAAGAACATAGTTCTTTTGAGGTCATTCCGCGCTTTTTCAAAATATCTTCCAAGTGGACTAATATTGCCATTTTATCTTTCTCCTTGTATATTAATATTAGACAGAATCATGGCATTCTGTTAAATGCTTCTTTTACTCCCATAAGCCATGTGGGATAATAGAACCGTACAGGTTGAGGGCGTAGTTGCTCTCCTTGAAGTTAAGCTTCGTTATTAAGACTTACGCCTCATCTCTGCGGGCAGTATGCGAATGAGCTGGATGGGTAGTTGACCCGTATGTCTAACAAGGTTGCATTCCCGTAGAGTCATGCGGATAACCTCCATCTGTAACTTTTCATTGAAAGGTTGGTGCAACATGTTTTACATCGGCATCGATATCTCCAAAAACTCCCATGAGATTAGCATTCTTGACGCTTCCCATGGAATTGTAGAACCGTCTAAGAAAGTCGCTAATACTGCTGCCGGTACTGCTAAACTACTCACTTTGTTCGAAAAACATCAGGTATTGCCTGACAACTGTCTCATTGGCATGGAATCGACAGGTCACTACTGGCTCGTATTTTACTCTTTCCTCGTCGGCCTGGGATTTTCCGTCAAGGTAATCAACCCGATTGTCACTGATGCATACCGCAACATGCTGATCCGAAAGGTGAAAAACGATTCGGTTGATGCTTTAGTAATCGCCAAAGTACTTATGCTGGGCGAGTATCAGGAGTCTTCCGTAGCCAACGAAGAAACACTCGCATTAAGGCAGCTGTGTCGTTTCAGGGCTTATGAGGTCGATACATGCTCGGATTTGAAACGCAAGGCAATCGCTTTGCTCGACCAAGTCTTTCCCGAATATGAGAGCCTTTTCTCCGACACTTTCGGTATTTCATCCCGTGAAGTCTTAAGCAATTTCACTACGCCTGAAGAATTAAGCCGGATCAATACCCGGAAATTATCCAATCTCCTTGCCAAGTCAAGCAAAGGTCGTTTCGGAGTGGAGAAAGCTCTTGAGCTTAAAGCTGTCGCGTCAAAATCTCTGGGAATAAAAATCGCCACGGATGCCTTTGCCTTCCAGCTTCGGCAGCTCATCGACCAGCTTGAGTTCATTGAAGAACAGGTTGAAATGCTCGATGCACAGATTGCGGAGTATATGGAACGAACAAATTCTTTCATTACGACGATACCTGGCATCGGTCCTGTCATCGGAGCTGTAATAGTCAGTGAAATCGGTGACATCTCACGCTTCAGCGACGGTAAGAAACTGGTCGCTTATGCGGGCTTGGATGCTTGCGTCAGTCAGTCCGGCAATTTCGAAGGTTCTCAGATGCACATGTCCAAACGAGGTTCGCCCTATCTCCGGAGAGCCATCTATACTGCAGCCAATGTAGCCTCATGGTCCGATCCGAATCTTTCGGAATATTACAAACGTCTCAAGACCCGGGGAAAGCACCACAATGTTGCTGTTGGTGCTATAGCCAGAAAACTTTGTTACATTATCTTTGCTGTACTTTCCGAAAACAGAGCGTTCGAATCTCGGTAGCGTTTATTTCTCTTATCTGTTTCCGACACAAATTAAGCTGTGTTTTTGTTTTGTTACACTTTTCCTATTCAATTTTCAAGTTTCATTGCTTTTTACTGCTTACTGCTTTTAGGTTTTTTATCTTAAAATGTCGCTTGACATTTTATAGCTGGTCTTTATTAAATTGTATGTAAAACAATATTATTAGTGTAATTATATACCAAAATATTCAAGTTTCAAACAAAATGAATATTTTTTTCAACTAGTATAGTAAAAACAAATAATTATCCTTAAAACAAA
>JAAYBW010000127.1 GCA_012729975.1 Clostridiales bacterium
AACCCCTGCCGATTTATAATAAAAAACTTGACAGCGCAATATGACAGTGGTAGTATTTCCGTATCATTATCGGGTTGTCGGAGCTTTTTATCCCGCCGCTCTCTCCCGTAAACTCAAGGAGACCAGCAATGTCCTTTATATTTTCCGTTGTTGTCGTAATAGTACTAGTCGGCGTTATCGTTATTATCGATAATGCTGATAGGCGTTGCGCTGGCAAAGGAAGATAAAGGAAAACCGCAAACCTTTAAACGCCTTACAGCAAAACGCTGTAGGGCGTTAGTTTTTAAAGGAGTTGAAAAAAATGTTACTCAGCGGCGCACAGATTCTGGTGGAAGAGCTCGTCCGCAACGGAGTCAAAACCGTTTTCGGTTATCCGGGCGGTACCGTTCTTGACATATACGACGAGCTGTATAAAAACGCGCACCGTCTGGAGCATGTAATATCCGCCCATGAGCAGGGCGCGGCACACGCTGCCGACGGATATGCCAGAGTAAGCGGCCGGACGGGAGTCGTTATAGCGACCAGCGGCCCCGGAGCGACAAATCTCGTCACGGGCATAGCTAACGCTTACCTCGATTCGGTACCTCTGGTCGCGATAACCGGAAACGTCGCTGTTTCCCTGCTCGGCAGAGACAGCTTTCAGGAAGTGGATATTGTAGGCATAACTCAGCCGATCGTTAAGCACAGCTATATTATAAGAGATGTCGCCGAGCTGGAGTTTGTCGTTTCGGAAGCCTTTAAAATAGCAGGTTCGGGCCGGAAGGGTCCCGTACTTATAGATATTCCGAAAAGCGCGCAGCGCGATAAATGCGAGTATCACGGCGGCTTTGGCTTCTCCGCCGCCCCGGTCCCCGAAGTACCTGATCTCACAAAGGCTCTCGAGGCCGTATCCCGGTGCAGGAAACCTTATATTTACTGCGGTGGCGGCGTTGTCGCCGCGGGCGCGGGAGATGAGGTCCTGTCCCTGTCAAAAAGGCTTTCGGCTCCCATAGGCCTTAGTATGATGGGCCTGACAGCCATACCGAATTCATACGGGCTGAATCTCGGCATGTGCGGCATGCACGGAAAATACGCAGCTACGGTAGCGCAGTCCGAGGCGGATCTCATGATCGCGGTGGGCGTGCGCTTCAGCGACAGAGCCACCGGAAATATAGCGGAATATACCAAAAGCTGCACCGTTATCCACATTGACATAGATGACGCGGAACTCGGCAAAAACGTCCCTTCGATGATCGACCTGTGCGGAGACGCAAAAGTTATCCTCACGCGTCTTAACGAGGCGCTGCCGCCTATGAGAAACGAGGAATGGGTCGCGCGGGTGACGGAACTTAAAAAGCGGGACGAAGCGCCCGGGGACGACAGCTTCACACCCGCCAATATTATCCGCGCCGTTCGCGAAAGCGCCGGCGGCGATACCGTAGTCGCCACTGATGTCGGACAGCATCAGATGTGGGTTATGCAGCATTACGCGTTTGAAAAACCGGGAACTCTGCTGACCTCCGGCGGTCTCGGCACCATGGGATTCGGATTGGGAGCCGCAATAGGCGGATGCATAGCGCGCGGAAGAGAAAAAACCGTACTGTTCACCGGTGACGGATGTTTCGGCATGAACTTAAACGAGCTTGCCACCGCGGTAAGCCAGAAAACCCCCGTTTTAATAATACTCATCAACAACGGCGTTCTGGGCATGGTCAGACAATGGCAGACAATGTTTTATTCCGAACGCTATTCCTCAACGACACTCCGAAGAAAAACAGACTTCGTTAAGCTTGCCGAGGCCTTCGGCGCCGCGGGCCGCGCCGTATACACGATGGATGAGCTCCGGGAGGTATTAAACGGCGGCCTTCCCGAAGACGGCCCCTTCCTCGCGGACTGCAGAATAGACATGAACGAAATGGTGTTTCCCATGATCCCGCCGGGCGGTTCGGTCAAGGAAATCAAACTCAGCCAGGAGATGATGATATGAGCGAACGTTTCACAATCGGTCTTATAGTCTCAAACCATTTCGGCGTGCTCAACCGCATAGCCGGGCTTTACAGCAAGAGGGGCTACAACATAGACAGTCTTGCGGTCGGAGTCACCGAAGACCCGGATATATCCAGAATGACCATCGTGTCGACCGGCGATGAATATATCCGCAGTCAGGTCGTAAAGCAGCTCAATAAGCTGCATGACGTCAAGCTCGCCGTTTTGCTTGAGGAAGACAAGTCCCTGTCCGTGGAGCATCTTCTTATCAAGATTAAAACAAACGGAGACGGAAACTCGGGCATCGCCGCGCTTGTTAACGAATACGGCGGCAAGATCCTCGATCTGGGCAGCAACTTCCTCGTGGCGGACGTTACGGGACGCACCGAGAGGATTAACGAGTTCATCGGCAAATGTGTGCCTCTGGGCATACTTGAGCTTTGCCGCTCGGGAAATCTCGCTCTGTCCGTAGGAACGGAAAAAGTATTGAATATCAATGATTTTAAATAAGCTTAGGAGGATAAAAAAATGGCCAGGATGTATTATGAGAAAGACTGCAACAGCGCGCTGCTTGACGGCAAGACCGTTGCCGTAGTCGGTTACGGAAGTCAGGGACACGCACATGCCCAAAACCTCAGGGACAGCGGAGTGTCCGTTGTCATCGGCCTGTACGAGGGCTCGAAAAGCGCCGCGACAGCGCGGGAAGACGGCTTCGAGGTCCTCAATACGGAAGACGCGGTGAAAAAAGCCGACATTGTCATGCTTCTTATCAACGATGAGAAAATGGCAAAGATCTATTCCGAGAAAGTTGCCCCGAATCTGAGAAGCGGCATGACTTTGTGCTTTGCTCACGGTTTTAACATTCATTTCAAGCAGATCGTTCCTCCTTCGGACGTCAATGTCATTATGATCGCGCCCAAGGGGCCCGGCCATACGGTAAGAAGCCAGTTTCAGGAGGGCAAGGGCGTTCCCTGCCTTATAGCCGTATATCAGGACGCCGGAGGTCAGGCTCATGATCTGGCTCTGGCTTATGCAAAGGGCATCGGCGGAGCGCGCGCGGGCATCCTCGAAACTACCTTCAAGGAAGAGACCGAGACCGACCTCTTCGGAGAACAATGCGTACTCTGCGGCGGCGTGACCGCGCTTATGAAGGCCGGCTTCGATACGCTTGTCGAGGCGGGCTATCAGCCTGAAAGCGCGTATTTCGAATGCGTTCACGAAATGAAGCTCATTATTGACCTTGTGGTAAAGGGCGGACTGTCCTTTATGAGATATTCCATCAGCGACACCGCCGAGTACGGCGACTATATGGTCGGCGACCGTCTTATTACGGACGAAACCAGAAAAGAAATGAAAAAGGTCCTCGGCGAGATTCAATGCGGCGAATTCGCTCAAAAGTGGATAGACGAGTACAAGGCCGGCGAGCCCACTTTCCGCAAAAGGCGCGAGGAAGAGTCGCAGCTGCTTTTGGAAAAAGTCGGCGCCGATCTGAGAGCGAAGATGAGCTGGAAGCCCGCCGGCGATAAGTAAGGAGGAGTCCCATGAATAACAGACTGCAGCTGGAAGACCTGTCAAACGCCCCCAAGCGGGCTCTGATGAAAGCCATGGGCTATACGGACGGACAGATGGCGCGGCCTCTGGTCGGCATCGTAAATTCGTTCAACGAGATAGTGCCGGGACACATCCATCTGCAAAACATTTCCCGGGCGGTCAAGGACGGCGTTTTAACTAGCGGAGGCACGCCGATAGAGTTTAACACCATCGCTATCTGCGACGGACTGGCCATGGGTCATGAGGGAATGAAATATTCGCTCCCCTCCCGTGAGCTTATCGCCGACTCCATAGAATGCATGGTCCGGGCGCACAGATTTGATGCCCTGGTCTTCATACCGAACTGCGACAAGATCATACCCGGTATGCTGCTTGCGGCTGCCAGGCTGGATCTGCCCTGTCTGTTCATGTCGGGAGGACCTATGCTCTCCACGGACGGTACCGACCTGAACACCGTTTTCGAGGCTGTCGGAGCCTATCATTCGGGAAAGCTTTCGGAGGATGCCCTCCGCTGTCTTGAGGATACGGCCTGTCCCGGCTGCGGCTCCTGTTCGGGGATGTTCACAGCCAACTCCATGAACTGCCTTTGCGAAGCCCTCGGCATGGCACTGCCCGGAAACGGCTCCGTACCCGCCGTATACGCAAAGCGTCTTAGACTGGCCAAGTCGGCCGGAGAGGCGGTTATGAAGCTCCTCGAAAACAACTTAAGGCCATCTGACATACTTAAGGCAAAGGCCCTGCGCAACGCTCTGACAGTCGATATGGCACTTGGCTGTTCGACCAATTCCGTGCTTCACCTGTTCGCGCTCGCCCATGAGCTGGGCCTCGATATCTCTCTTGATATGGTCAACGAAATAAGCGAAAAGACACCGAATCTGTGCAGACTCGCTCCCGCGGGAGTACACCATGTCCAGGATCTGGACGCCGCCGGAGGCGTCTACGCGCTCATGAGCGAGCTTGCAAAGCGCTCTTTGCTCTGCGAGGACGCCCTCATGGTTCCCGGTGTTCCGCTGGCTCAGGCGCTGAAAGCTCACAAGGTGACCGACAGCTCCGTCATACGCCCGATTGATGACCCTTACGCTATCTCCGGCGGGCTTGCCGTACTGTTCGGCAACCTCGCGCCCGACGGAGCGGTCGTAAAGCGCAGCGCCGTTAAGGACTCCATGCTCCGCTTCACGGGAACGGCGAGGGCGTTTGACACGGAGGAAGACGCGGTTGCCGCGATATACGCCGGCAATATCCGACCCGGAGATGTATTGGTTATACGCTACGAGGGCCCCGCGGGCGGCCCGGGAATGCGCGAGATGCTCTCTCCGACCTCCGCAATAGTCGGCATGGGTCTGGATGAGTCCGTCGCGCTGATAACAGACGGCAGATTTTCGGGCGCTACGCGCGGCGCGGCCATAGGTCATGTATCGCCGGAAGCGGCCGCGGGCGGACCTATCGCGTATGTCCGCGACGGCGATAAAATCAAAATAGATATACCTTCTCATTCTCTTGAGCTGCTCGTAACCGGGGAGGAGCTCGAAAGCAGAAGGGCAGCGGCGGTCCTGCCGGAACGCCGCGAACTGCGCGGCTATCTCAAGCGCTATGTGGAAAGGGTCTCCTCCGCGGACAAGGGCGCGGTGGTTATTTAGAAAGGAAACGGCTATGCTGACTCTGGACAAAGTATATCTTGCCGGCAGCGTGCTTAAAAACGTGGCGCGCAAAACGGACCTGATTCTCGCTCCCGGCCTTTCGTCCGAATGCGAGGTTTATCTGAAAACCGAAAACCTCCAGAAGACAGGCTCTTTCAAGCTGCGCGGGGCATATTACAAAATGTCCGCAATGTCACCGGAGGAAAGAGCCCGGGGAGTGGTCGCCTGCTCGGCGGGAAACCACGCTCAGGGCGTGGCGCTCGCGGCGCAGAGCTTCGGAATCAAGGCGACTATCTTTCTGCCGTCGACTGCGCCAATTTCTAAAATCGAGGCCACGCGGCAGTACGGAGCGGAAACACGGCTCTCCGACGGCGTTTATGATGACGCATACGCCGCGGCTTTGGAATTCCGTGACCGGACGGGTGCGTTTTTCCTTCACCCCTTTGATGATGAGGATGTTATCGCGGGTCAGGGAACCGTGGCGCTGGAGATAATCGAGCAGCTCCCCGAGGTCGAGGCGGTGGTCGTGCCTGTCGGCGGAGGCGGCCTTATTTCCGGCATCGCCTTTGCGATAAAAACAATGCGTCCGTCCTGCAAGGTATACGGTGTTCAGGCCAGCGGAGCGGCCAGCATGAAGCGCTCGCTGATTGACAAAGACTGCGTCTGCCTTGATTGTGTTTCGACCTTCGCGGATGGAATAGCCGTGAAAAAACCCGGCGAGATTACATACGCGCTTTGCTCAGAGTATGTTGACGACATCGTGACCGTCAGCGACGATGAAACGGCGACCGCGATACTCACCCTTATGGAACAGCAAAAACTCGTCACCGAAGGCGCGGGCGCCGTGGCCGCCGCGGCCGTTATGTTCGGCAAGCTGCCGCTGAAAGGGAAAAAAGTCTGCGCTGTTTTATCGGGGGGCAATATAGACGTCAACATTCTCTCCAGAGTCATAAACCGGGGACTTTTGATGGCGGGAAGGCTTACAAACCTCACCATCGAACTGGTTGACAAACCCGGACAACTCAAAGAAGTTTCAAGAATCATCGCCGATGAAGGCGCTAATGTCATACGAATCCAGTACACGCAGGGCGGCGAGCACATGGATATAAACGGCTGTTATCTGAGAATATCAATGGAAACGAAAAACCGCGGGCATCTTCAGGAAATACGCAAAGCCCTCAGCTCGGCGGGATTCAAGCTGAGCGACTAAAGGAGGAAACCGCTCAATGAAAAAAATATACACGGCAAGCGCTCCCGAGCCTATCGGGCCGTACAGCCAGGCTATCCTTAAGGATCGGCTGCTTTTCTGTTCGGGCCAGATACCGATAGATCCCGCTACCGGGCAAATTACCGCCGGCGGCGTCGCCGAGCAGACGGACACCGTTTGCCGCAACCTCAAGGCCGTTCTCGAAGCCGCGGGACTGACGTTTGACAACGTGGTCAAAACAACCTGCTTTCTGGCAGAGCCGGATGACTTCGCCGAGTTCAATAAGGTATACTCCGGCTATTTTGTCTCCTGTCCGGCACGCTCGTGCGTATTCGTCAAGGCTCTTCCGAAAGGCGTACTTGTTGAGGTGGAGCTTATAGCCGCTGCAGGGTGACAGAACGCGGTCAATACCGATCCCGACAAAAAAGCTATAGAAGATGCCGCGCC
Source organism: Clostridiales bacterium (assembly GCA_012729975.1). GTDB lineage: Bacteria > Bacillota > Clostridia > Oscillospirales > Oscillospiraceae > JAAYBW01. The sequence goes on from JAAYBW010000127.1 coordinate 6,808, forward strand.
GGAATCCGGCGCGGCATTTCGATTTTTTCAGTTTAACGGTTTTATAACATATTAACAAGGCTCATCAGGCCGCCGGCCGCCGCAGTTTCCCATTCGCTGCTGAAGGCGGCGTTCTTGTCGGCCGTCAGCACAAAGCCGTATTTTTTCGCGCGCTCAAAGGCTGTCCTGGCAATTTTCTGTGAAATCTGTAGCTTTTTATTGGAATACAGGCCCGCGGATAAGAACACCTGATGCGGTAAGAAAGCTATACCGCTTCCGGGCTTGCATTCAACCCCCAATCCCGGAACGAAGCGCTTGCTTATCTGTGCCGCGAGCTTATCCACCGCTCTTTCCGGCAGCCTGCCTCCCATAACGATCGGCAGAAGCATCGCCGCGCTGTCCGAATCGACTCTGCTGCCGGTGACGCTGTTTCTGGCACAAAACATTTCTCCGTCCCAAAGCCTGCTCATAAGGGCTCCGTAGATCCTCTGGCGCAATCCTGTCCATAGCTCGGCTTCCTCCGGCTTCCCGGCCGCGGCGGCCGTTTTGCCGAGCATTTCGGTTACAAGCAGCATCCATGTGGCCGCATCCGGAGTACACAGCGGTGAACCGTCGGAATCCGTCTCGTCGCTCAAAGGCGCGCATGACTCTCCGGGCAGATAGTACGGCAGACCGACCTTCTGGGAAAAACGGTTTTCAAGCCACCATTTCGTGTATCTTGAAAGCGGAGCGTAGCTTGTCGTCGCGTCGTTGCCGGTATGAGCCGCAAGCATCAGCAGCAATCCGTAAAGCGGCGGCTGAACTCCGTTCCATATAGCTCCGCTCTCATTACATGAGGACGGTATCAGTCCGTCTTCCCGCTGATATGCGAACATGTTGAAGGTATAATACTCCGTAGCGCCCTCATCGATGAGCATAGCCATCGCATGCAGCGGCTGCTCCCATGCCTCTGCCTTGCAGTCGCCGACAAGCCGGCCGTATATAACATGGTTTTTCAGGTAACTGTCCGAGTTGCCCTCGTCCGCCTTGTGCACACCCAGCCAGACCAGATAAGCCGCAAGCCTTCTTGTTTCTTCGTATTCGGGGAAACACTCACCATAACGGGCAAGCCACTCGTTATAATCCTCGAGAGCGTCCTGCGCGCATTCGTCAAAAGGAATGTAGCTTTCAAAGCGCAGGCAGGGTTCCTTGCTCTCGTGTATCGCGGCTTCAAAAAGCCCCGTTTCGCGATCAGGCTCAAAAACGAGAGTACTGTCTCCCGAGCGGGCCATAGAGCCCTCAATGGCAGCAAAGGTCAGCCTGTCGCCGCAGTCGTATTCTATTTCAAAGCAGCCGTCCTCACGCTCACGGGCACCCGTATACGGCGCCGAAACCAGTCTGAGCGCTGCGTTCGCGCTGATTCTGAGGACCTGCGTGTCCCCTATCGCGAAGCGGGCGCATCCCCCCGAGTAAAAAAGCCGAAGCTGATCGGGCGAAGCTTTGCACTCGCAGGAAATATCTTCCCCCTCGCTGCCGGGCAGTATGTGCAAAAGAGCGCTCTGCCCTGCGCAGGAGGTCAAAGAAACGGCAAGGCGTCCTTTGTCCGCGCGTTTTTTTGTCGGTCCTTCTTTATAAATCATATAGCGCGAAAGGCTGCGGCCAAAGGGTATGACAGATAAATCAAGATCATCTACCGTGAAATTCATTTAATCAAACTCCTTGTATACGTCCGGTATTCCGGCGCGCCGGGCGGCAACTCCTGCATAACAATTATCTATTATAGAATACCATCGCAGGTGTGGTGTGTCAACGGTGCGCTTTTGGTTAACTATGCTATACGCGCCGCTCGCCTGCCGGGTACCGCAAGGCTCTTTCGCCGGCAGTATACCCGCAGCATAACGGTTATCCGGGCTAACCGGCGTATAGCACAATATATGTGAACCCGATCCGCTTAATTTCGTCAGTTTTAGTGTTGACATATTTACAGGTCTGTTTTAATATTAGGAAACTAACATTAGCAAGCTAACAATTCCGGGCGCTGTCCCGTTAAGGAGGTGAAAACCATGACCGAGGGAAAAAGGCTGGGCGTCGAGGTATCAAAACTTGCCAACAGTATAAAACGCCGGGTCTCGAAAGTAACGGTCGAGGTGGAAAGCGAGTTCGGCCTGACGGCAATGCAGAACTGGTGTCTGGGTCTGATCTACCGCCGCCGGGGGCACGACATATACCAGCGGGACATCGAGCAGGCGTTTAATATCCGGCGAAGCACCGCCACAGGCATTCTCCAGCTTCTTGAAAAAAACGGCTTTCTGTACCGCGTTGCCGTAGAGTGCGACGCGCGTCTTAAAAAGATCGTTCTGACCGATAAGGCGCTGGCCGTCTGCGCAAAGATGCGGGACATTCTGGATGAATGCGAGCAGAGCTTCATCCGGGGCTTATCCGAGGAGGAGCTCGCCGTCTTTTACTCCGTCATGGAAAAGATTGAAGATAACACAAAAGAGTAAGAAAACTGTTAATCGGGAGGTACCCGCGTGCTAAAGAAACTTTTTAAATGCCTGCGCGAATATAAACGCGACTCTATAATCGCTCCTATCCTGATAATCGTTGAAACGGCGCTTGAGGTTGTCGTCCCTCTCCTTATGGCCAACCTGATCGACCTGGGCATTAACGACAGCAGTATGCCGCAGACCGTAAAATGGGGCTTGCTTATGCTGGCGGCAACGTTTATAGCCTACGCCATCGGTATAGCCACCAGCATCCTTTCCTCCAGAGCCTCAGCCGGTTTTGCGAAAAATCTCCGGCAGGACCTGTATCACAACGTTCAGACGTTTTCCTTTTCGAATATCGACAAGTTCAGTTCGTCGTCGATCGTAACAAGGCTTACCACCGACGTTTCAAACGTGCAGATGGCTTTCACCACGATCATCCGCGTTGCCGTCCGCGCCCCGTCTATGCTTGCTTTTTCGCTTGTTATGTCCTTTATTATCAATAAAACGCTGTCACTGATCTACGTTTGCGCTATACCCCTTCTCGCTTTGGGCCTTTACCTGATCATGAAATTCGCATTTCCGATCTTCGAGCGCGTATTCCGCATCTACGATAAGCTCAACAGGGTGGTGCAGGAGAACCTGCGCGGCATAAGGGTTGTTAAATCTTTCGTGCGCGAGGACTTCGAGCGCGAAAAGTTTAACAGTGTCGCCGCTGCTCTTCGCAAAAACTTCTCAAAGGCCGAAAAGCTGCTGTCCTTTAACAGGCCGCTGATGCAGCTTGCTATGTTCACCTGCAAGCTGCTTGCCTGCTGGATAGGCGCTAAGCTGATAATTAACTCGGGAGGCAGCGCTCTTACCACAGGCCAGCTCTCCTCCGTTTTGACCTATACGATGCAGATGCTCACTTCGCTGATGGTGCTCTCGATGGTCTTCGTAATGATCACGATGTCAAGGAGCAGCGCGGTTCGCATACTCGAGGTGCTTGAGGAAAAAAGCAGCATTAACAATCCCGAGTCTCCCGTGTATGAAGTTAAAGACGGAAGCGTCAGCTTTGATAGCGTCATGTTCTCCTATGCGCGCAAAGCCGATAAGCCGGTTCTTGACAATATAAATCTTTATATAGAAAGCGGCGAAACTATCGGTATACTCGGAGGCACCGGCTCATCCAAATCAAGTTTGGTGCAGCTTATTCCCCGTCTTTACGACGTTACCGGCGGCAGCGTCAAGGTAGGCGGAGTCGATGTCAGGGATTACGATATAGAGACGCTGCGAAACAGCGTAGCCATGGTACTGCAGAAAAACGAGCTGTTTTCCGGCTCCGTTAAGGATAACCTGCGTTGGGGCAACGAAAACGCATCCGATGAGGAAATTAAAGAAGTCTGCCGTCTGGCTCAGGCCGACGGTTTCATCAGCGAAATGCCCGACGGCTATGACACATGGATAGAGCAGGGCGGCTCAAACGTATCGGGCGGTCAGAAGCAGCGGCTCTGTATAGCCCGGGCTCTGCTTAAAAAGCCCAGGATACTGATTCTTGACGACTCCACAAGTGCGGTCGACACTCAGACGGACGCGCAGATACGCGCCGCGCTTCGCACATATATTCCGGAGACCACCAAGTTCATTATCGCTCAGCGCGTCGCCTCGGTTCAGGACGCCGATAAGATAATCGTAATGGATGACGGACATATAAACGGTTTCGGCACTCACGACGAGCTGATGGCTTCAAACACGATATACCGCGAGATATATACCTCGCAGCTGAAAGGAGGCATGGAGAATGCTTCGTAATCTTGTTTCTCCTTTACTGCGCAGTCCCGGTCCCGGCGGCTTCGGAGGGCCCGGCGGCCCCGGCGGCAGAGGTCCGGGGGGCAGAGGACGCGGCGGCGGCCCCAGAGCGAAGATCACAAAGGAAAGCATGAAAACCTTCAAACGCATACTCGGCTTTGTTTTTAAATATTATAAGTGGCAGCTTCTGATAGTTTTCATCTGCATAGTGATCTCATCGCTATCCAACACCGCGGGCTCTTTATTTTTGCGTACACTTGTTGACGATTATATCGTTCCGCTGCTCAGTCTCGAGGGCGATGCCTTCACCTCGCTTTTCGCGAAGTTCGGCGCCGCGGTGCTCGTTATGGGAGCAATATATCTTGTGGGCGCCGGGGTTTCGTTCCTATATAACTGGATAATGGTCACTGTCGGCCAGGGCTGCCTTGAAAAGATAAGAGTTTCTCTATTCAACAAGATGCAGGACCTTCCCATATCTTATTTCGACAGCCATACGTACGGCGAGATCATGAGCCATTACACCAACGACACGGACACTATGCGCCAGCTGATCTCGCAGAGTATACCGCAGCTGTTCAGCACCGTAGTTACAATAGCCGTCGTCTTCGTATCCATGGTTACGCTGAACATCTGGATGACTCTGCTTGTGCTTGTATTCATAGCGTTTATGATGCTGGCAACCGCCGTACTGGGCGGAAAGAGCGGAGCGAACTATATTCGCCAGCAGGCTGCCCTCGGCGACCTCAACGGCTTTGTTGAGGAAATGGTAAACGGGCAGAAGGTAGTTAAGGTCTTCTGCTACGAAGAAAAGGCCAAGGAACGTTTCGACGCGGCTAACGAACAGTTAAGAAGCTCCGCTACCAAAGCCAACGTGTACTCTTCCGTATTAATGCCCACTAACAGATTGCTGGGAAACCTGCAGTTTATTGTAGTGGCTTTTATCGGCGCGATTATCGCCATATCCGGGAAAAATGTTCTGGGCGGCGTTTCCCTCGGCGTGATCATTTCCTTTCTTCAGCTCTCGCGCAACTTCTCAATGCCTGTCCAGATGCTCTCCGAGCAGGTAAACTCAATAGTCCTCGCAACAGCCGGCGCGAACCGCATTTACAAGGTCATTGACGCCGAGCCCGAGGTGGACGACGGCAAGGTTACCCTCGTCAACGCCAGGATTCAAAACGGCGAAGTCACGGAGTCCGACGTCAGAACGGGCATATGGGCCTGGAAAATACCCGAAGCCAATGGAGGCTACAGCTACAGGCAGCTCATGGGCGACGTAAGGTTCCATAACGTAGACTTTGCCTATGTGCCCGACAAGACGGTGCTGCATGACATAGACCTCTATGCCGAACCGGGAGAAAAGGTGGCTCTCGTCGGCGCGACGGGAGCGGGGAAAACCACGATAACCAACCTGCTCAACCGCTTTTATGAGATAAAGGACGGCCGGGTCTCCTATGACGGCATCAGTATAAAGGACATTAAAAAAGCAGATCTGAGGCGCTCTCTTGGTATGGTTTTGCAGGACGTTAACCTCTTTTCGGGCACCGTACGCGAGAATATCAGATATGGAAAGCTCGACGCCACGGATGAGGAGATAGTCCACGCCGCGAAACTTGCAAACGCCCACTCTTTCATAGAAATGCTCCCCGACGGCTACGATACGGAGCTTTCCGGCGACGGTTCCGGTCTGTCCCAGGGTCAGCGGCAGCTTCTGGCCATTGCCCGCTGCGCCGTTGCCGACCCGCCTGTCATGGTGCTCGACGAAGCTACCAGCAGTATAGATACCAGAACGGAATCTATCGTCCAAAGAGGTATGGATCAGCTGATGCACGGGCGCACCGTTTTCGTCATCGCGCACAGGCTTTCCACCGTTCAGAATTCGGATGTCATTATGGTTCTGGAGCTCGGGAGAATCATCGAGCGCGGAAACCACGAAAAGCTTATCGCCGAGAAGGGAAAGTATTATCAGCTGTACACAGGCTTGTTTGAGCTCGAATAGCGCTTATTCACCATCTGCATGCTGCTTCGGGCGCGGGACGAAAATCCCGCGCCTTTTTATACGCAGCATAAGCGCGCGGACCGGGCACCGGGCATATCCGGCTGTCCGGTCTCTCCAGGCCCCCGGCGGCGTTGACAGCAATAGTAAGCGGATGGTAAAATCATATAGTCAGGGCGCGGCTAACTGCCCGCCGACACATGCCGCGGCTTTTATCCGCGGCAAAAAGGAGGCAAGCGAATATGAGCGAAGCCGAGATAAAGGATCTGTTTGATGCGGTGCTCCGCAGCGTGGCAAAAGCGCTCGTAGGAAAAGACGATGTCACCGAGCTTGTGTTCACGGCGCTTGTCGCCGGAGGGCATGTGCTCATTGAGGATGTACCGGGAACAGGCAAGACTACTCTTGTAACGGCTCTGGCGCGCTCGCTGGACATGAGCTTTTCGCGTATCCAGTTTACTCCCGACGTGCTGCCCTCCGATGTCACCGGCTATACCGTGCTGGATATTAAAACAGGTGAACGCAGCCTTGTGCGCGGCCCTATAATGAATAATATGGTTCTGGCCGACGAGATTAACCGGACGAGTCCCAAGACTCAATCCGCCTTGCTTGAGGTAATGCAGGAAGGGCAGGTCACGGTTGACGGTCAGACGTTGAAAGTACCGCAGCCGTTCATGGTTCTGGCAACGCAGAATCCCGTGGAGCATGTCGGCACATATCCGCTGCCGGAAGCCCAGCTTGACCGGTTCATGATGAAAATTTCCGTCGGCTACCCCACTCGTGAGCAGGAAACGCAGATCCTCTCCTCCCGCCGCGCCGGAGACCCGTCCGAAACTATTACCCCGGTGGCAAAGGCCGATGACGTGCTTACCCTGCGCCGCGCGCGCACACAGATAACCTGCGCTCCGCCGGTTCTCGAATACATCGTTCAGATAGCGGAGGCTACCCGCCGCGACGAAAGAATAGCGCTGGGCATATCGCCGCGAGGCTCGCTGGCGCTGGCGGACGCGGCCGCCGCCAGGGCAATGCTTCACGGGCGCTCCTTTGTCCTGCCCGACGATGTTCAGGCTCTTGCCATGCCGGTTCTCGCTCACCGCATCGTAACCTCTGTTCGAAACAACCCCTCCAAAGAGAGCTCCGCCTCGCTCCTGCGCGGAATAATGCGCAGTCTGCGCGTTCCCGCGGTCAGTTAAATGAAACTCCTTCGTATTATCTATTACGGCGCGATACCCGTTCTTTTTATCTTCGCCGTTTATACGGGTCTTGTCGTTTTATATATGGTTCTGATTGCCCAGCTTCTGCTGCTTGCCGCCGTACTGGTGATCGACTTTATAACGATCGGACGCCTGAGCTTCCGGCAGAAGCTCAGTTCATCGAGCGTTGTACGCGGCACTCCCGTAACGCTCATGGTTGAGCTTGACACAAACACGCCCGTGCCTCTCGCGATGATAAAAGTCCATGTTGAGGCCATGAACATAAACGAAAGCATAGACCTTGAATTTATGCCGCCGGTTTACGGACGAAAGCGCTTTTCCTTCGAGCTGTCCACGCCGTACCGAGGGTTTTATCAGACAGGCCTCACAAAGATCTGGCTTACGGACATGTTCGGACTCACGACAATTCCCTTCGACCCCCGGCGTCGTTCGTTTTATAAACCCGCCGAGCTGACGGTGTATCCGCGCGCTGCCGCGCCGGGCAACATAGACGCCAGGCTCAGCGATGTGAAAACATTCGGCGACGCATACCTGCGCCCGGCTTCCGACGGAGAGAGCATTGCCGGCGCGCGCCGCTATATGCCGGGCGACCCTGTTAAAATGATCAACTGGAAGTTATCCGCCCGTTACGGCGAGCCATGGATACGCCAGTTCGAGATACCCGCCCGGGAATCCGTCCTTATTATCATCGACAATTCGGAGCGCGGTCTTGCCCGCGAAGCGGCTCTTATATACGCGGACACTGCCTGCGAATGTGCCGCTTCCGTGGCTTTGCATACCCTTTCCCGCGGCATGGAAACCCTGACCGGAGCCTGGGACCCCGTTCGGGGGAAAACAGTCTCGGCGCCCTCCTCGTTTGTTTTCGAGGACATATACAGCTGGCTCGCCCTGCTTGCATTCCGCCCGGAAAGCTCCCCGGAGCTTGCTCTCGATACTTTGGCCGACGCCTCTTTGCGTTCCGTGTTTATAATAACCAGAGAGCCGGAGCCCGAGCTTCTGGCCGGTGCCGGGAGACTGGACATCCGTATTTCCGTAACCATGATACTGGTAGAGGATCAGGGAGAGCCGGTCGGTAATTTCCATACGCTTCGTGTTGCCCCGGGCGCGGCAGCCGCCGAGGCCCTCGGAGAACTCTGATGGATAAGAGCGAAAAAAAACCGCTGTCCGGCACAACCGGCTTTATATCCGATGCCGCTTGCGCGGTAGTGCTCTCATCGGCGCTTCTGCTGGTGCTTCTTACGCTTTTGGGCCATGACTCCGGCTTGTGGGAGTGCCTTGTTTTTTCCGCGGTTTCCTCGGCTCTTGTTTTCGTTTTTTCCAGACGCTGGTGGCTGCTTCCCGCGCTGCTTGCGGGAATCGCCCTGCTCGGCGGGGCTTTAATCGCGGTGCTGACTTATTGGGACATCCGTCTTTGGCCGGTTATATACGAATACTCAGCCGGCTTTGTCGAGTGGTGGTCCGACTCCTGGCCGACCAGAATGCCGTATTCGGCAAACGGAAGCATAGAACTCGTTCGTCTTGCTTTTGCCGTGCCGGTGACCGCCCTGGTCTGGCTTTTTTTCAGAAAACTGTTTTTCTTTCCCCTGCTTCCGGCCGGCTGCGCCGCGCTGATGTTCTTTATGTACAGGACCCAAATGGAAAACCGGGAAACCGTGCTTGCCTTCTTCGCCGTGGTCATAATAAGCGGCATGGCAAAAATGACCGTTCGCAGGCATAACAGGGCGCGGCCGCCCGAAGAACATAAGGATCCCGGAACGCTGCAGCTCCCCGCGCTGCTTCTCGCGTTTTTCATAATGCTGATGTCCTTCGCGTTTTCCCCCCAGACAGACGGTGCCCTTCGCTCGTACAAGTTCATAAACTTCATCGACGACGTGACGGACTGGATGGATTTCCGTTTTACTTCCTCTTACGGCGCAGGCGGGTTCAGCATGAACAGCGCGGGCTATACACCCGACGGCGGAAAAATGGGCGGCGATGTTGAACTGAACAATGACAAGACATTGTTTATAAAGACGGAACACCCCGTGCTGCTGTCCGCAAAGGTCTATGACACGTATTCCGGGAATGCCTGGTACGATTCCCAGACAATCGGCTCGTTTAGATGGGACAGCACCATGTGGGCCGGCCGCAGAAGGACCGTGTTCGGCTTAAATCTGCCTCTCGGCGGATGGGACGCGACACGCCTTTACGACTCAATGACGGTAACAACGCAGCTGACCGTAAACCCGCAGATATCAAGCCGGTCACTCTTCACCGGCGGCAGTATGTTCTCTCTTTCAACCAAGGGCGGGGTTCAGGCAGACGTTAATTTTAATCTTCAAAGTGAAATATTCGCGGATGAGCCCTGGACCGCCTTTAAGGCGTACACGATCGAGACTGTCGTTTTTGACAGGAATCGTCCGGACTTCGACGAAAACATGCGGCTTCTCGAACTAATGACGGCCGATAAAAAAGACCGCAAATGGGAAGAGGTATGTAAATATAACCTTCAGCTTCCCGACGATCTGCCTGAGGATATTCCTTCGCTCGCGGAGCTGATTACGAAGGACTTCTCCGATCCCTATGATAAGGCTGCCGCTCTGGAGAGCTGGCTTGCGGAAAA
>JAAYBW010000014.1 GCA_012729975.1 Clostridiales bacterium
AATGCTTTTTTCAGCCTTGTTTTTCTTGCAAAACGCATATTGCTTTGATATAATGTATTAGTTATATTATTTAAGATTATACTATTAAGATAATGTTTTTCTTCCGTATAGTCCGCACCGGATACAAACTCTTTCAGACAGAGGAGATGATGGATTGAACTCGGCTTCAGATGTGTGGCTCGCCGTATTAAAGATACTCGAGGAAAAGCTTACCCCGACGGCGATAGCCACATGGTTTGACGATTGCCGCGCGATCGATTTGCGCGACGATCTTTTGGTTATAGGCACAAGCACGGATTTTAAGAGAAATGTTATCTCGTCACGTTATTCGGAAATAATTAAATCAGCCCTTTCAGAGCTGTTTTCCGGCGAGTGCGACCTGCTTGTACTGTCCGAAGGCGAGCTTGACGAGTACCAGAGCAATATGCAGCCCGAGGGTTTCAATCCTTTCGACAGTTCCCAGTTTACATTCGACCGCTTTATAGTCGGCTCCGCCAACCGCTTCGCGCAGGCTGCCGCCATAGCTGTAGCCAATAATCCCGCCAAGGCGTATAACCCTCTTTTCATATACGGCGATCCCGGCCTCGGCAAGACGCACCTGTTATACGCGATAGGGCATTCTCTGAAGGCAAACCGGCCGGATTTCCGCATTGTCTACGTCAAAGGCGACGATTTTACCAACGAGCTGATTCAGGCGATACAGACCAATCAGAACGCCGCTTTCAGGGAAAAATACCGCAGCACCGATCTTCTGCTGGTCGATGACATCCAGTTTATAGCCGGTAAAGAAATGACTCAGGAAGAGTTTTTTCATACATTTAACACCCTGTATGAATCCGGTAAGCAGATCGTCCTTACCTCGGACCGTCACCCGGAAGATATGATGCGTCTTGACGACAGACTCAAATCGCGTTTTGAATGGGGTTTGACCGCGGACATTCAGCCGCCTGACTACGAAACGCGGGTCGCCATCGTTAAAAACAAAGCGGAACAGCTCGGTCTTATTCTGCCGGATCGCATTTCTCAGTATATCGCCGAAAACATCAGGAGCAATGTCCGGCAAATTGAAGGTACCGTAAAAAAGATCGCCGCATACAGGGATCTGCTTTATAACAGTGAAATAGATATCGAACTCGTGGAAAAAATAACCCGCGATATTATACGCGGCGAAAGAGAGTACACACCCGAGCTCATTATAAGCAAGACAGCCGCCTGCTACGGGGTCTCCGCGGACGATGTAAAGAGCTCCTCGCGCGCCAAAGCCACGACTCAGGCCCGCCAGGTAGCTATGTATCTGATGAGAAAGTTTATAAATATGTCTCTTGTGGAAATAGGCGCGTGCTTCGGAAATCGCGATCACGCTACCGTAATCCACGCCATTAAGAAAATAGAAACGCTGGTTTCCACCTCTCCGGAGGATGCGGACATAATTCGCGACATCACCACAAACATAACAAACAAAAGCTAAGTTTTACACATATTTATCAACCCGGTGAAAACTTCACTGTTAATATTCTTTTTTATTTTACCGGTTGTTGAAACCGATTTTTTCATCAACAAATACTTCAACATAAAAAACCGGCCCACAGCGCGTCTTTGAGGTACTTTTCCACACGTTTTGGTCTCTACGGCTCCTATTACTAAAAAATATACTTTCTTTCCTAAAGCTATAAAAAAGCAATTTTATTTTCGGATAGTTTATATAACCGAAAGGACTGATATACATGAAGTTTACATGTGAAAAAGCATTGCTGCTGTCCGGTGTTACCACCGCCTCGAGAACGGTTGCCCCAAAAAGCACCATTCCGGCACTTGAGGGAGTTCTTATCGAAGCGGGAAACGGACTTGTGATATCCGGTTACAATCTGAAAACCGGGATACGAACGCGTGTTTCCGCGGACGTATCCGAAAAAGGAGCTATCGTATTAAATTCACGTCTGCTCGGTGAGATAGTGCGCAGAATGGCAGACGATACGGTTACTTTTTCTTCCGACGCGCAGGGGCTTGTGAAAATGAGCTGCGGAATGAGTAAATATGAGCTGATGGGCACATCCGCCGAGGATTTCCCCGAGCTGCCCTCCGTTGACGCAAAACACAGCATTTCCATACCGGAAAGAACTCTCAAGTCCGTAATATCACAAACCTTATTTGCTGTTTCTGATAACGAAGCGCGACCGGTACATACCGGCTCACTGTTTGAAATACAGGGAAGCACTCTTACGGTAGTATCGGTCGACGGTTTCAGGCTGGCGCTGCGCCGCGAAACGCTTGAGAGCGCGAAGCTCGGCGACACATCGTTCGTAGTGCCCGGCGCGACACTGTCCGAGGTTGAAAAAATATGCTCGGATACGGACCGGCAGGTTGTCGTTTCTCTCGGGGAAAGACACATAATGTTTACGACGGGAGAAACAGAGGTTATCTCACGGCGCCTTGAAGGCGAATTTTTAGATTACAGGCGCAGCATAGCCTCTCCCGCCAAATATGAAATAACGGTTAAAAGAAAAGATATTATCGAATCCGTTGAAAGAGTATCGCTTATAATCAGCGAAAAAATAAAAAGTCCACTCCGCTTCCGTTTCGCGGACGGTTCACTTCAGATATATACCATGACGGCTCTCGGTACGGCCAGTGACGAAATTATGGTTCACGGTGACGGAGAAAACCTCGAAATGGGATTTAACAACCGATATGTCCTCGACGCACTAAAGGCGGCTCCGGCTGAAGAGGTCTGCATACGTGTGGCAAGTCAGGTTTCGCCGTGTATACTGGTTCCGGCCGACGGCAGCGATTCGTTTCTGTATATGATACTGCCCGTGCGTATTCGCACGGAGGAAAGGGTATGAAAAACAAAACGGAAAAGAGCATTTTTATAGCCACGGACTATATTAAACTGGACTCGCTGCTCAAATTTGCGGGATTTGCCGATTCGGGCGGCGGCGCCAAGGTTCTTGTTCAAAACGGAGACGTATCGGTAAACGGCGAGATTTGCCTTATGCGCGGGAAAAAGATACATTCCGGAGACACGGTGGAAACAAGCGGAGTCCGGATAAACGTCTTAAAGGAAAGCGAAAAATGATAGTTACCGGTCTTTCGCTCAAAGGCTTTCGAAACTATGAGGAGGCATACTGCGAATTCTCCGACGGGATAAATATCATCTGCGGAAAAAACGCTCAGGGAAAGACGAATCTTCTCGAAGCCGTTTATTTGCTTGCCGGAGCGCGTTCGTTCAGAACCAGGACAGACGATGACCTTATAGGGTTCGGCAAAAATACGGCTCTTGTGCGCGGGCTCGCGCAGGCGGACGGAAGAGAATCGGAAATCGAGTTTTTATACAGGCGCGGGTGCAGAAAGATAATAACCGTCAACGGAGTAAAAAAAACTCCGTCGGCTCTTTCCGGACTGGTTCGCACGGTTTTGTTTTCTCCTTCGGATCTGGAGCTGGTCCGCGGCGGAGCGGCTGCAAGGCGCCGCTTTATGGATCTGGCAATATGCCAGCTAAGGCCGCGTTATGCCGCGGCGCTGACGGAATACAACAAACTTCTCGCACATAAGACACGCATACTGCGCGATAAAGATAAAAAACCGTCGCTTCTGGACGTACTTCACGAATTTAACGACGGTATGGCCCGCGCGGGCGCCGCGATCATATTTTACAGGAGCGCCTGGTGCGATAAGCTCTCATCTTCCGCGGCGCGCATACACGCGGACATATCGGGATGCGGGGAAATTCTCACGGCCGGGTACCGTACGGTGAGCAGCGTCCCCGAGCCGCGGCAAATGAAGATGGGACAAATATATGATCTTCTTTTGGAGCACGCGGCGCAGCACAGGGAGGCGGAGCTTGCCTCCGGACTGTGCCTGTCGGGTCCGCATAAAGATGAAATAGAGCTTACAATAGACGGGGCCGAAGCGAGAGGTTTCGCCTCGCAGGGGCAGGCCCGCACGGCGGCGCTTTCACTCAAGCTTGCGGAGAGGGATATATCTGAGCAGGATGCGGGCGACATGCCCGTACTGCTGCTCGACGATGTTCTTTCCGAGCTCGACGACGCCCGCCGCGATTTTGTTCTCAACCGTATAACCGGCGGACAGGTGCTTATCACCTGCTGTCAGAACGACGGTATCGCCGAATTAACGGGCGGGAAGGTGCTCGGCATACACGCGGGGCGGATTACGGGCGGAGGTCTGACATTATGAAACCTAAGATCGCGTTTTTACATCTGGGCGGCGGCTTCATGATACGCTCGGATGCCGTTATAGGGGTATTTGACACGGACAACTGCACAAGTTCGCGTATAACGCGCGAGTTTTTAAAGAAAGCCGAAGCAAACGGCGCTGTAGTCGATACGTCCGGCGGTTTTCCGGAAACCTTCGTTCTTTGCGGCGCGTGGGACGGCGATAAGGTTTATCTTACGGGAATTCAGTCAAGAACACTTAGAAACAAATGGAACGAGAGCTCATTTGAGGTGTGAAGCGATAATCCGCTCCGGCACCCGACAGACAGCTTCCGATATTACCAACACCGGCGAAAGGAATAACAAAATGGAAGATAACAAACTATACGATGCCTCGCAGATACAGGTATTGGAGGGCTTGGAGGCGGTACGCAAGCGCCCCGGAATGTATATAGGAACAACATCCACTCAAGGCCTGCACCATCTTGTATATGAGATCGTCGACAACGCTATCGATGAGGCGCTTGCCGGCGCCTGCGACCGGATAGACGTTGTGATTGAACCTGGAGATATAATATCCGTCACCGACAACGGGCGCGGTATTCCCATAGACATACAAAAGCAGACCGGCAAACCTGCCCTTGAAGTCGTCTTTACCGTGCTGCACGCGGGCGGAAAGTTCGGAGGAGGAGGCTATAAGGTCGCGGGAGGCCTACACGGCGTCGGCGCTTCGGTTGTAAACGCGCTTTCGGAGTGGCTGGAGGTCTTCGTACACAAAAACGGCAGCATATATCATATCGCGTTTGCCCGGGGCGCAATCGTGCGTCCCATCGAAGTGGTCGGCTCTACCGAAAAAGAGGGAACAACGGTGCGCTTCAAGCCGGACCCGGAAATCTTTGAGGAGCTTGTTTTCGATTATGATACGCTCTACAGGCGCATGAGAGAACAGGCCTTTTTAAACGCGGGTCTTAATATATCCGTCGAGGACAGGCGCCCGGGCAAAGAGCGCAGGGATCAGATGCTCTATAAGGGCGGAATACGCGAATTCGCGGCATGGCTGAACACAAATAAAACGGTGCTGCATGAAGACGTTATTTACCTGTCGGGTAACCGCGGAGACTCTTTCGCCGAGATAGCGATTCAGTATAATGACAGCTACAACGAGACGATATTGTCCTTCGCCAACAACATTCATACCTCCGAGGGCGGAATGCACGAAACCGGGTTTAAGGCCGCGCTGACCAGAGTATTGGGCGATTACGGCAAAAAGAACGGTGTTTTAAAGGGTGAAGAGAAGCTTTCGGGCGAGGACTGCAGGGAAGGCATTACCGTAATCATATCCGTTAAGCTCATCGACGCGCAGTTTGAGGGGCAGACCAAAACCAAGCTCGGCAACAGCGATATTCGCTCTCTGGTGGACAACATAGTCTCCGAGGGCTTAACGGATTACCTGGAGAGAAATCCGGCTGTCGCGCGCGGCATAATCGAAAAAGCCATCACAGCTTCGCGAGCCCGTGAAGCGGCGCGGCGCGCAAGGGAAAACATACGGCGCAAAAACGCGCTGGAGGGTTTGTCTTTGCCGGGAAAACTGGCCGACTGCAACGAGAGGGACCCGGCTCTCACCGAGATATATATCGTTGAGGGCGACAGCGCGGGCGGCTCGGCCAAACAGGGGCGCGACTCACGATTCCAGGCGATTTTGCCGCTCTGGGGTAAAATGCTCAACGTTGAAAAGGCGCGTGCGGACAAAGTTTACGGCAACGAAAAGCTCGCCCCCGTTATAACCGCTCTCGGCGCCGGAATAGGCGAGGATTTCGACCCCTCAAAGCTGCGTTACCACAAGGTTATAATCATGGCCGACGCCGACGTTGACGGCAGCCATATACGCACGCTGCTGCTGACTTTCTTTTTTCGTTTTATGCGCCCGCTTATAGACGGCGGATATGTGTACGCCGCCCAGCCCCCGCTGTTTAAGCTTGAACGCGGAAAGACCGTGCGCTACGCTTATTCTGATGATGAGCGCGACAGGATATCGGCCGAGATGCGCGGCGAGGACGGACGCGGCCGCGTGGAAATATCGCGCAACAAAGGCCTTGGAGAAATGGACTTCCACGAGCTGTGGGAGACAACGATGGATCCGGAGCGCCGTATATTAAAACGGATCACGCTTACCGACGCTATCAAGGCAGACCAGATTTTCACGATTCTCATGGGTGAGAAGGTTGAGCCGCGCCGCGAATATATCGAGCAGAATGCCAAATACGTATCCAATCTGGATATATAACGGAGAGGAGGTAAAATTATGGCCGTAAAAAGAGAAGAAAAGGATATAAGCTTCCCGAACCAAAAAATCCTTAACATACCTCTGGAGCAGGATATGCAGCAGAGCTATATCGATTACGCGATGTCCGTAATCGTAGGGCGCGCGCTGCCCGACGTGCGCGACGGGCTCAAGCCCGTTCACAGGCGCATACTGTACACAATGTATGAGGCCGGACTCACCTCCGACCATAAATTTTCAAAATCCGTCGCCACGGTCGGCGACGTGCTGAAAAAATACCATCCGCACGGAGACCAGTCGGTTTACGACGCCCTCGTGCGCCTCGCGCAGGACTTTTCGATGCGGTACCCGCTTGTGGACGGCCGGGGCAACTTCGGCTCTGTCGACGGCGATCCGGCCGCGGCATACAGATATACGGAAGCACGGCTTGACAAACTCGCCGACGAGATGCTGCGCGATATTGAAAAGGACACGGTCGGATGGCTGCCTAACTTCGATGAGACGCTCAAGGAGCCTGTGGTAATCCCTTCGCGTTTTCCGAATCTGCTTGTAAACGGTTCCTCCGGCATAGCGGTGGGTATGACGACCAATATACCCCCGCATAATCTTCGCGAGACCATAAACGCCGTTATCTGCGTGGTGAGAAACCCGGACGCGGAGCTTGACGACATAATGGAGCATTTGAAAGGGCCGGACTTCCCGACCAAAGGCATAATAATGGGACGGGCCGGCATCCGTGCCGCTTACGCTACGGGACGCGGACGCATTAAGGTGCGGGCGCGGACCGAGATTGAGGAATTCGGCCAGGGCCGCACTGCCATAATCGTTACCGAAATACCCTATCAGGTGAACAAGTCGCGCCTTGTGGAGGCAATAGCCGATCAGGTTCGAGACAAGAGGATAGACGGAATATCGGGTCTGCGCGACGAGTCCGACCGGGAAGGTATGCGCATAGTCATAGAGCTCAAGCGCGACGCAAACCCCCAGGTCGTGCTCAACCGCCTTTATTCAGGGACGCAGATGCAGGTAACCTTCGCCATCGTGATGCTCGCGCTTGTCAATAACCAGCAGCAGCCCAAGATACTGACCCTTCGTGAGATACTCGATGAGTATATCGCCTTTCAGGAGCAGGTAATAACGCGCCGCACGGAATATGACCGCAGGAAGGCGGCCGAGCGTGCGCACCTTCTGGAAGGATTGATGATAGCCTGCGATAATATAGATGAAGTTATACGTATAATCCGAACCAGCTACAACGACGCCAGGGAGCGCCTTATGGAGCGTTTCGAGCTCGATGAGATACAGGCGCAGGCCATACTTGAAATGCAGTTAAGGCGCCTGCAGGGCCTTGAGAGAGAAAAAATACAGGCGGAGTTTGATCAGCTGACGGAACGTATAGCATATTACGACAAACTCCTGGCAAGCGAGGACATGCTGCGGGATGTGCTTGTCTCGGAGCTTGAGCAAATTCGCGACAAATACGGCGACGACCGTCTGACCGAGATCGCGGTCGTAGAGGACGAAATAGATATTGAGGATCTCATTGACGAGGAAGAGTGCGTGTACACACTTACGCGAAGCGGCTATATAAAGCGCGTGGCCGCAAGCGAATACAGCGTGCAGCGCCGCGGCGGCAAAGGTGTGCGCGCGATGGCTACCCGCGAGGAAGACAATGTCGAGACGGTCTTTACCGCCTCAACGCACGACCATATTTTATTTTTCACGAGCAAGGGTAAGGTCTACAGGAAAAAGGGCTATCTTATACCCGCCTCGGGCAGAACCGCGCGGGGGACGAACATCGTGAATATACTGCCGCTGGAGTCCGACGAGCGGGTACAGGCAATGATACACATAAGAGAGTTCCCGCACGAGAAATACGTCGTGCTTGTCACCCGGAACGGAACCGTCAAGCGCATGCGCTTCGACGAGCTGAAGAATATAAGAAACACCGGTATAAGAGCTATAACCATAGATGATGACGACGAGCTGATCTCGGCCAGGGAGACCGACGGCACCGCGAAAATACTGATAGTAACACGCGACGGTATGGCAATCTGCTTTAAAGAGACGGACGTTCGCCCGATGGGCCGCACGGCGGCGGGCGTGCGGGGCATAACACTGCGCGAGGGCGACATATGCGTGGCGGCGGCACGCTGCCGCGACGGCGGCGCGCTGCTAACCGTAACGGAAAACGGATACGGCAAACGCACGGATATAAACGAATATCTCCGGGGTGATAACGAGCCCCAGCGAAGGGGCGGCCTGGGCCTTAAAAACTACGTCATAACGGAAAAGACGGGCAAGGTCGCCGCCGCGAAAGTCGTTGACGAGAACGATGACGTGCTGATTATCTCCGACGACGGCATTATTATCCGAACGGCGACCTCCGATATCAATCTGTACGGCCGCGCGACCCAGGGCGTGAGACTCATGCGCGTGCCCGACGGGGTTCGGGTGATATCCATCGCGCGTACCGAGCGCGAGGAAAACGAAGATTGACCGAAAAGGGAATAATGAAAGAAGTAACGATATACACCGACGGCGCGTGTTCCGGCAATCCCGGCCCCGGCGGCTGGGCCGCGGTACTTAAATACGGGAACACGCGCAGAGAATTATCCGGGGGCGAGCCGAACACCACCAACAACCGCATGGAGCTGCTTGCCGTGATATACGGACTTGAAGCGCTCAAAGAGCCGTGCCGGGTCACATTGCGAACGGATTCGCAGTATATAGCCCGGGCTATAAATGAAAAATGGATAACGGCGTGGCGCGGCATGGGGTGGAAAAGGAAAGACGGCGAACTGAAAAACGCGGATCTCTGGCAGCGGCTGGACAAGCTCCTTATTGTACACAGCGTGGACTTTGAGTGGGTAAAGGGCCATTCCGACAATGAGGAGAATAAACGCTGCGATGAGCTGGCCGTCGCGGAGAGTCGAAAGTACGCGATCTGAATTATCTGTATATAAGGCAGCGGGCGCAAAAGCGCCCGCTGCCTTATATACAGATATACCGCTGCCGCAGCGGCTACGGTGTTACGGTAACGTTTAAAATCGCCTGCGCTTCGGTATTGCCGTAGCCTTCGGTGAAGCGCACGCGAACCGTTGTCGTGCCGGGCTTGAGGCCCGTAATATACAAGGGGATGGTTTGCTTGGTGGTGAAGCTTCCCCAGCGGCAGGATACCGCCAGCTGGTCATCTATCCAGTAACTCAGGGAGGCGGTACCCGGGTAGTCCGTAGTGCAGACTACACAGGCCGTTTCGTCTTTTTTCAAGGTTATTGAAGAAACCGAAAATGATATAGAGGCAGCGGCTTTTTTATCTTCCTCGAGCGAGCGAACCTCGGCAACGGTCAGGCTTGTATCAAAATAAGTCCTATCCTTCATGTCGTTTGAAGGAACGGCCAGATAAAGTCCGTTGCCCATCGGGAAATATGCCATGCATATGCCGATGACCTCACCGTATTCGTTTATAAGAGGCCCGCCGCTGCTGCCGGAAGATATGTCGGCCGTGAACTGGATGACCGGATAGTCCGGATCATCGTAGATTCTGTTCGGCTCTCCCACCACACCGCGTGAAATGCTGCCGGTGAGGGCCAGAGGATCACCGAGAGTAAAAACCGTGTCTCCGCTTGAAAGCGCGTCCGAATCGCCTGCGGTAAGATAGGGGAAAACGCGCACGGCGCGGCCGCTTGAATCCTCGGCGGAGACGCGCACTATGCATATATCGGAATAGGGATCATAATAGAGGACCTCCTCGATTTCCAGCTCGTGCCCCTGTGAGGTTTTCGCGACGGCATAAAGCGCTCCGTCAATCTCATGATAGCATAAAACGGCAATTCCGTCCGGACTTATAAAGAAGCCGGAACCGGTGCCGGAGGCAAGGCCGTTGTCGCGATCTTTCTTCGAAGAGTACATTGTAACGGAAAACACGGCGGAACGGCAGCGCTGATATATTTCCGCCGCCGTATAGGTTTTCTTGCCGTAATTGGCATAGCCGGCAAATCTTGTGCCAAGCAGCGCCTCGCGCGATATCGCGCCTGACTCGTAAAGCGTTTCGACCAGTTTCGGCCCGCCGTATGTATCGCAGATCAAAGCGGCGTATATAAGCGAAGCGGCATCACCGCGTAAAAATACGCCTGATTCAAAGGTGTCCTTCGTCAGTCCGAGCCTGATTGCCGCATCAACGGAATCCTTCCAGTCAAAGCGGCCGCCGTAGCCCAGCACACGCAGAAGCATCGCGCAGAAGTCACGGGCGGATGTCGGGTTACTGCCGCCGAAACTGCCGTCCGGCAGGCCGTTTACGATGCTCAGGGCCGCGGCCGCGCCTACATAGCCCTCTGCCCAGTCCGTTACGTCCGCAAAGCCGCACTTGTACCTGCCTTCCTCGGCAGCTTCCCTCATGCCGGAAAGCCGCACCAACAAAGCCGCGGACTCCTCGCGGGAGATCGCTTTATCCAGAGCGTAACCGTCGCCGGTTCCTTCATAAATACCGAGCTTTTCGAGTATCGCCGCGGCTTCGTCCTCGAAAACATATGCCGAACGGGCGGCCGCCGTGGGTATACAGGCAGCGCAAAGCAGAAATGACAGCAAAAGCGCTGCGGCCCGAAGACCTGGTTTTTTCAAATAAGCCATCTCCTCTTAAAGGGGCAGATACATCCCGCCCGAAAGCGATAGCGGGATAAGCACTGCCTAGGGTCGTGCCGCGCCCGGCGTGCACGGCCGAAATTTCCTAACTCATTATAAGTAATACATATAGGCCGGCATAAACCATCGTGGCCGCAAGCTCAACTGAGCGGCGTTTATTTTGCCGGATTATCCCTCTTCATATCCGAAGCGCCTGATACTGTCGGCATCGAGCACAACAAGCTTGCCGTAGTTTGTCGATATCCAGCCCATCTCTCTGAAAGAGGACAGGGCGTTGCTTACCGACCAGCGGGAAAGACCGAGCACGCTGGCGATAAAATCCTGGGTGTAGTCCAAAACGGGCTTTCCGTCAAGCACGGAGCACTGACCGTGCACTATTCTGCGGCAGATGAAGCGGGCTACTTTTATGTCCGCGCTCAGCAGAGAACTGTCGACCAGCTGCTCAAAGAGCACCCCCACGTCCTTGGAAAGCTCGGAAATGATTATATCCGTAAAATTCGGCACTTCCCTGCGGCATTCCTCATAAAGTTCACGATCTATGGGGATGACCTCACAGGTCTTCAGCGCGATGGCGGAGGCGCGTCTGTTCACGCCTTCAAAAAAAGTGGATCCTCCGAAAAGCCTGCCGGGCCAGGAAATAAGTATGTTGCGCTCCCGTCCGTCCTCCAGTATTGTGTAAGTTAAAGAGAGTCCCGATATCAGATAAAATAATTCGCGCGCCTCGTCCCCCTGGTGAAATATGATCTCCCCGGGCAGGAACTTTTGGGGGGCCTTTTTACTTTTAAGAAACGATATCAGTTCAGGTGTCATAGCGGAAGACCTCCTTAGGGGGCAATAAACGCGGCTGCGGAGCGGAGGAGAGCCTTGAGCGGGCGAAAATGATTATAAGCAGCACGGCTTCCACGCCGGCGCCGAAGTACCAGGCCCAGAAAAGACCCGTATAGCTCCCGAGCGCCCAGGTTAAAAAATAGCACATGGAGACACGAACGGTGAAGTCTATAACGGTCAGACCCAAAAAAGTACCTACGCGGCCCGTGCCGCGAAGCAGGCCGCCCGCGGTGATGATAAAGCAGATGATAAAATAGGCGGGGGACACTATGCGCAGGAAACGGATTCCGACTTCCATTACGACCGGTTCGGCGCCGGAGTCGACGTACAAACCGATTAAAGCGCCTGGAAAAACCTGCAGTATAAGGACGACCAGAGCGGTAAGGCCCAGGCATATCGCGGTGGAGGCGATATAACCCTTCTTTATGCGCTCGTGCTTTTGCGCTCCGTGATTTTGCGCGGCGAATGCGGATAAGGCGGTGCCGAGCGTGTTAAGGCTCATGTAGGCGAAATTCTGAGTTTTCGAGGCTGCTTCATAACCGGCGATAACAGCTGTCGGGTATGTGTTTACGAGGCTTTGCACCAATGTGTGCGCAAAGGCGACACAGGCCTGCTGCAGTATGCTCGGCACCGCCACACGGCTCATCAGCAGAAGCAGACTCCTGTCGAAAAAAGAAACCTTATCATCGGTGCGTACGGTCTTTAAGCGGCGCAGCAGCGAGACGCAGGCAAAAACGGCCGCCGCGAGCTGCGCGAAAAAAGCCGACCAGGCGGCGCCCGCCACTCCCATAACGAGCGGGCCGACCGCG
>JAAYBW010000128.1 GCA_012729975.1 Clostridiales bacterium
AAACCGGACGATGCATCGGTATTTTCTGCCGATAATCTCTATTATTGATTCTAAACAGTGCTATACGATCCGACTATCCGCAAGGCAAAGGTTAAAATGTCGTCGAAGACCTCCGACTTATTAAACTCGTTTATAAGCTCGTGGCGGGACTCGGGGTATAGCTTCATTTCGATGTTCTTTTTTCCGCCGGCTTTGTAATCGGCGTACACTTTCTTCACGCCCTCGCCGAAGTTGCCCACCGGGTCCATACAGCCGCTCACGATATAGATCGGAAGATCCTTGCGGGTCTTTTGAAAGGTCTCGGGCCGATTGCTTTTCCCGTTTAGCTCGAGCAGCGCCTCCATGCCGTTGAGCGAGAAAATGAAGCCGCAGTATGGACTTGCTATGTAGTCGTCTACGATTTTTTCATCACGGGTCAGCCAGTCAAACTCGGTGCGGTGCGTCTCGTATCTGTCGTTGTATTTTCCAAACGCCATTTTGTTCATAAACACACTGCGAAAGTCCTTGCCTTTAAAGATTTTCATGACCTTTACGAGCGCAAGCGCCGCTTTCACAGCGGGGTTCGCACAGCCGGTGCCGCTTATCACGAAGCCGTCGAGCATGCTGCCGTTCTCGGAGGCGAAAATGCGGGAAACGAAGCTGCCCATGCTGTGTCCCAGGAGTATAAGCTTCCTGCCGGGGTTTTCCTCCCTCGCGATGCAGCACATTTTGCGGACATCCCCGACCATAACACTCGAGTCACCGTCGCCGAAAATTCCGAGACGCGCCTCGTCCTTAACGCTGCCGCCGTGTCCGACATGCTCATGCGCGTAAACGGCGAAGCCTCTGTCACAGAGATAGCCTGCAAAGCCCTCGTACCTCCCGGCGTGTTCAGCCATGCCGTGCACTATCTGGAAAACGCCACGCACCTCGCCCTCCGGAAGGAATTTATAGTAGCAGATGTCGTCTATTCCGTTTGTGCTTTTGAAAAAACCGCGCTGCTTATTCATCGTCATTCTCCTCTGTATTGAAATGTGGACAGGCCGCATAACCGAAAATGCGAAAGCAACAGTCAGGTGATGTCTGCTGAACAAATATTATATAAAATAACAGCGCCAACTCCAAGATCAAAAAGAGGATTTAACCGAAGTTCGACTCTTTCCGATTATGAACGATGGCTGCCTATGCGGGGTAATAGAGGCGTAAAGCACCCGACAAGAGGCTAATGACCGACAACGGCTTATTCAAAGCTCTGTGCTCATCCGGGTCAGAAGCGGCCTCTTTTTCTTGTCTTAGGTTCCATGCGCTTTACATTTCTCCCGATTCCGGGCACAAAAAAAAACACCGGCAGTGAACCTGGTCACTTTGCCGGCGTATGTAATGCTGTCCTGGCAGCTTTATAAATCATACGCCTTTTTCATTTCAATATGTCCACCTGCCGTTAATGCGCGAGTTTAGTCAATAATCTCCGAATAGAACATATGCAATTTGTCGGTTCCTTTTTATTCGGATGAAAAGCTCCTGTATGAATCGTGTGTCGCTTTAAAAACGGGTCAGGTTCGAAACGACTGATTACACCCCGGGCGGAACACCCGGCTGCTTCTCCTGATCCAGGTTGAACCGCTTTCTGTATTCGTCGAAATATTGATTAAAAACGCCTGTCCGAAGCGATTTCACGCTGTTTAGGTACTCGTGTGTATCAAAAGAGTCCGATTGCAGTTCGATCATCGCGACGGCGATATTTGAGCAATGGTCGGATACGCGCTCGTAATTGGTAAGCAGGTCGTTGAATATAAACCCCAGATTCAACGTGCAGGCGCCGCTCTGAACGCGATTGATATGATGGAGTTTCACCTCGTCGCAAAGCACGCCGATGAGCTGTCCGAGCGGCTCGACATGGTAGGCAAGATCCATATCATTGTTAGTAAAGGCTTCGAAGGATATTGACACGATCTCTGCGATGGCCGCTTCGATCACTCGAAGCTCCCGCTTGGCCTCGCCGGAAAACTCCGACTTTTTCTCGAAAATCTCTTTTGCGACTTCCGAAAGATTTACCGAGTGGTCGCTGATCCGCTCAAAATCGCTGATGGTATGCAGGAATTTGGAAATTTCCTGGGTCTGGACTCGGGTAAGCTCCTTTCCGGTCAGCTTCACAAGATATGTTCCGAGCTTGTCCTCGTAATGGTCAACTTCTTTTTCTTTCTCCTGCAGCTCCAAATATCCGCTTTCACTGTAATTATATATCAGTTCGAAGGCCCGAGAGATGTTTTGCTTTGCTTTATACGCCATATCATTGAGTGCTTCCCGGCACTGGGCGATTGCTATGGCAGGATGCTCTACGAGCCTCTCGTCAAGCCGGTCAACCAGGTCCGGTGCATGCTTTGCGTCCGTAGCCTTAATAAGTAAAAATACCAGTTTCTCGAGCAGGGGCACGCAGGGCATCAGCACGGCGACGGTTGCGATTCTGAAAGCTGAGTTAAGAATCGCGATGGTAACGGGCCCCATAGTCAGGTTCACAAAATCAAACCTGAAAAAAGCATCAGCGATATAGAAAACGCTCCCCCAGATGATCGCGCCGAAAAGATCGTTGAATAAATAGATCAGCGCGGTTCGCTTGCCGTTTTTATTCACCCCGATAGCGGACAGAAGCACGGGAGCCGCCGCGCCGATCCCCATACCGAGAATTATCGGAAATGCAACGGAAAGCCTGATCGCGCCGGTGACGGATAATGCCTGCAAAATCCCAACCGCAGCTGAATTACTCTGTATGATCACCGTCACGACAATACCCACTATAATGCCGAGGAATGGGTTTGAAAAACGGGTCAGCAAGCTGATAAAAGCCTCATTCTGCTTAAGCGGCGCTACCGAGGAACTCATGACCGACATACCGAAAAGCAAAATCGCGAAACCGAGCATGATGTCGCCCACATGTTTGCTGGCGGTTCTTTTTCCGAACATCCGAAGTGCGATGCCGATGAGCGCTACGACGGCCGTCAGCGTTGCCGTAGAAAAAAGCTGTACCAAACCGCTGGTATCGCTTCCGATATAGGAAAGGCAAAGTATCCATCCCGTGATGCTTGTGCCGATGTTCGCACCCATGATCACGCCGATCGCCTGGAACACCTGCATAATGCCTGCATTGACAAAGCCGACCATCATGATAGTCGTCGCGGAGGATGACTGAATGATCGATGTGACAACCGTTCCCATAAGCACGCCTTTGGCAGGTGTGCCCGATACTTTCCACAATACCGACTCGAGCTTTCCTCCGGCGACATTCTTGATCCCTTCGCCCATTAACGACATCCCGAACAGAAATAGCGCGATGCCTGTCAGCAGCGACAATATATTCGAAACACTCAAGGTTGTCTGCTCCTTTTCGATATCCGATATAAGAATAATATCATTATATCATTAATGTTGCCAGGCATTTTCATAGCCGGAAAAAGAATTGTTTATATAACCAAAAGCATGGGCATAAAAAAGAGCTATGCTTAACAATAGCGCTATTCGATGGCTTTGAGGGATTCGGCCATGTTGATGCGTTCAAGTTTGAACGAGAGGAAAAAGTTTACGACAAAGGCGAACGCGAAGGTCAGTACTATAGACCACAGGTAGCTGAGCGGTGCCAGACGGCAGCCGAAATACATCGAGCTTATCTTTATTTGGGACATGGCGTAGCGCAGCAGGGCAATGCCCATAGGAAGTCCGATAAGCGCGCTGATCCCGGTCAGCACAAGATTTTCCCTGAACACATATGCGGCTGCCTCATTTGAATAGAAGCCCAGCACCTTGAGCGTCGCGATCTCGCGCAGGCGCTCCGTGATGCTGATGTTTGTCAGGTTGTAGAGAACAATAAACGAAAGAGCGCCCGCGAAGACAAGAACTATCAAAACCACATAGTCCATGCTGTCGAGCATGCTTCCGACGCGGGTGCGCATGTCGTCGTTTATTTTGACGCTGACAGCGTCATAAGCGCCCAGAAGCACCGCGGCGGCGGCGTGTTCGTCGATGCCCTCCGCGAAGTTCACATAGGCGGTTTTATACTCCGGTTCCCTGCCCCACTGATGTGCAAATGTATCGGCACTCAGATACACATAGTCGTAGATTTAGTTATCGAAAATATCGGTCACCGTCACCGTGAGCGTATTTAAATCAGAATCGGATAGCGTGATGCTCTCGCCGACGGAGAGCCCGCAGTCGAGGGCAAGGCGGTAATCGATGACCGCCTCTCCGTTTCCCGGCCACGCAGGCGCCGTTTCGCC
This sequence comes from Clostridiales bacterium, assembly GCA_012729975.1. GTDB lineage: Bacteria > Bacillota > Clostridia > Oscillospirales > Oscillospiraceae > JAAYBW01. The sequence continues at coordinate 4,248 of JAAYBW010000128.1, forward strand.
TGTGTGAAGGCCGACAAATTTATCTATGGGCGTATCGGACACCTCAATGTTCACGGACTGGGTTTTACCTCCCGCCGCCACATCCATGCTTCCCGTATAGAGAAAGACGGCATCCTTAATTCTGTCGCCGCCGACGGCCAGGAACTCACCGCGCGCCTCTTCATCCGGGGCTTTCCGGAACGTGACCGAGGCGTCGTAAATGTCTATCTCCTCGTACTGGTAATCGACGATGGGCTTGATGGAGTCACGGATGCCGAAGCCGGTCAGCAGCAGCGCCGTGCAGCCGCCGATACCGAGGATCATCATGACAAGGCGCTTTTTATAGCGAAGAATTTTGCGGATGGACACCTTGTGCAGAAATTTGACGTGCTTCCAGATGAACGTCACACGCTCCAGCAGAATCCGCTTGCCGGCTGACGGAGATTTGGGCCGCAAGCTCCACGTTCTCAACAGCGGCCAGATTCTGGATAAGGTTATAAAACTGAAACACAAAACCCACGTCGTGGCGGCGGTAGCCGGTGAGCTCCCGTCTGGAATAGGAAGAGATCTCCGCCCCGTCGAGGAATACCCTGCCCTCCGTCAGCCTGTCCATCCCGCCGAGAATGTTAAGCAGCGTGGTTTTGCCAGCGCCCGACGGGCCGACGATGACACAGATTTCTCCCTTTTCGATGGAAAAGTTCACATCATGCAGGGCCTCTATAATGACCTCGCCCATTTTATAGACTTTTTTTACATTTTGAAACTCTACAAAATGTTCCATATAAACTCATTCTTTTTCCCCATAATTCGACATACATTTTAGACACTTTCGCAGAGGATGTCAAACACCCCCCGCACGGTTTATTCCGCCATGCGAGGGGTGCGCCGTTATTATCGGTTTTCCGGGCTTCTGCGCGGTTTCGGGGCATTGATTCTTTATTCCTTGGGGGGCAATTCCACAAAGCCGGCCACGATGCGGCCGCGCAAAATGCCGTAGAGCAGGAAGCGGCGCGCATCCAGAAAGACGGTTTCGCCGGTCTCCGGAAAGCGAAGAAGGAAGCGCTTTTCGCCGGTTTCAACGGCCTGAAGAGAAAGCGTCACCGGGGGTGCGGCGGGAGCTTCCGGGGCTTCGGGAGGCGCCGGCTCATCATCGGACGCAAAGGGGCTGGATACGACCGGCTCCGGTGACGGGCTGAGGGTAAGCGTACCGTCTTCGAAGACGGCGGTGAGGATGTACCCGGAGGCAAAAGAGAGTTCGGATTCCCAGCCCTCGAGGGCTTCGGGAAGCGCGGACGCACCCGCCGTCGTCTTTTCGGTGTCCAGCACCTTCAGGCTTCCATCCGGAAGCTCTTCCGCGAGAAGAATTTTTCCCGCCATATCTATAAGAAACAGATCGTCATCGCATTTAACGGCAAGCTCATCTCCGAAGCGAACCTCCGTACCGTCCGGGAGAAACGCCGATCTTCCGACGAGTTCTTCTGTTGAGGGGAGTCCGAAGAGGAGATTTCTTCCTCCGTCGGAAACATAATCGAATAAATTCTTTACCATATCAATTACCTCGTATTTTTCTGTTTTAACGGATGAAAAGAGAGCTCTTCTTAGCTAGCACATCGCTTGCGTCGTGCCAGACGCCGAAAGCGCCGAGGGTATTGTTTCCGTTTCCGCCCTCGCTGTTGGAGCCGAAGGAGCGGCCGACATCGTGCATTCCGTCGAGGTTCATAAGCACCAGAACGCTGTTGCCGTGACCGGTTTTTTGAGCCTTCACCGTTTCAAGAAGCCCCACGAGATAAATACGGTCGCGGATCTTTATCGGACTGAAGTAGTCCTCGTATACATCCTCCGGAGCCGTGTACCGCATATTTTGGGACTGCCGGAGCTCCGGCCTGCCTCTGTACGCGCGGGCAAGGCCGCGGGCTGTGAAAGCGACACGGTAATAATGCTCCGTGGCGTAAACATGGGCAATATCAAAGCGTCCGTAGTTCCAGCTGATGGATTTTCCCACGAGATCTGTGGTGTAACCGTGGCGGGCGGCGGGCACAGTGCCGTCTTCGCGCATGATACCGCCGAATACATAATCGATGGAGGGCATTCCCGGAAACTTCGGATTTACATAGAGGTGCGCTAGAGCCATCGTGACAAGATCCTGCACAAGGTCCAGCACCAGCGTGATGCCTAACCTCGGACGCAGGGTGGGGTCTTCGAAATTTACGAAGTAGCAGCGGTCCGCTATCTTAAGGCAATCGCAGTCGTATTCCTTTTCTTCCCCCGCCGTTCCGAAGGAAATCTTCTTGCGGTCCTTGAAGACCAGAGTACGGTCATCCCCGTCGTCAAACACCAGCGTGAACTGCCTGCCGGTCAGTTCAAAGCACAGTGGAGGACGGAATACGGACAACATTCCTGTAGACTGATTTGGCTGCATATAATGACCTCCGGTATTTATTCATTTGACCCGCCGGACAGAACGTTTTGCTCCATGCCGGGAGGTTATTCGCGCAAATATATATGCTTCGCCCGGGATTGGCCGCGGTGCAGAGGGCACCATTTGACTATATAGATTCAGTTCCGATATGTCAATTCACACAAAATGATTTTGACCGACAGATTAGCCTGCAATGGAAACATTGAACTGCGGCACGAGCTTATAATCGATTTCATCCGGCTTGTTTACATCGCATCCGGATTTCCACTTCACAGTGATAATCTGCGGACCGGCACTTGAAATATTTCTTTCAAAATCCCGCACCCGAAAAAATAAATGCGGAAAACCAGCAAGCTCCCAAAGATATAATCAAAATAAACACCGAAAGAATTACCCTACTCGCTACACTTATCATTCTTCTTTTTTGGGGTAACGGTCTGAAAATCATATTAG
>JAAYBW010000129.1 GCA_012729975.1 Clostridiales bacterium
CAGCCTCAGAAGGCTCGAAACGCTCGGAGACAACATAGAGCTCTATCCCGCTCACGGGGCCGGCTCGCTTTGCGGCAGAGCCCTTTCCTCAAAGCTTTCCTCTACGATCGGAACCGAGAAAATGCATAACCCCGCCATGCGAATACATCCGAAGGAAGTATTCGTCAATACATTCCTTGACGGAATGCCCGAGGCTCCCGACCACTTTTCACGCTGCTCGCGGATAAACGCAAAAGGCGCTCCCGCCGTATCAAGGCTTCCCAAGCCGGTGGCTTACGCGCCGGGAGAATTTCTCAGCCTGAGCCGCTCGGGCTGTGTCGTTGCTGACACACGCGACCAGCTTTCTTTCGGCGCGGCACACATACCCGGCGCTTACGGTCTGAGCCTCAAGGGCAATTTCGCCACCTTTTCCGGATGGGTGCTTCCGCCGGACAAGCCGATAATTCTGGTAGTTGATGACATAAAGGAGCTCCCCCTTGTCTTTAAATTGCTTTACAGCGTCGGTCTTGACAACGTCGCGGGTTATTTAAGGGGCGGTATGCCGGCTTATGTCTCAAGCGGACTTATAACCGCGAGGCTGGAAAACATATCGGTGACCGAAGCAAAAGAGCGCCATGAAAAAGGTGAAATCCTTCTGGTGGACACAAGGCTCAAAAGCGAGTGGGACAGCGGCCATATAGAATGCACCAGGCACATTCCCGCGCCCGATGTGAGAAGCGAATTTCATACGCTTACAGGCGATAAGCCCGTGGCTTTTATATGTAATTCAGGCAACAGATCGCTGCTGGCGGCCAGCCTCATGCGGAGCCTGAGCGGGTCGGATCACGTTATCAACGTCATAGGAGGAACTTCCGCCTGGGTCGCTCTCGGTTTCCCCCTTGTCACGGGAGGAGAAGACGGCTGCGCAATTTCTCTTTATTAATCTATAACCATGGTGGCTCGCGCGGATCATCATCTGTCTGGTTGTTACTCAGATGTACTTCTTTCTTTTTCAATACTGCGCACGGAGCCAAAATACAACTTAACCATTAAAATGCCCTCCCCTGCCGTACATCCGGCCTGGGAGGGCGTTATGTCTGTTATACTTATACCAATGCTTGTCAGAACAGCTTCTTTATGTTTCCGAGCAAGCCGTCGGCCTTATCGAGAGATACCTTCGCTTTTACTCCGGTTATAATGGCGTTTATCTTATCGTCCGGCAGATCCACTCCCACCACAGACTCTACGGCTTTGACCGGATCCTTGGTGAAATTCGCGGCGAAATCCTTGTCCGATTTGACTTTATTTATTATCTCTTCGATTTTTGCTTTTATATCCATAATATTACTCTCCTGTTATTTTGTTTTCAGCAGGTCACGTATCTCCTCGAGAAGAACGACCTCAGGCGCGGCTGCCGGCGGAGCGGGCGGGGCTTCTTCCTTCTTCTTTTTAGCCACCGAAAAAAGCTTGATGAAAAGGAATATTGAGAAGGCGATTATAAGAAAATCAACGATGGTCTGGATGAAAGCGCCGTAATAAATCGCCGCCTCCGCTACGTCTCCGCTCGCCGGGGTTATGACGTATTTGAGATCCGTGAAGCTGACGCCGCCCAAAAGCCAGCCTATTAACGGCATGATAATATCATTTACAAGCGAAGCGACGATTTTTCCGAAAGCTCCGCCGATGACAACGGCGACGGCAAGGTCGATAACGTTCCCTTTGAGCGCAAAGTCTTTAAACTCTTTGAGCAGCTTTTTCATTGTTGCGCCACCTCATCAATACTGAAGTACTCGGGGCAGGTCGGCCGCCTGTTTGATCCAATCGGCTACCTGCGCCTCGGTGGGAAGCTTTCTTACGAGGGACTTCTGGTCGTTTGTTTCCCGCATCTTCTTAAAGAGATTTTCGGCTTTGCGGTTTGCCAGCTCAGGCACCGTGTCCACCCCGGCAGCCTCCAGAAGCTCCGAATACTCTCCGCCGATTCCTTTTATACGCATGAGATCCGCGTGGTTTGCCCATTTGAGTATAAGCTTTTCGGATATGTCCGCTTTTTCCGCGAGTTCCGTCCTGCCCTTTTTTGTGGCGCAGGCGGCGAGCATGGCTTCCAGGGAGTTTACACCGACCGCTTTCAGCTTGGCTTCGTAAATATCACCGATGCCTTCGACTATGCTTAGCTTTGCCATATACCTTTCCCCCATTACAATTTATTTAAAGCGATATCCAACTGGATATTATAATAACATAGCAGTCTTAAACAAACCAGTAAAATTTATTAATATGACAAGATTCGCGCGTCTTCGGATTTTCGCCGTGATCTGTGGGAAACACAGTAAATTGCGGCATATGATCGGCAAACCTCTGCATATCATGGTCAATACTGCGAATACTACTGCAGGGCAACCAACTATTCACAGGAGGACTATAAATATGAAGGCAACCGGAATAGTCAGAAGGATCGATGACCTTGGCCGCGTGGTTATAC
>JAAYBW010000130.1 GCA_012729975.1 Clostridiales bacterium
CATGTTGTTTAACAGGTACTTTACAGAGCTCTGATGAAGTCAGCCCCAGGCAAACTCCGCCGAGCTTACGACCGGGAGCGTTCCCTCGCGGGGCTCAAGGCCTACTTTCGCCGTGCATAGATATTCCCCGTCCCGCCTGAGAGTACACCACAGTGAGAAGCCTTCCTCGCCGTCGCGCATAAGCGTTCCGCAGCTGAGGGTTATGCCCATATCATCGCCGAGCCAGAAAACTATATACTCGCCGAGCACCTGCATGTTATCCCCGGTCGCAGACGGAACGGGCGGACAAGGCTCGCCGCCGGCGAACAGCGAGTTATAAGCGCTGACATAGCCTGTCTGGGTTATGATGACGGCATTCCTGCCGGAAAAACGGCATACCGCTTCCGGTAAGCCTCCGGAGGTATACGCCAGATAAATCGCGAGCGTGGCAAGGCTCGCGTCCGGAGCTCCCTCAAGGCGTTCCTTGCCCTGGCTGAGCATGGCCGACAACACACAGCGCAGTCTCCCGGCGAAGGCCTCCTGAGCAGTTATGTCCGGCACGAGCGCTCCGAGCGGATTCGCTCCGGCTGTTTTCAGGTCTATGACATCCTCCGCGAGCTTTCGCGCCTCGGCCTGTGTCATTGTCTTTCTCGGCAGCAGTTTTCCGCCGACGGAGGCGAGGACACCCAAGCGCACCAGCTCCGCCATTGCCGGGGCGGCCTCGGGAGAAACGATTTTCCCATCCTCGAACATGGACAGGTTCCCCGCTTCTTCGGGAACTTCCCAGCCCGCCGAAATAAGGTATTCAAAGGCGATGAGCGCTGCGGTCTCCCTTGTCGGCGCCCCCTCCTCTCCGAAGTATATAAGCGAGGAGAAAGGCCGGGTCTCCCGATTGATTTTGCTGCGGGTAAGCTGTCCGGTTCCCGTCTGTGAAATCGGGCTGACGGGTTTGGGCTGCTCGGGCGGCGTGCTTGTCTGTGCCGCGGACATATGGAGCTCTCCGCTGCTTCCGGATATGACAGACAGCGCAGCAAGAATTGTGAACATGGTTTTCTTCAGTTTTCTCATCTTCGTCCTCCGATCCGCCGGACCCGGCGGGCACAGCCGCAAAACACCGCGGCGACGCCCGCATAATTGTACCTTACCGTATCATGACTATACCTTGTCCGAAACGCAAAGCGGGACGAAGCCTGTCGCGCCGCAAAAAATTCATCGTGCAAATCAATTGACATAACATAAGTTTTGTTATACCATTAACCTCCTACGAAACTTTCCGGCGGATTTCACGTCATATAAAAAAGCGGACGATTCTGCCGCAACTGGGGGCATGGCGGTGACGGCAAAGCCCATAGGCATCTATATACATATACCGTTTTGCGCCTCGCGCTGCGGATACTGCGACTTTTGCACGACGGCCGGCAAAGACGAGCTCATCCCGTCTTATCAGGAGGCTCTCTTGAGGCATATCGGCGAATTCGGGCCGCGCCTGGTTGGCTACGCGGCCGATACTGTTTATTTCGGCGGCGGCACGCCCAGCTACTACGGAGCCGACAGGCTGGACGCCCTTTTCGATTTTATGAAACGCCGCCTTCCGATACTCAAAAGCGCAGAGGTCACGTTTGAGGCAAATCCCGAGAGCCTTACTAAAAAAGACCTGCGGCGCCTGAGAAACGCGGGCTTCAACCGTGTTTCCATAGGCGCTCAGTCGGCAAACGACACTATCCTCGCTTTCATCGGACGCAGGCACAAATTCGAGCATGTACGCGAGGCCGTGGCGAACGCCCGGGAGGCGGGCTTTGACAATATAAGCCTTGATCTCATATACGGTCTGCCCGCGCAGACCCGCGAGGACTGGGTGGACACGCTTTCAAGAGCAATGGCGCTCTCGCCCCGGCACATATCCTGCTACGGCCTGCACCTTGAGGAGGGAGCGCCGCTTTTCAGATACTCCGGTTCCCCCGTTTTGCCGGACGACGACCTTCAGGCGGACATGTATCTGTACGCTGTGGACGCGCTGGCCGCTCAGGGCTATGTGCAGTATGAAATATCAAATTTCGCGCAAAAAGGCTGCGAATCAAAACACAACCTCAAATACTGGCAGCTCGGAGAATACGTCGGCTTCGGAGCCTCCGCCTCATCGGACGTCGGCGGGCGGCGCTTCACCTGCATAGCCGATGTCGAAAAGTATATAAGCAGCGTTATGGACGCGAGTGCCCCCATAATAACCCATCTTGAAGAGATAACAGCGTATGAACGGGTCAGCGAATATCTTATGCTCGGCCTGCGGACGGTTAACGGAATAAGCGAGGAAGAGTACGGCTCGTTTTACCAAAGCAGCTTCAAGCCGATACGGGAACTGTTGGAAGGTTATATGAAAAGTGGCTATGCGCGCCTTGTAAACGGCCGCTGGAGCTTAACGCCCGCAGGCTTTCTGCTTTCAAATCAGCTTATAGGCGAGCTTCTGGATGTGCAGTCCGAACAGAAATTCAACGTTGGCTCACCCTGGCGCAAAGAAGATTATTTTACCACCCTGTATTGATGTATCAGTTACTCTATTGTTGATAAAATTAACTCCGTTGTAATTTCATTTTGTATTTGAACGGTATATATTATTGGCGTGATAAAACGCCCGGACGGTGATTTATATTAAAATAGTCAGCTCAAAATCAAAATATGATACCCGCACTTCTCCGAGCAAGAGCAAAGCGAAGACGAAGAGCGTGAAAAAAAAGAAGAACAGATCGGGAGCGGCAGTTCTTGCTCTGGCTTTGATCGTCCTTGTAGGCGTAG
>JAAYBW010000131.1 GCA_012729975.1 Clostridiales bacterium
CGGTGTTCAGTCCACCCCGGGCGGCAGCCGTTTTAATAAATAGATCATATCCGTCAGCCGCTTTCCGTTTTCATACATGGGGTGGTCGTAATTGTCCGTAAAAAAGCCTTTGACGACGTGGGATCTTTTAAATCCGCATTTTTCGTAGAAACCCAGTGTCATCGGGCTCTCGCCCGTTCCGACATACAGCTCGCTGCCGGAGCGCGCGCAGTAATCGGTGGCAAATGAGATCAGACGCTGTCCGTATCCCTTCCGCTGATATTCGGGTACGGTAACAATATTCTTTATCTCAAAAACACCGTCCCCCTCCCGAGTAACGACACAAAGCGACTTTAAATCATCATCGAGCAAAGCGAACATCTCGCCCCGGTACAGATATTTCTCTATCATGCTCACCTGTTCATCCGCGATAAGCAGCAGCTCCATGTACTGTTTTTTATCACGGTCTTTTACTTTAACTATCTGCATTCGGCATTTCCCTTTCAGCTTTCAATAATCGCCCGCCCTGCCGTGTATTGGCTCGCATAATGTTGCCGTACAAATACGGATATGATATTATTGTCCCGGACACCGGGTAACCTTTTCGCTCACATTTACAAATGAAGGGGGACTTGCTCATGGCGCTCGGGGACATTAACTTATTTTCATGGAAAAGCAAGGAGCAGCAAAAGCAGGAGATGGAGACCTATGAAAAGTGGGCTTTTCCTTTCGGTCAGGCGCAGAGAGATAAGCTTGTCAAGCTAATGCTGGAGCTGTTCCCCAAGGAGAGCGAACCGACTGTGCTCATCCCGTTTCTGACATGTAAGGAACTCTACTGCAAATTGGCGAAAACGCCCGATCAGGCGGATTACGCGATAAACAAGCTTCTGACCGATATTAAAAAGTATAAGCGGATTATTAGAAAGCGTGATATGCCTACCTATGTCGCGCTGGTCTCGGCAGATCAAAAAGTCGATGAAAACCTTGAGTATCCGACCGCTCAACAAATAAGGGATATGGTCGCGAGCTTCCCTGATGTAAAAGGCTGACCTCCGGCATCATCCGCCTCCGGCGCACCTTCCCGCCGTTATCACCGAAAAAGCGCAGCTGTAATGCACCGACCGGGTGCCGCTACATCCGCGCTTTTTCATACCCGTTTGTTTTCCTTTAGGTTCTTAACCGATATCAAGCGCTATCTGATGCGCCGTGCGGGTAGCCTCATAGATGTTCTTAACGGCCAGACAGTCGCCTATCATATGGAAGATCGGCGCGCAAAAGCGCAGCTTCTCCGCCGCGTCGCTTCCCGGCAGCATCCCGAGCGCGTTTACCGCCGTGTCCGCCTCGAAGAATACTCTCCCGTCCGCGTTCCGGCCGACAACGCCTTTGTCATTTATCTCAACGATCCTCGTCCCGAAAGCGAGCTTTATGCCCAAACGGCCAAGCTCGATTCCTATCGCCATGCCGTGCAGCATATTGTCTCCTACGTTAACGCTCGGCAGCATTTCGATTAAGGTCACCTCTCGTCCGAGCCCGCCCAGATATATCGCGAGCTCCGCGCCTACGAGCCCTCCGCCCAGAATAACGGTTTTGCGCCCCGCTTTATCCGGGCATAAATACACATCCTTCGCCAAAACCGCGCGCTCAATACCGGGTATATCCGGTATGAGAGGCCGTGACCCCGTCGCGGCAATAATCGCGTCGGGTGCCATCCGCTCGGCGAATTCCCTTGTAACCTCCGTGTCGGTCATCACTCTGATGCCGCGCTTTTTTATGTTTCTTTCCTGCAGATCGAGGTACCCTTTCAGATGCTTTTTAAACGGCACATCGTCCTCGCACCGCAAAACGCCGCCGAGCTTTCCGGACTTCTCGCAAAGCACGACCTCGTGTCCGCGATCCGCGCAGGTTATCGCAGCCTCCATACCCGCTACGCCGCCGCCTACAACCAGCACCTTTTTCGGGCTTGAGGCAGGCATGGCGCAGATATGCTCGGAGGCGTTTTCAATCTCCGTGTTCAGCGCGCATACGATCTGACCGTGTCGTATAAGATTTGAAAAGCAGGTCAGGCAGCGCATGCAGTGTACGATCTCGTCTTCGCGGCCCTCACGTGCCTTGTTCGGCAGGTCGGGGTCACATATGATACCGCGCGCCAGCTCGACGACGTCGGCCTTGCCGCCGGCTATGATCTCCTCTAAGAGCTCCGGATCCGACAGCGCGCCGATCGTCGCGACCTTTGATATCTTAACGTGTTTTTTAACCTCGGCGGCATACTTCACGTTTACGCCGTCCTCCAGGAACATCGACGGATGCGTCACGGTAAACACCCGCGCGTCCTCATGCGACCCGGCCGAGACGTGTATCAGATCAACGAGCCCGTCGAGCGCCTCGGCTATTTTGCAGCCGTAGTCTATACCATAGCCGCCCTCATACACCTCGCTGCCCGAAATGCGCATCTCGATCGGAAAGCCCGGACCTACCGCCGCCCGAACCGCTTTTATTATCTCTATCGGGAAGCGCATGCGGTTTTCAAACGAACCGCCGTACTCATCCGTCCGGTGATTTAATGTCGGCGACATAAACTGGTGCATCAAAAATCCGTGTCCGCCGTGCAGAAAAACCATTCCGAACCCGCAGGCTTTAGCGATGCGCGCCGCGTCCGCGTGCTTTATAATGATTTTATCCATCCCTTCGCGGTCGAGCGCCCTGACCTTTACCGGGGGATGACCGAGCGCGCCCTCTACTATCCCGTCCTGCGGCCCGAAAGGCCGGACGCCCGGCGCCGTATTCGCGGCCGAACCGGGATGGAAAAACTCTATCGCGGCAACGGCTCCGTGGCGTGATATTAGGCCGGACAAACGGTTCATCGCGGGCATTATGTCCGGGGTGTCCAGAGACAGACTGTACGAGCCGTGCATATGCTCTTTGTCCACCATCGCGTCTCCGACACACACGGAGGCAGCTCCGCCCTTCGCCTTGCGCTCGTAAAAGCGCATATTCTCATTGACTGGTCTGTGGTTCACGTCGCCGAAGAACAAGCCGGTCGGAGCCGCGAATATACGGTTTCGAAATACAACGTTCCCCAGAGTTATCGGCGAAAACAGATGCGGATATTTGCACTTATACATATCGTTTCTCTCCTTTGAGCGCCGCTGATCCGGCATTAATAAAACTCGCTTAAGTAAGGGATAGCGCTTCCCGTCGGCCTCAGCTTTTTGCGCGGTTCACTTTATTCTTATATTATAAAATACAGCAAACCGAAAGTCCAACTCTTCCGGGTCTATGTTAATTTACCGACGGGTTTGCAGATACTGCATTAAGAACACAGGATTATTGCAGATTCTGCAATTATTACTGTTGCTTTTACATAAATTTGTGTATAATAATACTGATCTTCTATTTTAAATGATACCGGCAATAAAAGAGGTGTCGGCATGGACCTGGGAAAAAGATTATCTGAAGTTCGTCAGGCCGCGAAAATATCGCGAGCGCGGCTGGTCGAGCTTTTAAATCAAAGAGGGTTTTCGGTTAAACCGTATACGATATGCAAATGGGAGACCGGGGTATCAAAGCCCACGGTAGAAGCCTTCCTCGCTATATGCGATATTTGCCGTGTTGCGGACATACGGCAGACTTTTTCCGAAAAAAGATTCCTGCGGCTTTATAATACTCCCGTATCGGCCGGCAGGGGCAATTACCTCGAAGACGGTGATTTCGAGATGATCGAGGTTGAAAGCACAATACCGGACAGCGCCGATTACGCGGTAAGAGTAAGCGGCGAGAGTATGCTGCCGCGCTTTGTAGACCAGCAGATCATCTTCATACACGAGCAGGCCGCGCTGGATGAGGGCGGCATCGGTATATTTCTTCTTAACAACGAGGCATACTTAAAAAAACTGGGCAGAGGCTGTCTTTTGTCGCTGAATCCCGATTATGACCCCATCCCGATTCGCGAGTATGACGAATTGAGAGTATTGGGAAGGGTTGTCGGATAACGTTTGACGCGATAAGGAGAAATGATGGGCGTATATAGTACAGACGGCAAATATATATCTCTTAAAATCTCCGAACGGCAGCGTGACGGGGCAGACGGAACCTCCGCCGCCTCACCGAGGAAGGCCGATGTATCCGCATGCGTTGTAAAAAGTGACGATCTTTTCTATGAGATAGAATATGATTCCTGCCCGATACCGGGCGTCGGAAAGTTTGTGCTGAAGCCTCAGACAATTACGCGGCCCGAAAAAGATGAAATCCGGGATCTGTTTGATCAAATGAGAGGTCTTTGCGGCGCGCGCCGTTTTCCGTATGACCGATCGGGATACATAGACGTTAAGACCCGTCATTATAACGCGGCCGTCTTTTATAAGCAGGCCGTGTTCATGAAAGACTTTACGGACGATTACGCGGAAAAAATCCCGTTTTCGTCGTACTATCCGTATTATCAAATGATGGGATACGAGCAGCTGCGAACATATTTCACATGGCGCACGCAGGTCAGGAAAGGGAATGTCGCCGACACATCCGTGTCCTACGCTTTTTTATATATTTATGAGCTTTTAAACAACGTCGGGACAGACAGCCCGCAGGACGGTCTTGATAAGCTGATGTCTTTCTGGAATGCTTTCCGGGTTTATAACAATACCATTGACAGATATGTACTGAGGTGGCTCAAGGATTATCACATCTACTATCAGCTGCCGCATTCGTTTAATGAGTTCGTTAATAAACACGGTCTCGCCGGATACTGCCCGAAACCGGCGGACTTAAACGACAGCTTTAGCTTGTTTTGCGCGATGTCAAAATATGATGTCAGAAAATCCGCCTTTTTCGCCGGGGATAACGTTAAGCTGATAACGGATTGTTTCGGCTTCGTAATCGGCAGATTGCGCCGGGTCTTTGATGACAACGGCATAAGTTTTGATGAGCACATATATCAAAGCGAAAAGAAGATGTCCGAATGGACGCCGTTTAAGGACGCGCTTTTTTATCATCACCTTGAGCAGGGGGACAGGAGAGTCGTTCTCTCCGAAAACGAAATCTATATCTGCAAAAATAATAAATTTTCTTTCGGCAAGGTCCTCGCCGCGGATTGCGGCAGACAGCTTCTCGGATATATCATGAAGCAAACGGAATCGCTCTTAAGGAAGGCCGTTAAATACAAATACAGGCTTTCCGCCGACATCAGCGGCGTTCCGGGCGCGTTAATCGAGAAGTTGCGCAAAAAAGGCCTGTCTCTTGAAAAGATCATATGCGACGCGGTTTCGGAATTTTACAAAGAATCGACAAAGACAATCGTCAGGGTGGACCGTGCGGCGTTGATAAAAATCAGACAGGAAGCGCTCGCAACGCAGGAAAAGCTGATTGTGACGGAGCCCGGGGAGCAATTCGCGCCCGCTATAAGCCCTCTCGGCCCTACCTCAACCTCCCTGCGGGACATACCGCCGCCTTCCGACGAGCCGCTGTCCGCGCCCGACGTATGGGAGAGCTTAAAAAACGCCCTGACCTCATTAGAGACAGAAGCGCTGTCAGCCGTGCTTGGCGGAGAAACCGAAATCAAAAAATTTGCCGATGAACGCGGTATCATGCCGGAGGTCCTGGCGGACGGAATCAACGAAAAAGCGGTGGATTATATCGGCGACAGCCTGTTGGACGATCAGTTCGTTTTGTACGGGGAGTATATAGATCAAATTACGAAAATGGTAGGGTGAGTATGGTAAGTCAAGTGCCGGGCAGGATAGCGAACATTCTGATAAACGCTTTAAAGGGCGGCGTTGTGCCGCGGGTCGGGCTTGAATATATCACGGTCGGCCGCGCGCAGGAGATCGCCGCCATATTGCATGATATCGATATGATCGAGGAAGGCGGCGCGTCATTCCGCTTTATCGTTGGCAAATACGGCAGCGGCAAGAGCTTTTTGCTTCAGACGATCCGCAATTACGCTACGGCAAAGGGTTTTGCGGTAGTGGATGCCGACCTGTCCCCGGAACGGCGTTTTGCCGGAACAAAAGGCCAGGGGCTGGCAACGTATAAGGAACTGATCCAAAATCTTTCCACAAAATCAAAGCCCGACGGCGGAGCTCTTCCCCTGATACTGGAAAAATGGATTTCCGGCATTCAGGCGTCCGTAAAGGCTCAGACAGGCGTCTGCGGCGAGGAGTTCGACGAGCTGGTCGAGCGGCAGATATACGCGGTCGCGGGTTCTCTTGAGGGAATGGTAAACGGTTTTGAGTTCGCGAAGGCCGTAGTCACATACTGGAAGGCCTACAGGCAGGACGACGCGGCGATGAAATCAAACGTTTTAAAGTGGTTCAGAGGAGAGTATCCGTCCAGGAAAGACGCAAAGGAAGATCTGGGCATCAATTTCATCATTACTGATGAGACCTGGTATGATTTCCTGAAAATATTTGCCGCGTTTATGGTCGGTGCGGGTTACAAGGGCTTGCTTGTCATCATTGACGAGCTGGTAAATATCTTTAAGATCCCCAACTCAATAACAAGAGCGAACAACTACGAGAAGATTCTCACAATGTACAACGATGTGCTGCAGGGCAAAGCAAAGCATATCGGTTTTCTGATGGGCGGAACGCCTCAGTGCATTGAGGACAAATATAAAGGCCTGTTCAGTTATGAAGCGCTGCGCTCCCGTTTGGCCGAAGGGCATTTCGCGACCGCCGACATCAAGGACCTTTCCGCCCCTATCATCCGCCTTCAGATGCTCTCGCATGAAGAAATGTATATACTTGTGGAAAAGCTGCTGAACATACACGCCGGGCTTTATAATTATTCTCCCTCCCTGTCGCATGACGATCTGCTCTACTTCCTGACGGTCGAATATAACCGCGTAGGCGCCGAAACCCATATCACCCCGCGTGAAATAATCCGCGATTTCATAGAACTTATCAATATCCTGCATCAAAATCCGAATAAAAGCATTCCGGAGATACTGGGAGACAACAGCTTTGAAATGGCAAAAGGCGGGCTCACCGATGAAGATATACACAGCGAATTCCTGGAATTTGAGGTATAGCGAATGAATGTGTTTGACAGGCTCGCTCCTTTTATTCAGGATTACATTTATCAAAACAAGTGGGAAGAACTCAGGGGCATCCAGGTGGCCGCGTGTGATGTTATCTTCGACAGCGACGATAACCTGCTGCTTTCCTCGGGAACCGCCACCGGAAAAACGGAAGCGGCCTTCTTGCCCATACTGACGCAGCTGTATAATAATCCATCACGCTCGGTCGGCGTTCTGTATATATCGCCGCTCAAAGCGCTTATAAACGACCAGTTCAAACGGCTCGATCAGCTGCTTGCCGACTCCGGTATCCCCGTCACAAAATGGCACGGGGACGCTTCGCTAAGCCTGAAAAACAAGCTCGTGAAAAACCCTGAAGGTCTGCTGCAAATCACGCCGGAGTCCCTGGAAAGCCTTATAAGCAATAAACGCGGCGCCTGTCTATCCATGTTTTCCGATTTAAGATTCGTCGTCATAGACGAGGTGCATTATTTCATGCGCGACGTACGGGGCCTGCAGCTGCTTTGCGTTCTTGAGCGCCTTAAGCAGCTTACCGGGGTAAATCCTCGGCGGATCGGTCTTTCCGCCACATTGGGAGACGTTTCGCTGGCACAGAAATGGCTGAATACCGGCACCGGGCGGGAATGCTCCGCCCCTATCACGGAGGAGGGGAAAAAACGTGTAAGGCTGCATATAGAACGCTTTGTAAACTACGCGGATAAACGCGATCTTGTCGAGAGAGACGGCAGCGGCAATGTCGTAAACGTCAGCTCCGGCACGGATATCGGCGACCGCGAGCATTTTGAGTATCTGTTTAAGCAAACGCTTGACAAGAAAACGATCATCTTCACCAACAGCCGGGAAGAAACGGAATTTATCATGGCGCATCTGCGTGAAATCGCTTTAAAAAATAAAGCCCCGGATGTTTACCGTGTCCATCACGGCAATGTTTCGGCTCTGCTGCGCGAGGCAACCGAGGATGAAATGAAATCGGCAGATGAAAAAATCGTTACCGGAGCCACGGTAACCCTCGAGCTTGGAATCGACATAGGTTCTCTTGATCAGGCGGTTCAGGTCGGCGCTCCGTTAAACGTTTCAAGCTTCGCCCAGCGACTGGGCCGCTGCGGACGGCGCGGTCAGGTTCCCCAGATACTTTTTACCTTTGTGGAAAGCATTAAGATAAACTCTTCCGATATTCTCGGCCCGATAAACTGGGAGTTCATACGAACCATAGCCATTATCGAGCTTTATCTCAAAGACCGCTGGATAGAGCCTATCCCTCCGCAAAACCACGCGTATAATCTTCTTTATCATCAGACCATGAGCTGTCTTAAGAGCAGCGGTGAAATGTCTCCCGCCGGTCTTGCCCAAACGATCCTGTCTTTAGGCTGTTTTAAAAGCATAACGCAGGATGATTATCAGCTGCTGCTGCGTCATATGATCGAAACGGATCAGCTGCAGCGTACCGAGCACGGCGGGCTGATTATAGGCCGCGAAGGGGAAAAGATCGTTAACAGCCATAAGTTTCTGACGGTTTTTTTAGCGCCGGAATATTTGCTTGTAAAAGACGAAAACCGCACTATCGGCACGGTTGACAAGGTATACCCGGTCGGCGTTCGTTTCGCGTTGGCGGGAATGGCATGGGAAACCGTAGATGTAAACGTTAAATCCAAGGTAATCTTCGTGAAGCGGGTCCCGGGAATTTCCGTTGTCGACTGGGATGTTGACTTCAGCGCCGAACTCCATACCGTCCTTGTGCGCAAAATACGCGGCGTTCTCAAAACGAATGAAGAGTATCCGTATTTAAGTCCGCGCTGCGCGGAGCGATTGGCCGAAATTCAATATATTGCCCGAAACAGCGGCATATTGGATAATCTGGTTACACCGCTTTCCGACAAAAAATACGCGGTCTTTCCCTGGGTAGGCACAAGGCAGCTGATGACGCTGCATTACGCGCTCCTTAATCGACATATCAAAAGCAAACTGCCATGGATCACGAGCGTTTACCTTGAGGTTATATTCAGCGGGAATAAAGAAGAATTAGAGGGCATTATAGCGGACATTCTCCGCTCTGACCTTGATCTGTATGACCTCCCGCTGCCCGACAAGGTTCAGATCGACGGCAAGTATAACGAATTTATCCCCCTCTCACTCCTGCGAAAGCAGTTCATTGAGGATTATCTTGATTTTGAAGGACTGAAAAATGACCTGCAGCCCTTTGAATGAAACATTCGCGGTTACACACAAGCCGCGCCGGCATTGATTATCAGAATAAAGGGAAGGCGGTAAAGCTATGCCGTATATAAGACTGAGTATGTCGAAAAAGCTCACCGAAAGCGAACAGGAACAGCTCTCCCGCGAGCTGGGAGAGGCTTTGAGCCTTATCCCCGGGAAAGACGGACGGGGGCTTATCGTGGATATGGAAGACGGCAAGAACCTGTTTGTCGGGGGCGTTAAGCAGGACAACCTTGTTTTTGCCGATGTGAGATACTATTCAAACTTTCCGTACAAAATCAAGAAGGACTTTACCGCCGCAGTATTTAAGACGCTCGGCAGGGCTCTTGGTACAACGAAAGACAAGATGTTTTTAACCATAACGGAATATAACAGCTGGGGCGGTTTCGGCGACTTCAAAGACGAGTACTGCTCGGACTGACTAAGTCGTGTATTAATGGCCATGCGGGCGCCGGAAGCCCACGGCTTCATGTGATGCCAAACGCGTTTATACTTTTTCATATTGCTTCTTGCCGTGCCGCTTTACGAGAAATTTTTGTCGGATAAACCAAATACGGGCGCGCGTTTAACTCAACTCTTGACATGTGGGCGCTTAAAGAATAATATTGTGGATAGTTTTTCATATCCGCGTATTCTTGAGATTATGGCGTATGTTTGAATCGTTGATACGATGTACGATACGATGTACATCCGCCGTTCCCGAAGACTGCATAGGGTATGTATATTTATTTATTTATAAGGGGAGTACTAAATGAAGAAGGTAATTTGCGCCGCGCTTGTGCTCGTCATGATCCTCGGATGTCTGGCCGGCTGCAGCGACAAAACCGGCGCTCAGGCCAGCGACAAACCCGCTGCCACCGCAACACCCGCCGCTTCCGCAGCATTCAAAATCGGGGGCACCGGCCCTCTGACCGGCGGTGCGGCTATATACGGCAACGCCGCCAAGAACGGCGCGCAGATTGCTGTTGACGAGATTAACGCCCTGGGCGGAATCCAGTTGGTTCTCAAGTATGAGGACGACGAACACGATGCCGAAAAAGCGGTCAACGCTTACAACAATCTTAAAGACTGGGGAATGCAGGTCTCTTTAGGCTCCGTTACCAGCACGCCCTGTGTCGCTACCGGTGCGGAGACTTTTGCCGACCGGATCTTTGCCCTGACGCCCTCCGCGTCCTCCACCGCAGTCACAGAAGGCAAGGATAATATGTATCAGATGTGCTTTGCGGATCCCAACCAGGGCTCCGCTTCCGCGCAGTACATATTTGACAAGAAGCTCGGCACCAAGATTGCCGTCATCTACAAAAACGACGACGTATACTCCAAGGGCATCTACAACACCTTTGCCAGCAAGGCCGGGGAACTGGGCCTGAATATCGTCTCCACCACCACCTTCACGGAAGACAGCCAGACCGACTTCTCCGTCCAGCTGACCGATGCCAAAAATAACGGCGCGGACCTCATATTCCTGCCCATGTACTACACTCCCGCGTCTTTGATTTTCAAACAGGCCAAGTCCATGGACTACGCTCCCAAGTACTTCGGTGTGGACGGCATGGACGGCATCCTGACTCTGGAAGCATTCGACACTTCTCTTGCAGAGGGCGTTATGCTTTTAACCCCCTTCAACGCGGACTCTACCGATGAGCGCACCGTCAACTTTGTTAAAAAGTACAAGGAACTCTTCGGCGAAACCCCCAACCAGTTCGCCGCTGACGGTTATGACTGCGTTTACGCTCTTAAAGAGGCGCTTGAGGCCGCCGGCTGCACCCCCGACATGAGCGCTCCCGACATATGCGAGAAGCTCATAGCCACGTTCTCCACATTTGCCTTCGACGGCCTTACCGGCAGCGGTATGACCTGGGCCGCCACAGGCGAAGTATCCAAGAGCCCCAAGGGCATGGTCATTGAAAACGGCGCTTACGTAGGTATGGACTAAGCCGCAGCTGCCCTTTCAATGCTGATAAGAGAGGGTTGTCGAGCCAACTCGGCAACCCTCTTGCTTGAATTTTTAAGGATATAAATTAGCGAGCTCCGTTTTTTTCATCGCCGCTTTTTAAAGTGTCCTCAAATGAGAAATAAAGGTGTGTGAGCAATGACCTTCCTCTCCTATCTTATAGGCGGAATAAGTCTGGGCAGCGTTTACGCCATCATCGCTCTGGGCTACACGATGGTCTACGGTATTTCGAAAATGCTGAATTTCGCGCATGGCGACGTTATTATGGTCGGCGCATATGTTTGCTTTTTCGCTACATTCCGCTGGAATCTCCCGCCCGCTGTCGGCGTGCTGCTGGCTATAGCGATGTGTACGATTCTCGGAGTAATCATAGAGCGCCTTGCGTACAAGCCCCTGAGAGCCGTCGCGTCCCTTGCCGTGCTCATAACAGCCATCGGAGTGAGTTATTTTCTTCAAAACGCCGCGCAGCTGCTTTGGACTTCCAATCCCAAGGTATTCACCTCCGTAGTCGGCGACGCCGCTATAAAGCTCTTCGGCGGGCAGCTTTCCGTCTCCGTTATCACCATCGTTACCATAGCGGCCTGTATCGTTATCATGATCGCGCTTACCTGGTTTACCGGCAACACCAAGATCGGCAAAGCCATGCGTGCCTGCTCCGAGGACAAGGGCGCCGCTCAGCTGATGGGTATCAGCGTTAACTTCACCATCTCGGTGACCTTTGCCGTCGGCTCCGCGCTCGCCGCGGTTGCCGGAGTGCTTCTTTGCTCCGCCTATCCCACCCTTATGCCAACCACCGGCGCGATGCCCGGTATCAAGGCCTTTACAGCTGCCGTATTCGGCGGAATCGGCTCCATACCCGGCGCCATGCTCGGCGGCATACTCCTGGGCGTGATCGAGATATTCGGCAAGGCCTATATCTCCACCCAGCTCTCCGACGCCATCGTGTTCGCCGTGCTCATCATTGTTTTGCTTGTAAAGCCCACCGGCCTTTTAGGCAAGCCGGTCAACGAGAAAGTATAGGGTGGGCATAATGAAAAAAATCAGAAAAACCTCCTATAAAAATTTTCTTATATACGGCTTCGTCATCTTAGCCTACGCCGTGCTCAGGCTTCTGGACGGCACCGTCGGCATCAGCGCCTCCCTTAAGGGTCAGCTTGTCCCCATCTGCGCCTATGTGGTCATGGCAGTGTCGCTGAACCTTACCGTGGGTGTGTTGGGTGAGCTGTCTTTAGGTCACGCGGGCTTTATGAGCGTCGGCGCGTTTACCGGCGTTGTGGCCTGCATGAGCCTGGAAGCTATCATACCGCTGGTACCTTTGCGTATGGCCGTGTCCATGATAATCGGCGCGCTCTGCGCCGGAGCGGCAGGCGTGCTCGTAGGTATACCTGTATTGCGTCTTCGCGGGGACTATCTGGCGATAGTCACTCTTGCATTCGGCGAAATAATAAAAAACATCATAAACTGCCTCTATGTAGGTACGGATGCGCGCGGGCTTCATGTAAGCTTTCTTACAAACTCCGATGCCCTGAATCTCGGTGAGAACGGCAGAGTCATTATAGACGGCCCCATGGGAATATCCGGCATAACGAAAGTATCCGACTTCACCACCGGAGTTGTCCTCATTCTGGTAACTCTTTTCATTGTTCTCAATCTGGTCAACAGCCGCTCCGGCCGGGCCATCATGGCGCTGCGCGACAACCGCATCGCCGCGGAGAGCGTAGGCATTCCCGTAACGAAGTACAAACTTATGGCCTTTGTCGTCTCGGCGGCTCTGGCAGGCGCGGCAGGCACACTGTACGCAATGAACTATTCAACCATAGTTGCCTCCAAGTTTAACTTCAACACATCGATACTCATTCTCGTCTTTGTGGTTCTGGGCGGTCTGGGCAATATCTGGGGCTCGATAATTGCCGCTGCCGTACTCACGATTATCCCCGAGCTGCTGCGCCAGTTTAATGATTACCGCATGCTTGTATACGCCGTGGTACTCATACTGGTCATGCTCGCCACAAATAATCCCGCTTTAAGGAATCTTCTCAGACGAGTCGTGGGCAGAGTAAGCCCTTCAAAGATTGCAAAGGAGGAGCCGTCGGATGGCCAGATATAAAAGACCCGAGATAAACCTGGTTCCCGTACCCTCACCGAACATTATCCCCGAGCGCGATGTGGGTAAGTTCCCTGTGCTGGAGGCACGCAATCTGGGTATCGATTTCGGCGGACTTACAGCTGTTGACGAGTTCAACATGGCGATCGGCTGTACCGAGATAGCGGGTCTTATAGGTCCCAACGGCGCCGGAAAGACCACCGTTTTCAATCTGATCACCAAGGTATACCAGCCTACACGCGGCACAATACTGC
Source organism: Clostridiales bacterium (assembly GCA_012729975.1). Classification (GTDB taxonomy): domain Bacteria; phylum Bacillota; class Clostridia; order Oscillospirales; family Oscillospiraceae; genus JAAYBW01. The sequence continues at coordinate 13,536 of JAAYBW010000131.1, forward strand.
TAAACGGCCGCGACACCTTAAATATGAACACCGTGCAGGTCAGCAAGGCCGGCATCGCCCGCACATTTCAGAATATCCGTCTTTTTTCAAATCTGTCTGTCGAGGACAACGTTAAGCTGGGTATGCACAACCATATCAAATACGGAATGTGGAGCGGCATACTCCGCTTACCCGGCTACTGGAAGGGCGAGAAGTTTGCCCACGAACTGGCTATGGAGCTTTTGTCCATATTCGACATGCAGGACCTCGCGGATCATCAGGCGGGTTCTTTGCCCTACGGAGCTCAGCGCAGGCTTGAGATTGTCCGCGCTCTGGCCACCGGGCCTTCCCTTCTGCTCCTTGATGAGCCTGCCGCGGGAATGAATCCCTCCGAGACGGACGAGCTTATGGAAAACATCGTCAAGGTTCGCGATACTTTCCAGATCGCCATAATGCTCATAGAGCACGACATGAACCTGGTCATGGGGATTTGCGAGGGCATATGCGTGCTTAACTTCGGCAAGATAATAGCCAAAGGCACACCCAGTCAGATCCAGAACAACCCCGAGGTCATCGAGGCCTATCTGGGGAAGAAGAAGGAGACCTGACCGCCATGCTTTTAAAAGTCGATGATATAAACGTATATTACGGCGCCATACATGCCGTAAAGGGCGTATCCATAGAGGTCAACGAGGGCGAGATAGTAACCCTGATAGGAGCCAACGGCGCCGGTAAAAGCACCGTCCTTAAAACCATTTCCGGCTTGCTCCGTTCCAGGACGGGCGGCATATATTTTCAGGACGAGAACATCAGCTCGCTTGCTTCTCACAAGATAGTGGAGCGCGGTCTTGCTCAGGTCCCTGAAGGACGCCGAATCTTTCTGCAGATGACCGTTCAGGAAAATCTCGAAATGGGGGCATACACCCAGCCCTCCGGCAGCATAGAGAGCACCATGAAAAAGGTGTTTGCCCAGTTTCCCCGCCTTCAGGAGCGCTGCAGGCAGATTGCGGGCACTCTTTCGGGCGGCGAACAGCAGATGCTGGTCATGGGGCGCGCGCTTATGAGTCATCCCAAGCTTCTTATGCTGGACGAGCCATCCATGGGTCTTGCGCCGATACTCGTCGAGCAGATTTTCTCGATAATACAGGCACTCAATAAGGAAGGGACCAGCATACTTCTGGTTGAACAGAACGCTCAGATGGCGCTGTCCATCGCCGACAGAGCTTATGTGCTGGAGACAGGCAGCATTTCCGTTTCCGGAACCGGTCGGGAACTTATAGAGAGCGATAAGATCCGCAAGGCATATCTGGGCGGTTGAGCCAAAACAGTCTGCTTTATAAAACCGGCATACAAAAAGCGCTGAGAAGTCAGGCTTTATGTATGCCGGTTTCGGTTTGAAATTATACAGAGACGATTATGCTTTTCGCGTCGTCATGCTCGGACGCCGAATCTGTCTTTGTTGTATCGCTCTATCTCGTCAATTATCACAGGCTCGACCTCGGGGAAAATAGTACCCGGCCCTCCGTAGGTTATGCCGGGGATAAACCCGGGCAGTTCACCGTACTCATTAAGGCAGCGGCAAACCTCCCCGCGTATTTCCTTCTCGGTGACGTCCCGGCGGTCGATGACGGAGCTTATCCCGCCCATCAGGGCCATTTTTCCGTCAAGCAGCCCGCTGAGCTTCACTATGTCGTTAGTCGGCAGCACTCCCTGCCAGACGTCGATTCCGATCTCGGCCATGTCCCCGGCAATCGGTTCGAGGAAACTGTCGGCGTGGTGGATAACCAGAACGCCGTTATCGTGCAGGTAACTGTAGAGCCTGCGGTAAGGTTCCTTGAAGAATTCTCTCCATGTTTCGGGAGCCATCATCATGCTCTTCTCGCTGCCCCAGTCGTCATGGCTGAGTATGGCATCCGGGCGGAGGTTTTCAACGATGAGCTTCATATACTGCAAGCGGTATCCGGCGATCACTTCTATGAGCTCGTGCATCTCGTCCGGGTATAAAAGCAGGTTGCAAAGAGTATCCTCAAAGGTCATCAGCATGTGAAGCTGTTCGAATATACCGGTGCCCATGACGGTCATGGTCAGGTATTCGTTTTTATCTATCCCGTCACGGATAGCCCGGGCTGTCTCCCAGCCTTCGGCGCAGTTGGCCCGAAGGTCGGGTACTCTCACATACTCCCGCCAATTCTCCATATCCTTAATCACCTGGTTTTCAGGGGTTACAACGGGTATCGCGGCAGGCTGATCCTCCGGGAAAGAGATAAATGTTCCCCAACGGTCGACGGAGTCGGTGCCGCGAATGCGGTTGCCTCGTACAAACCGGAAAACGGGGTCCGAACCGATGGGCTTAAGGGCGGTAAAGCAGGCGCATAACCGGTCCGGCTTTCCGTCTTTTTTTATTGTTTCAAGGAAATTTTGTCTGTTCGTAAGCATACCGTCTGTTCCCTCTCCGATATTTGTCACTCTCGTCCGATTACAGCCATCGCTTCACCGGTTGTTATGATTTCCCGCTAATGTCGGCTGTTACCGCACCCAAACGAGGGCAGTGTTGCGGCGCTTGCCGTCTTTTCCTATACGTACCGGATCGGCTGTCAGTATCAGTGTATTGCCGTCGTCCTTGAAGGTGACATATCGTTTTTGACGGCTGCCTATCCAGTTGGGGATGAGGCTGAACTCCAGTTCATGGTATACGATCTGATTTTCCTCGTCTACGGTAAAGCGGCCGGCGTACGCGAACATGCCGCGCGCGGCGGCCAGTGTCTGCTCGTCGGAGCCGAGTTCCGTATCCGGTATGTCATACCGCGGCCTGTCTGCGCGTAATATTTCGACCGAAACCCATCCGTCCTGTGAATAACAGATGAATCCTGTCGCACCTTCTCCCATTATTTGAACGGTTACGCCTTCTTCGTCGGTCCCCGTGAACGATTTAAGCTTCCAGGTACCGAGCAGCTTTTCTTTGAGCATTTTTTTGTCCTCCTGTTTTAAGCATTGCGGAATGCTATTATATTATCCGCAAAACGAAGCTTCCGCAAGCCTTCGCATCTTATTTGCTTTATATCGGCGCGGTCGTTCTACCGATATACGCGTAAACATGGCGCGTTTCCGGTCTTAATGCAAATCGGTCTTAACAATTATTCGTTTTCGTGGTAAAATATTCTTAAGACTCGGGGCTTATAAAGGGATTTGAAAGATTTTTTCATATGATCGGACAAGTCACGGAATCAGCGCCTAATCCTGCAGGCATAAGACTTCGCAGCATTCTTATTGTTGAAGAGGAGGTATCGTATGGAGATTGAAATTCGCAGACTGACGCCCGGGCTCGCGGAAGAATACGCGCGTTTTTTTGACACAACCTCTCACAACGACGAGGGCAGCGGGGAAAAATGCTATTGCGTCACCTGGCGCCGCGACGATTCCTATGTCGGCGATGACCACTGGTACCCGACGCCGGAGGAAAGAAGGGTGCGCGCCATCGGGTTTATAAAAGACGGCAGCCTGCAGGGCTACCTTGCCTACCTGGGCGACCGGATCATCGGATGGTGCAGCGCCACCGCGGAGTGCAGTCTCGGCGTCAATTACCTTCGTTCTTTCTGGCCTATTGAGGAATACCGCGAGGACATAAATGTAATGTCCGTATTTTGTTTTATGATAGCTCCCCGGATGCAAAGAAAAGGCGTCGCCTCGCAGCTGCTCGAGCGCGTCATAAAGGACGCTTCGGATGACGGTTTTGATTATGTGGAAGCTTATATCGACAAAGTCGTTTCAGATGCGGGCCGTGATTTCAGAGGGCCTTTAAAGCTGTATGAAAAATGCGGATTTTCCATATACGCGGAAAAAGACGGTAAAGCGGTCGTGCGAAAGGCCTTAAAAAATGTCATGCCGCTCCGGTGATCAGCTTGTCTGATTTCCGCTCTCCCGCGAGCTTCGGCAGCCGCTCCTTTATATCTATATATAGTAGTTTAATCCGGCGTTATTCACTTATTTACACTACAACTTATGCTAATGGCCTGATCTGTGATATATATAGCCTGAACCCGGAAGAATAGGCAGAGGTTTGTGCCCTGCAGGGATTGGAGCTGACTAATGAAAGTTCGGAAAAGAAACCACATGATCGTTGACTATAAGGAAGAAACCATTGCCGGCGCGATCCGCAAGGCCATGTCGGAGACCCTGGCCGGAGTCGACGAGCCTCTTTCTTACAAGCTGGCCTCGGAAGTGACCGGGATCCTTACGCAAAAAGGTCTTGAAATCGTCACCGTGGACGAAATCCAAAATCTTGTCGAGGACCTGTTGATGCAGCACAGGCGCGACGCGGCCAAAGAGTATATCATATACCGGTATGAACGTGACAAGGGCCGGAAAAAGGACGCTATCGAGGGAGCCGGCCGGGAGGATTCGTCTGACCTGCCGAAGCTTCGGGACGAATTCATAACAAAGTATAAGCATTTGCCGAACCCCATGGGGCCTCTGGGCAGTTTCGTATACTACCGGACCTATTCCCGTTGGCTTCCGGGTGATCTCAGACGGGAATACTGGTGGGAAACCGTCCGCAGAGCCGTGGAATACAACTGCGGCATCGTCCCGGGAACCTCGCGGCGCGAAGCCGAGGAACTCTTCGACAACGTCTACAACATGAGGCAGTTTCTGTCCGGCAGAACCTTATGGTCGGGGGGGACCGAGGCCAGCCTGCGCTACCCGTTGAGCAACTTCAACTGCGCCGGAATGGTTATTGATGATTTCGCATCCTTTGACGAGCTGTTTTACCTGCTGATGGTAGGCGCCGGAGTCGGAGTCAGGGTGACTCTGGAGGATGTTACCAGGCTTCCTTCCATCCGCGGCGGCATTCAGGTCATTCACCGTTCATATGAGCCGGTCGCCAAAGATGACAGAAACGATATGACGACTCTGGATTTCACAAAGAAACGCAGCGTAGCGGAAATCATTGTCGGAGACAGCAAGGAGGGATGGCAGGACTCCCTGAACTACTTCTTTAAGCTGCACTACGCGAAGCGCTACCGCGATATTGACACGATTTATATAAACTACAACAACGTGCGCCCGAAGGGAGAAAGGCTCAAGGTCTTCGGAGGCACTGCCAGCGGACATGAAAGTCTCAAAACCATGTTCATTAAGATTAAGAGCGTTTTTAACAGAGGCGGAAACGAAGAATATCGTTTAAAGCCCATCGACTGCCTGGATATCGCAAACATTATAGGCGAAAACGTTGTTTCCGGCGGAGTCCGGCGAACCGCCGAAATGGTCCTGATCGATCCTTTTGATCAGGAGGCAATAAATGCCAAAAGCAGTCTCTACCGGCGTAATGAGGAAGGCAGTTGGGTTATAGACCCCGAAATATCTCATCGCCAGATCAGCAACAATTCAATCTTTTATAAAAGCAAGCCTTCCCGCGACGAGCTCAGGAACATGCTTCTGGCTATGCGCAAATCGGGAGAACCGGGCTTTGTAAACTGTGAAGCCGCTTCAAAGCGGCGGGAAAACTTCAACACGGTCAATCCCTGCGGCGAAATTCTTCTGGATTCCAAGGGAGTATGCAACCTGACAACCGTCAACGTCATGGGTTTTGTCCGTGAGGACGGCACTATGGACACAGACGGTCTGCTGCGGGCCATGTGGCTTTCGGCCAGAGCGGCTGTCCGGATGACCTGTCTGGAGCTTGAACTGGAGCGATGGGACGCCATACAAAAAAGAGACCGTCTTCTGGGCTGCTCGGTAACAGGCTGGCAGGATGCTATGAACGCCGTAAAGTACGGGGTTCCGGAGCAAACCCGCCTGCTTAGGACTTTAAGAGAAGCTATACACGCCGCGGGAACCGGCTACGCAAAGGAGTTGGGCATCAATACCCCGCTGCTTATGACCACCGTAAAGCCTGAGGGTACGCTCTCCCAACTGCCGGGTGTGAGCTCCGGCGTCCATTTCTCCCATTCTCCGTATTACATCCGGCGTGTGAGAATCTCCGCCGACGATCCGCTGGCCAAAGTGGCCGTGATGCTTGACTGGCCGATATGCCCGGAGGTCAACCAGACCTGGGAAAATGCCGTTACCTATGTTGTGGAGTTTCCCGTCAAGGCCCCCTCCGGCAGAACCAAGTCCGATGTCTCGGCCATTGAGCAGCTTGAGATATACAAAATGTTTATGAGCAGTTACGTGGATCACAACTGTTCCATTACCGTTCATGTGCGCGATCATGAATGGGATCTTGTGGAGGAATGGCTCTGGAACAACTGGGATGACTGCATCGCTCTTTCCTTTTTGCCCTACGACGACAGTTTCTATGAGCTGCTGCCGTACGAAGCCATCTCCGCCGAGGAGTATGAACGGCGTATTTCCGCGATGAAGCCCTTTGTACCTTCTCTTCTAAAACAGTTTGAGTCCGGAGACGATAATCGCGAGCTGGACGATGACTGCGCCGCCGGGAACTGCCCGGTTCGATAATCCCCGCGAAAGCATAGGCGGGCCTGCTTTGAGTCTTGTACTCCGAGCTCCTCCCGTACTGATTTAAATAAAACCGCATGCTGAAACTTCAGCAGGCAAGGAGCTAAATTGCCGAGTATATTGAGTCTGTTGGTGCGTGAACAAATCCGCCTGATAAAGCCCATATTGAAAAAAATGAGCATATCCGCAGCCCGCACGTTTCAGGACGTGCTGGGCGAGCTCGGAACAAAGCTCGTCGCGGGACGGGTTGCTTTCGAAACGGTGCAGACAGATCGTTTTGAGGCCTGTTTTGCCATACCGCATGATGAAAAAGACGCCCGGCGTGTGATATTGTATCTGCACGGCGGCGCGTATGTGGCCGGGAACATGAAATATGCCCGCGGTTTTGCCGGTATATTGGCAGACAAACTTCAGCAGCGTGTTATGAGCGTAGCATACCGGCTTGCGCCTGAATATCCGTTTCCGGCAGCGCTGGAAGACGCCCTTTCGGCTTACGAGCATTTGCTCGGCTGCGGATGGAGTGCCTGCGATATTTCGTTTGTCGGCGAGTCCGCCGGCGGAGGGCTGATTTACTGTCTGTGTCTGAAAATTAAACAGCTCGGACTGCCGCTGCCTGCCGCACTGGTTAGCATATCGCCGTGGGCCGACCTTACTCTCGGAGGATATTCTTACACGGTAAACGCGGGCAAGGACCCCTCGCTTTCCGAAGAAGTGCTTCGGGAGCATGCCGCCGCTTATGCCGACGGGAAGCAGCAGGACCCCCTCGTCTCCCCCATATTCGGAGATCTTTCGGGGCTGCCGCCGTCTCTCTTGCTGGCAGGCGGCGATGAGTTGCTGCTTTCAGACTCCGCGACTCTGGCAAATCGTCTCAAAGAAAGCGGCTGTCAATGTGAGTTCACCGTTGAGGAAGGTATGTGGCACGTATATGTTCTTTTCAGTATACCTGAGGCGCGCGCGGCTCTTGATAAGATCGCTCGTTTTTTAGACTCCAACACATGCGAGGAAAGCTGAATCTCCGTAACTGACAGAACCGGCCACTAATACTATGGCCGGTTCTGATTCTCTGATCATTCGCTAGCGGAAAATCCGACCAGAGCCGGTCTGCCGGGTTTTCACGCATCGGGAAAGTATATCTTCTTATAGCTGTTGTTATCTTATCCCAAATGGACTAATATGAGAATAATAATCAATCGATATTGCTGAAAGCAACCGAAAGGAGACAGCTATGCTTAGAAGAGTAACTGTGAAAAACGGAGTCATCGAAGGACTTCCGGCTGCCGACCCGCGGATTACCTCCTTCAAGGGAATTCCGTTCGCGGCTCCGCCCGTGGGCGAGAACCGCTGGCGGGCGCCGCAGCCCGCGAAAAACTGGGACGGTGTCCTGTATGCCTACAAATTCGCGCCGATATCCATGCAGCATGTCCCCGGCGAAGACCCGGAAAGCCTCTATTCCCGCGAGTGGAACGTAGACACTTCGATCGAGATGAGCGAGGATTCGCTCTATCTCAACGTCTGGACGCCTGCCGGGAGCCCAGATGAGAAACTGCCGGTGTTTGTCTGGTATTTCGGCGGTGGGCTTCGGGAGGGAAACACGGCCGAGATGGAGTTCGACGGCGAGCGCATTGCGCGCCGCGGCATAGTCGTTGTCACCGTTAATTACAGGCTTAACGTCTTCGGTTTCCTTTGCCACCCCGAGATAACGGCGGAAAGCCCCGCGACTCCCGCAAACTTCGGCCATCTTGACCAGCAGTTCGGCACGCGCTGGGTCAAGAACAATATTGCGGCTTTCGGCGGCGATCCGGACAACATCACGATCGGCGGACAATCCGCCGGCGGCGGCAGCGTTATGACGCAGGTGACATCGCCGCAGAACGATGGCCTGTTCCAAAAGGCCATCGTCGACAGCGGTCTGATGATGTCGCCATACCCCTACAGCATGTTCGGTCCCGACAAATATCTGGACATGGCGGAGCAGCAGGGTGTCGACTTCTTCAAATACCTGGGCGTATCCTCTTTGGCGGAAGCCAGAAAGATAGACGCATTCACCCTGCGCGACAAATGTGAAGCTTACGGAAAGGGATGGGGCACCGTCAAGGACGGAATATTTTGTGTCGGCAACGAGAATAAACTCTACTGCGAAAACAAGTGTCAGCGCATCCCGATGATGTTCGGTCATACATTATCGGAATTCCCCCAGAAGCCAAAAGTCAGGACGGCGGAGGAATTCAAATCGTTTGCCCGCGAAACCTACGGCGCGGATGCCGATACGTTTTTAAAGCTCTGCGCATCCTCTAACGGCAGCATCACGGAAATGCTCAGCAAGTCAAGCGTCAGCCATCTCGAATACTCGATTCGGAAGATCGGCAGGGCAAAGGCCGCGACAGGCGATAAGACGCCAATGTACTGCTGGGCTTTCGAACCCGAAATTCCGGGCTGGGACAACCCGGGCGCCTTTCATTCCTCCGACCTGTGGTTTTTCTTCGAAACCCTGGCGAAATGCTGGCGGCCGTTTGTCGGCAAGCATTACGACCTCGCGCGGCAGATGTGTAACTATTGGAGCAATTTCATCCGCTCCGGCGACCCGAACGGACAGGATGCCGACGTTTCGGATATGCCCCTGTGGAAACCGTACACAGACAGCGAGCCAAACAGGATGTTTTTCACGGACACCGCGCACCTGAGCAGCAAGGGACCCGGCCCTCTTATGAAATTCCTGCTGAATCATAATTCCGATTAAATATGAGCAAAGGATGAATTGTATTAATGGTCATGTGAGCGCTTTTGCCGACAAGGCCCTTAATAAGAGTGATACTGATATCTCATAATTTATGGGATATCAGTATCGGCTTTCTTTGCGGGGATTATCAGCTAATCGAAATAACCAGGCTTTCCGGATCTATCATAAGTTCAATATCCTCATCCCCGGCTATATCGAGATCATTCACTTTTATCGAACCGCCCTCGTGCATACCTTCCAGATCGATTTCTATCTTCTCTATTATTTTCGAAGCGGGAGATCTGTAAGGAATAGAGAAAATGATCTGGTTGACAAACAGCGGTATTTTGTCCTTATTCACAAGTACTATCTGGGCGGCGTTGTTGACCGTCTCATCGCCCTTTATTCTTTGAAAACTGATATGCTCTATCTTTCTGTTGACCGGATGGCGGCTTATTTCTCTCAATAAAACATCTGTTTTCTTCCCATCCAGCCGAAGCGACACTTTGCCGCCTTCCGTCTTTGTTTTAAGCAGTTTTTTAATTTCGCTTTCAGCGATCTGAAGAGGAATGGATTTGTCGATATCGGCGCCGTATACGCACCCGGGTATCAGGCCCTGCTGCCTGAGGTGCTTAGCCTTTACGCCTGTACTTCGAGGCTCCGCTTGAATGTTAAACATTGTTCATTCTCCTTTTCGTTTATTGTTTCAGTCGGGCTGCTCATTGTTTTCGGCAGCAAACCGGGTTCTGCTTAATTTGTTGAGTTCACGGAAATAATCCATAAACTCTTCGCACAGCTCCCTCTGATCGGTATCGTGTTTTATCTGTGCAATATCCTTTAATATGCCCGCCATAGTCATGTTTGAGAAATACTTGAACTCCACCGAGCCCCATTTGATGTCTTTCCCGCCGTTTTCATTCTTGAAGTATTTCCAGAAGAACAGATCCTTTCTTTCGTCCTCGGTTAAAATTATACGGTATTTCTCATGCGCATAAACAATGCCGTCCGTACATTCCGGACCTATAAAATCCTCTTTCGGCATGAAGACGCCCCATATGCGTCTATTTTCTTCTTTTTCGTTTTTACCCCTGCAGGTGAGCAAACATGCCGAGTTCGGATATATCCTCGCAGGGACCCGCGGCTGCCCCCGATTATATCCCGAACGGTACTCGCCCACGCTGACGCTCCATTCCTTCTTAGTCTTATCCATGTTGTTGAAGGAAAACGCAAACGCCGCCTGTGCGTTTGTACTCAGCGGCAGACTTCTGAGCATCGCCTTTACTTCCGCTTCCCGGGCTTCTTTTTCTCTTTTCAGCCTCGCCTGCTCATCAATACCGGCAATTATGTGTTCAACATAGTTTCTGCTGGTCTTTTCGGTCAGAACAAGATGTTCCCTGAATGCGTCCGGAAAGATGAATTTTTTTTCCGCAGCGCCGAAACGCACGGTTATCATATCGTCGTCCAGCGCGCTTATCTCTCCCTGTCCGAAAGTTTTATGCCGGACTGCCTTCTTGATTATGTTCATATAAATCTCCTTTCCTGTAAAAAAGAAGGGCTTTAATATCATGCCGCTTGGCAACAATACAAAAGCCCTTCCGATAATATACAGACGGTTCTTTTTTATTCGATTGACTGTCGTCCCCTAAAAGGGAGACCGGGCGCGGTTACTGAACACGGAGCGATTTAAAGCTCATAGTCTCCAGCCGCTTCCGGCTGATATAAAACCTTCTTAATGTGAATTTTCGACGTGCCCGAGGGAACCTCCCATTCAACGACACTGCCCTCTTTGTACCCGAGAATGGCGGTTCCTATGGGAGAGAATATCGACACTTTCATCTGAGCTATGTCCGCGTCTTCCGGGTATACCAATGAAACCTCTATATCTTCGTCGTTAAGATGCAAAAGAGACCTGGAGTTCATCGTAACAACATCTGCCGGAATCTGCTGCGGTTCTGTGACAATCGCCCTTTCAAGCTCATCTTCAAGCTTTTTAACGGTTTTATCGAGTGTACCTTTTTCCTTATGCATTTCAGA
>JAAYBW010000132.1 GCA_012729975.1 Clostridiales bacterium
CAGTATCGTCTGCGTCATTTCCGCAGTCGATACAGCCGACGCCGAATGGGGGCCGGTCAGATCCGCGGTGCGAAGGCCCTTATTCAGAGTGCTTCCGACCGCGGTCTCTATGCACAGCGCTTCTTCAGACAGGGAAAAGGAATTTCGCAGCATCATGGCGGCCGAAAGGATCGCGGCAATCGGGTTTGCCAAACCCTTTCCGGCTATGTCCGGTGCGGAGCCGTGGATAGGCTCGTAGAGCCCGAAAGAACCGACGCCGACGGAGGCGGAGGGCAAAAGCCCTATTGATCCGGTTAAAACGGAGGCTTCATCGGAGAGGATGTCACCGAAAAGGTTGCTTGTTACGATCACATCAAACTGCGACGGGCTGCGGATGAGCTGCATGGCCGCGTTATCCACAAACATATCCCTGTAGCTGACCTCGGGGTATCGGGACGCGAGGCCGTGCATGATTTCGCGCCAAAGCCGGGAGGTTTCCAGAACATTTGCCTTGTCAACGCTTACAAGGCTTTTTTTCCGCTTCATGGCAAGCTCAAAGGCGCAAAGGCCGATACGCTCTATCTCCGCCTGCGAATACTTCTCGGTGTCGAACGCTTCGGTATACGGGCCGGAGCCATTGCGGCCGCGCTCCCCGTAGTAAATTCCGCCGGTGAGCTCGCGGACGATTATTAAGTCTATGCCCTCGGCGGCGATGTCGGGACGCAGCGGAGACTGCGCGGCAAGCGCCGGATACAGTATGGCGGGTCTGAGATTCGCGTACAGACCGAGCTCTTTTCTCAGACCGAGAATGGCCTGTTCCGGCCGGAGGTGTCCGGGCAGGGAGTCCCATTTCGGACCGCCTACGGCACCGAGTAAAACAGCGTCGCTATCCCGGCAGACACGCAGGCTCCGCTCCGGCAGCGGTTCGCCGAAAGCGTCTATAGCGCAGCCGCCCGCTGCGGCTTCGGTAAAAACAAAGCTTCGTGAGAATCTTTCGCCGATTTTATCGAGAACTCTGACCGCGGAGGAAATGACCTCGGGACCTATCCCGTCGCCCTTTATGAGCGCTACTTTGTATTTCATGTTCAAATTCCCGCGCTGTCGTTTTTAAGTGTCTGCAGAAGTCCGCCGGAGCGGATTATCTTCTGCAGGAAGTCCGGAAAGGGGAAGGTATTCCAGCTTAAGCCCTTGGTGATGTTTGTTATGGTTCCGGCATCAAAGTCAATTTCCACGGTGTCTCCGTTTTCGCAGTCCCTTGCGGCGCTCGCGCACTCAAGGATCGGAAGGCCGATGTTTATGGCGTTGCGGAAAAAGATTCGAGCGAAATCGACGGCAATGACGCAGGAGATGCCGCTGGCCTTAATCGCCATAGGCGCGTGTTCTCTGGAGGAGCCGCAGCCGAAGTTTTCCCCGGCAACGATAATGTCGCCCGGTCGTACAACGGAAGTAAAGCTGCTGTCGAGATCCTCCATGCAGTGTTCCGCAAGCTCCCTTTCATCGGTCGAGTTTAAATACCTGGCGGGGATTATAACGTCGGTGTCGATATTATCTCCGTATTTGATTACTTTGCCGTGTACTTTCATGTCATACAACTCCTATCTTTTCCGGCGTTGCGAGCGCTCCGGCTACAGCGGTGGCGGCGGCTACCGCGGGGCTAACGAGGTAGACCTCGCTTTCGGGATGCCCCATTCGCCCGACAAAGTTGCGGTTTGTGGTGGAAACCGCGCGTTCGCCCCTGGCCAGAACACCCATATGCCCTCCCAGACATGGACCGCAGGTCGGCGTGGAAACAGCGCAGCCTGCCTCGATAAAGGTTGATATGAAGCCCATTTTAAGAGCGTCAAGATAAATCTGCTGCGTCGCGGGGATAACGATAGTCCGGCAGTTCCTGTTTACCCTGCGGCCATGAAGCACCATGGCGGCGTTGGCGAGGTCTTCGAGTCTGCCGTTTGTGCATGAGCCGATGATTACCTGATCCACCGGGATGTCGCCGCAATCGTCGACGGGCTTCGTGTTTCCCGGAGAATGGGGGAGAGCGGCGGTCGGCCGCGCCAGGCTGAGGTCTATTTCGAAAGTCCGCTCATACTCGGCGTCCGGATCGGCGGTATATATAACAGACCGCTTTCTTTTAAGCTTCTCATATTCCGTGGTTTTGTCATCCACGGCGAATACTCCGTTTTTGGCGCCTGCCTCTATGGCCATGTTTGCGATACAGAAACGATCGTCCATGGAAAGGCAGGAGAGGCCGTCGCCCGAAAACTCCATGGATTTGTACTGCGCGCCGCTGACTCCTATGAGACCTATTATGTGGAGTATGACGTCTTTTCCGGATACCCATTTGCCGAGCTTGTTTTTCAGAATAAAGCGGATTGCCGACGGCACCTTAAGCCATACTTTCCCGGTGGCCATAGCGTAAGCCATGTCCGTTGATCCGACACCCGTCGAGAAAGCTCCGAGCGCTCCGTATGTGCAGGTGTGCGAATCGGCACCTATAACAAGGTCTCCGCTGCCGACAAGCCCCTTTTCCGGCAAGAGCGCGTGTTCGATACCGACCTCGCCGACATCGAAGTAATTGCTTATCCGGTATGCTCCGGCGAAAGCGCGAACCTCGCTGCATTGAGCAGCGGCTTTTATGTCCTTGCACGGAGTGAAGTGATCCATTACAAGCGCGATTTTATCCCTGTCGAATACCTTGTCGAAGCCGTACTTCTCAAATTCCCTTATGGCGAGGGGGGCGGTGATATCATTGCCCAGAACCAGATCCGTTTTCGCCATAACAATCTCGCCGGGCCCGACACTGTCCCTGCCGCAGTGTGCCGCGATGATTTTCTGGGTCATTGTCATTGCCATATCCGATCCTCCTTCGTTTGATTGTAGTATGCCATAAGCTTGTTTTGCGCGTGAATATACGCGAGTATGCTCGCCTCGATTACGTCGGTGGATAACCCTCTGCCGACAAAAAGCCTGTCGGCGTATTTAAGGGTTGTCATTACCTCGCCCATGGTGTCCTTGCCCTCCGAAACGGATTGGATGACGTAGTCCTCAAAGCCGTATTCCGGAGGAGAGATGATTTTGTCGACTGCCCGGTACGCCGCGTCGACAGGTCCGTTGCCGAGCGCGACCTCCTCGTGCTGGGTGCCGTCGATATCAAGTGAGATTACAGCCGTCGCCGCTTCGCTGTTGCTGGCGTGTACCGAAAAGTTTCTGAGCCGGTACTGCCCCGATTCTTCCGGGAAGCGGTTTCTTACAAGCGCCTCGATATCCTTGTCGGTAACGTCCTTTTTCTTGTCGCAGAGTTCCTTGAATCGCGCAAAGCAGCTTTCAAAATCTTCTTTGCCCAGTGTGAAGCCGAGTTCCCTGAGCCTTTCCTCAAAGGCGTGCCTGCCGGAGTGTTTTCCGAGGACCATCTGCTTATCGGGTATGCCTATTGACTGAGGAGTCATTATTTCGTAGGTGCTCCTGTTGGCGAGCACGCCGTGCTGGTGTATGCCTGCCTCGTGTGCGAAAGCGTTCGTGCCGATAATAGGTTTATTAATAGGCACTGTCCTGCCGATTATGCCGTATACGACCTTGCTCGCCATGAATATCTGGGTCGTGTCTATAACCGTTTCCACCGGGTAAAGATCGGGACGTGTGCGTATTGCCATCGCCACTTCCTCGAGGGGCGCGTTTCCGGCGCGCTCGCCGAGCCCGTTTATCGTACATTCGGCCTGCGTAGCTCCGCCGAGTATGCCCGCGAGCGTATTTGCCGTAGCCATACCGAGATCGTTGTGGCAGTGAACCGAGATATCTATTCCCTCACATTCGGGTACTGCCGCGCGCAGCCGCTCGATTGCGGTGCGCATTTCGTGGGGGGTGGAATAGCCGACGGTATCCGGAATATTAATGACGTCCGCTCCGCTCGCTATTGCGATTCTCACGACCTCCGCGAGAAAATCGGGGTCGCTGCGCATAGCGTCTTCAGCTGAAAACTCGATCTGCGGACAGCGTTTTTTCGCGTATCTCACCATCTCCGAAACGGTTTCCAGAACCCGATCCGGCGTGAGTTTCAGCTTATGCTCCATATGGATGGGCGAAGTCGCGATAAAAACGTGAATCCTCGGGCTGACGGCCTTGCGCAGAGCCTCATATGAGGCGTCTATATCGTCTTTCGAGCACCGGGCAAGCGAGGCAACCTCGCAGTCTTTGATCCTTTCGGCTACTGCCGCGACCGACCGGAAGTCCCCCGGAGAGGAAGCGGCGAAGCCGGCTTCAATGACATCAACACGCAGCAGCTCTAGCCGGTGTGCCACCTCTATTTTTTCCTGCAGGCTCATGCTGCATCCGGGAGCCTGTTCGCCGTCACGAAGCGTAGTGTCAAAGAATTTTACTCGGCTTTTCATGTTTCCTCCTTCCGGCTGTCTGTGCAGCCTATTATATTATACAAGATATATACAAAAAAGGGTCCGGTGCGTTTGCCCCGAATCCCTCAATGTTCTGACCGGATCCGATCAGGTATCGCGGGTGAGTTCGGGTAAAACCTCGCTGCCGTATAGCGCGGTTATTCTCAGCGCGGGTAGAGTTAAAACAAATACGGACATTTTAGTCCTTCCTTTTCGTGAACTCGGGCTTTTAAATAAAAAGAGCCTTGCGGCCGTTACGCCGCAAGGCTCGGAAGAATCGAACAATGTACCTTCGATCAGTCCGTCCGCAGGTAACAGGCAGGTAAGCTATTGCGCGCCGGTAGCAGCACAATAACGGTTAGGTCGCTGTTTAGAACTGCAAACTGAACTTTCATTTCAAATATCCTTTTCAGGTGTCCTTTTTCGGAATGTATAACATACTAGCATGCGCTTTATGCCTTGTCAAGGGAGAAATCATCGGTTCTTCTTCATTCTGTAAGAGATGCCGGCAACCTTCGGACCGGCATTCGCGGCAACAGCGGCGCCGATCTGGTATGAGTCCGCCGGGGCGTATCCCAGGCATTTCGCTGCCGCCGCGGCCACTTCATCGCGCAATGACGGGTCGCTGCCGTATATTACGCAGTAAGGGGAGCCGGCCTCTATCTCGCAGACAGTCCGCTTTATAAGCTCGGGTATAATCTGCTTTTCGCTGAGCACTTTTCCCGCCGTTGAGATTTCGTGACGGCACAGCCGCATTATGGGTTTTATGCCTAAAGCGTTTCCCATATGCGCGGCAATGCCGGGGATCCTTCCGGATCTGGAAGCGTATTTAAGAGTGTATGGGACGAAAAAGGCGGATACATTTTCACACCAGTCCTTTATGTACCGCACGACCGAAACGGCGCTGTGTCCGGCTTCGAGCATCTTCGCCGCTTCGACGACGGCGAATCCGTAACAGCCCGAATATGTGGAGCTGTCGATGTTGTGTATAAAAAAACGATCCTGCGCCCGGGGATGCGCATTGAAAAAATCCTGAGCTCCGAGCAGGGAGTTTTCGTGAGTTGCGGAACCCGCGGAGTTAATGGAGACGTTAATTACGTCGGTATACCCGCTGCTGTAGTGTTCCTCGAATATTTCCGCAAACTCGAAAGGGGTTATCTGCGATGTGACCGGTATGGAGTCGGATTCTTCCATCATACGGTAAAAGCGGTCGTTGTCAAAATCCACTCTGCTGATATAGCTTACATCCGACAGTGCGATCTTAAACGGAACCACCTGAATACCGTACCTCGCTTCGTTTTCATAGCTGATATCGCTGCCGGAGTCGGTCATAAGCTTAACTTTTTCCATTTTTTCCAATATCCTCATTTATTCAGGTTATTCAGTCCCCGGCAAGCTTTTTAAGATTGCCGGAGATAACGGACAGCGCATGGTAGAGCGCTTCGCGCTCCGCCTCTTTCAGGCCGCTGCCGGCCTTTTCCACCGACTCCTCGATAATCCGGTCGATTTCGTCCGTAAGTCTTATGCCGGAGTCGGTTAGTGAGATTTTCGCGCGGTACTTGCGTTTGCTCTCCGGCTCGGGGCAGTCGACATACCCTTTGGCTTCAAGCAGCGCCAGTGCGCGCGAGACGGCAGCTTTGTCCTCCCCGCACTGTTCGGCAAGCTCCGCGGCTGTCAATCCGGATCCGCTGCGCCGCAGGAAAAATAAGCACATTACATGCGTGCCGCGAAGCCCGAATTTGAGCATTTCTTTGGTTTTAATCTTTTGTATGCTTTTGGAAATCTGCGCTATCATCATGGTGAACAGCTCAAAACGCCCGTCTGACATATAACCACCTCAAGATGTTGATTAGTCAACATTTTGGATAATAGCACGGACAACCGTTCTTGTCAACGTTAACCGCTTCGGTTCTTATTTCGTATAATGATACACGGATACACAGCCGTTAATGTCTGCAGGTTATAGATATGAAAGCGTTTCCCCGATCAGTTAAAAAAATGCAAA
>JAAYBW010000133.1 GCA_012729975.1 Clostridiales bacterium
AGGGGAGAGGAGATTACCGAAAAGGTTTTCGAGGAACACGCCGGCGAGATATTCGACGAGGCTGAAAACCGCCTCCACGCCCAGAAAGCCGTCATGTACCTTCTGATGGGCGGAAAATAACAGTACAGAATAAAGAATCGGGGCAAAGTCATGTGCACGTGGCTTTGCCCCGGTTCTTTGTGCTCGAATATAGAAAAGGCGGCATATAGCAGTATAAAAATTATGGAAATAATAAAAAATCCTGACATTTTTGTGAATGGTAAAATAAACTGCACAGATTGGGGGTGCGGACAAAATCCTGGACCAAAATAAAGGCATAGGAGGTTGTCCACATGTATTCCTTTGAAGAACGAATGAAAGCGGTCCTGCTCTTCATGCAATATGACTGTAGCCCGACAGCGGTTATCCATGAGTTAGGGTATCCATCACGTGGTATGCTTTACAACTGGGTAAAAGAATACCAAGAAACTGGTTCATTACGCAGTGACGACATGCTCGGGAAGGTCAAATATAGTAAAGAACAGAGAAAACAGGCAGTAGAATATTATCTTGAACATGGACGTAGCGCATCCCGTACGATTAGAGCATTAGGCTTTCCTGGTAGAACTGTTTTACGCGACTGGCTTAAAGAAGATATACCTGATGATAAACGGATTCAACGTTGTAAAACGAATAGCTGTTTGTTAAGATGTACTCCAGAACAGAAGGAGCAAGCTGTAATTGATTACTGTTCCGGGAGCAAATCATCATCAGACATAGCAAAAGACTATGGGGTAAGCCCGAACACAGTCTATGGATGGAAAAAGCAGCTCCTTGGTGAGGGGACTAGAGCCACAATGCCCAGAAGAGCAGAAACCGCGCAGTTTGATAAATTAACCGAGAACCCAGAAGATATTACAAAAATCCTCGCCGAAAAAGAGCGTTTACAAAACCAAGTCAAGGAACTGGAGAGAGATGTTTATCGGCTTCAGTTGGAACGAGACATTCTGGAGAAGGCCGGTGAGATATTAAAAAAAGACCAGGGCATCAGTCTGGTAGAACTGACAAATCGCGAAAAAGCCGTACTGATTGATGCCCTTCGACAAAAATATCGGCTTAACGTATTACTTAACAAGCTAAACATGTCAAAAAGCAGCTATTGCTACCAAGAGAACACCTTACAAAGGACCGATAAATATGCCGATTTGCGTATTAAGGTCAAGGATGCGTTCGAAAAGGCTAAAGGCCGTTACGGCTACAGGCGGATTCATTCTATGCTGAAAAAATCCGGCATCATTGTTTCCGAAAAGATTGTTCGCAGGATTATGAGCGAAGAACATCTGATTGTTCCTTTTGTCAAGAGAAAGAAATACTGCTCTTACATAGGTGAAGTTAGCTCAGCGGTTGAGAATGTCGTAAACCGGGATTTTCATGCTGACAATCCTAATGAAAAGTGGCTGACAGATATCACTGAGTTCCACATACAAGCGGGGAAAGTATATTTATCGCCAATGATAGATTGCTTTGACGGGTTGGCCGTGTCATGGACAATAGGGACCTCTCCGGATGCGAACTTGGCAAATGCCATGCTCGACAACGCAATATCAACCCTAAAAGAGAGCGAACATCCAATTATTCATTCGGACCGCGGCGGACATTATCGATGGCCAGGGTGGATTGAACGAATGGATAAGGCTAACCTGACGCGGTCAATGTCAAGGAAAGGCTGCTCTCCAGATAACTCGGCTTGTGAGGGATTCTTCGGGCGTTTAAAAAACGAGTTCTTTTACTGCCGGTCTTGGATTGGTGTTTCGATTGATGAGTTCATAACGGAACTGGACGAGTATATTGCCTGGTATAATGAAGACCGTATTAAGATATCGCTTGGCGGAATGAGCCCAATTCAACACCGACGTAATCTCGGACTAATTGCATGAGGAGATGAAAAATGTGATTAATAGCGTAGTAAAGGGTGATGAGAGGCAATTGTTACTGGACGAGAAAAAGGCTTATCTCTCCAAGCTCAAGACAACGCCAGAGGAGCGAGGAAAGGTCCGTTCTTGGGTTAATAGAGGAAACAGCGTTTACGCTAACCCTTGGCTGCTCTATTCGGAAAGCGGCTTCCCAATGGATTTCATAACAGCTATGCGTGCGGTCGCAGAGATGGAAACCCTCGAATCATACAATTCTTATCTCGATATTCCAGATGACGATTCCTCTACCGAGCTGCCGTTTTGAATAATTGAAAGTAAAGCTCTATATGGCATTAATTGCTTCATTTACATTTTCGGGGTCAGATAATTGGTCCAAGAAAATGTCCGCATCCCCAGGTGTCTAAGGGCGCCGACATATTCAACGTTTGTTTGGCGCGGCAGCGTGGAGAAGAACTTGGCCCGTCTTCGGGAGCAGGTACGCGAGGCATTTCAGGTCAGAGGAATAGAGGGTAACGTCACTCTGGGTAAGCTTCGCGCTCTGGTCGAGGATGTAACGCAAAAATACGCGGGTATCGAATTTGTCCATGGCAAAGGGAAACGAAAAACTCCACAGCAGCGGGAACTGGAGAAACTCAAGGGCTGGCTTGAACGCTGGGAAGGCTATGAAGAGCAGTTAGCTGTTATGGGAAAAAACCGCAGCAGCTATTCACGGACGGACCCCGACGCCACATTTATGCGTATGAAGGAAGATCATATGCGTAACGGCCAACTGAAGCCCGGTTACAACATGCAAATAGCAGTTAATAGCGAGTACATAACCGGTGTGGCTGCATACCCTGACCGCTCGGACAGCGGAACGCTGATCCCGTTTCTAAAGGAGATGGAACGCGGACATCATACGATGTATCGCAAAATTGTTGCTGACGCCGGTTACGAAAGCCAGGACAATTATCTCTATCTGGACAGTCGTGGACAAATGAGCTTTATCAAGCCACAAAATTTTGAATACATAAAGAGTAAGCAGTTTAAGGCGAAAATCGGGCGCCGGGAAAATATGCGGTATGACGAGCTCGATGATTGCTACTTCTGTGCCGCCGGAAGGAGACTGCCCCTTTTCAAGGAGAAATCCGTCGTCACCAAGGACGGGTATGTTAAAACTACAGCGTATTACCTATGCAGCGATTGCAGCGGCTGCCAATTCAAGGATAAGTGTTTTCAATCTAAAAAGTATCCCAACAAGATACTGACTGTAAAGCGTGAACTGGTGGAGCTGGGCGAGCAATCCCGGCGGAATATCACTACACCGGAGGGTATACAGCTTCGCCTTAATCGCTCGATACAGGTTGAGGGAGCTTTTGGCGTGTTGAAATACGACCGTCATTTCAAACGGTTTCTGACCCGGGGAAAGCATAACATCTCCATTGAGCTCTATCTACTGTGTCTCAGTTTCAATATCAACAAGCTGCATGCGAAATCTCAGAGCAACCGTCTTCAGAATCATCTTTTTGAAAAAATGATTTCCTAAATCCACAAAAACTGAAAGACGACGGCAGGACACCTCTCGGTGCCCTTCTTAAGTGCGCCAGTGTTTCAATAAATGCTTAAGTTTTCCACACATTCAAAGCTCCTGGAACGCGTTTTTGGACGTAAAACGGGGAGTGCCTCAAATATCATTTTGAGACACTCCC
>JAAYBW010000134.1 GCA_012729975.1 Clostridiales bacterium
GTATAGCGGGCTGCTGGGCCGCTATCAGCGCCGCGAGGCAGGGTGTTCGGGTCGCGCTGCTTGAAAAGGGCGACGTCGAGCGAAGCGGCTCGGGCGGACCCGGCTGCGACCACTGGTGCAACGCGCCGGCCAATCCCCTCTCGCGGGTTGATCCGGACGAGTGGGCGGTACATATGGCCGACGGCCCGTACAACAACGGCATAGGACTTCAGATCCAGTGCAGAGAGGATTATGACACTCTTCTTGAAATGGAGCAGATGGGCGGGAAGATCCGCGACACAGATGACGAGTATGTAGGCGCGGAAGGCCGCGACGAGAAAACAAAGTTCATGATCTCTCCGCGCTACGGAACAATGCACAGCTATCTGCCCGATCCTCACATAGGAGAACCGGGATTCAATCCGCCCGAAAAGCGCAACAACGTCGTCATTCGCGTATGGGGCACCACGTTTAAGCCCGCTCTGAAAAAGGAATGCAAAAGGCTCGGCGTGCAAATATTCGACCGCGTTATGGGAACGAGCCTGCTCAATGAAAACGGCGTGCAGGGAGCGCGCATTGTGGGCGCTACCGGCCTTAACAGCCGTACCGGCGAGTTCCTTATTTTCCGTGCGAAGTCCGTTATCCTCGCAGCCTCCGGCGCGGGATCAATGTGGCTGATGAGTATGGAGCACGGCGGCTACTCCAACATGCATTCGCGCAACGACAGCGGAGACGGCACAGCAATGGCGTGGAGAGCCGGCGCCACTCTCACCATGATGGAAAGAACCGGAACCATAGGAATCGCAACCGGCCTCAAGCACAAATGGTATACCGGCGCCGGAGACGCAAGCTACGAAAACGTACCGCTTGTCGACGCCAACGGAAAGCGGCTTCCCTATCCGATACAGGGCTGGGTGGATGCCGGCGCGATGGTTATGGCGCCGGGTGAAGAGCAAAAGATACGCGAAGCGATTATGAGCGGTGAATACGAGCTGCCGTTTTACGGAGACTTCCCGGCAATGCCGGATGTCGAGCGGCGCGCTACCTGGAATCTCATGCTGACCGAGGAATCCACCACCAAAATCATGGTAGACACATTAAAAGACGGCGGATGCGACCTCAGCCGCGATCAGCTCCTGTCTTATAAATTCATTGAAGGCCAAAGCCTGCCCCAGTGGCGCGACGCCGGATACGGCGGCGGATTGCTCGTAGACTGGGATTTAAAAACGACGCTTGACGGACTCTACGCCGCCGGAACACAGATGTTCTCGCCGCAGGATCACAGCTACTGTGCCGCGACGGGACGTTACGCGGGCCGCAAAGCCGCCGCTTATGTAAAAGAAGTCAGTGAAGGCAAGATAAGCCGTGAGCAGATCGAGAAGGAGAAAAACCGCAT
This sequence comes from Clostridiales bacterium, assembly GCA_012729975.1. Taxonomy (GTDB): domain Bacteria; phylum Bacillota; class Clostridia; order Oscillospirales; family Oscillospiraceae; genus JAAYBW01. The sequence goes on from JAAYBW010000134.1 coordinate 1,376, forward strand.
TTTCGCGCCGACAAAGCGCACAAACGGCATCGAGTGGAAAGAGCTGCACAACGGCCTTACCCGCGCCATGCAGTATTTCGTAAGCGAATTTATAACAGAGCGCCTGCTTAAGATGGGACTTGAGGAGATAGAGAGAATAGAAGCGGAAGCGGTTCCGAGGCTGTTCGCTCTTGACCCGCACAAGCTGATGAGGTCGGTTGAGGATCTGAGCATGATCGAATACGCGAAGATCATTATCCGGGCCATGCTTGCGCGCAAAGCCAGCAGCAGAGCTCTGGGCCTCAATCGCATCGATTATCCCGAGATGGATCCGCCCGAATGGGATAAGTTCCTGACGATCAAGCAGGAAAACGGCGAGGTTAAGCTCGGCGAGCTTCCGCAGCGCTTCTACGGGAACATGAAGGAGCAGTACGAGGCTCACAATAAGGACTACACCGGCGTATACACGCCGAATAACTGATTGAGAATGGAGGAATAACGGTGTCTGAACAGAAAGTATATGCTATTCCCAACGTTCA
>JAAYBW010000135.1 GCA_012729975.1 Clostridiales bacterium
CCATGGAGAAATTACGCCAGCTGAGCGCGGGCACCATAATGACGTAGCCTCCGGTGACGTCGCCGCCGAAATAGCCGTAGCGTTCCATTATGATGACTTTCTCGCAGCCTGCGCGAGCCGCGGCCAGTGCCGCGCTGTGACCCGCGCAGCCGCCGCCGACGACGAGAACATCGCATTCATCGTATATGGGAAGGGTATTTGCGGGCTCAAGATATGTTTTTTCCATAGAATACACCACGCTTTCTGTAGATATACATTTGATTGTATAATTATAACATGAATATATGTTAATGCTAATACCATTTTTGCGACACCGTGAAGCAAAACCGGCACCCGGAAGAAGCGTTTTCGCCCGCGGACGCAAGCGCGCGTAAAAAGCTCTGAAAGCGGATGTATAAATATCCGCCATAGATAAACCCGATACGGATTACGGGATATTGTTGCCGCACGGCAGCCGAAAATCGGCATAAAAACTACAATACTATTGTCAGATCATGCTTAGACCCGAACAACAACATTTATACGATTCCTGTATACAAGCTGAATAAAAGTGTGATATATTGAATTTGTTGGCAATAAGTGATTGGGTATCCGGCCGGAATTACATATAAATTCACTTGACGCGCCAGTTGTTTCCGTCGTTCGGATGGGAGGCCGATAATGAAGAATCAAAGTATAGATAAAGAATCGCTTTATCGCAAACAAACGGTAAAGTCGAGTCCGAGAAGGAAGACAGTCAGAATTTTGGTGATGGTTTTATGTGTTACGGCAGCCCTTTTTTACCTGCTGTTTACATGGAATAAATATAAGACCCGTTATTCATCGGAAGCTATAATACTGGCACAATCGCTGGAGGCGATTTTTCACCCTGAAGATATAGCGAAGCTATCCGGCGGAAGCGAAGATTTGCAAAAGCCCGAATACATAATGATAAAGCGGAGTATGATGCGGCTGGTTCAAACAACAAACAGTATAGAATTTGCTTACCTGATGGGCCAAAAGGCCGGAAATATTGTGTTTTTAGCGGATTCGGAGCAGCCGGATTCGCCGGATTATTCACCGCCCGGACAGGTTTATGAGGAAGCGTCGAAAACCTTATCAGATGCCTTCAGAATTAAAAACACGGTTTTTGAGGGCCCTGTTAAAGACAGATGGGGTTACTGGGTCAGCGTTTTAACACCGGTCGTGGATCCGGCAAGCGGGCAGATAATCGCCGTTCTCGGGTTCGATTTTCCCGCAGCGGATTGGTATCATGATCTGTGGCATCAAATGATTCCCGACATGATCATCATATTGTTTTTCATGTTGTTCGTCGCGGCTTTGCTCATTGCCGAGATCCATTATATAGAACTTAGGTCGGTAAGCAGTAAACTGGCCTTTGACGAAGCGCTGTTTCGCAGTGTGTATAACCAGGCTCCCATAGGGATTGCTATAGTAAACGATAAAAGTTTTGCGACTCAATCCGAGGTGGGGGTTGACAGCGTTAATCCGATGTTCCAAAAAATCCTCGGCAGGACCGGCAGGGAGCTTGTCGGAATTGATTGGCCGGACATAACCCATCCGGATGATCTGCAAGCCGATATCGATCTGTTTGAGCAGTTCAAAGCAGGTATAATTGACGGCTATAATATCGTCAAACGGTTCCTTAAGCCCGATGGGACATACATATGGACGCTTATGACGATTTCGCATTTTATGGACGAATTTCGGAATTCCCCCATGCATTTGTGTCTGCTTATGGATATAACGGCGGAGAAAGAAGCTTTGGCTGCGCTCAGCGAAAGTGAGCGCAGCAAATCCATTCTCCTGACTAACTTTCCCGGACTGGCCTATAGATGCAGTTATGACCGTTTCTGGACAATGCGGTATATTTCCGAGGGATGCCGTGAACTGACAGGGTATGCCCCGGAAAGCTTAATCAATAACAGGGATATTTCATATAATGACTTAATCGCACCGGAGTATAAGGATATTATATGGAAAGAATGGGTATACGCCTTAGACAAAAATCAGCAGTTCAAGCTGGATTATGAAATAATAACGGCGGGCGGAGAGCGCAAATGGGTCTATGAAATCGGCAAGAGCGTACTTAATGAAAAGGGCGAGGCGCAATACCTTGAAGGTATTATTTTCGACATCTCCGAAAATAAGGAGACTGAGAAAAAGCTCATGTATAACAGTACTCATGACAGAGTGACCGGTTTGTATAACCGCACTCATTTTGATGAACTGATAATAAAAGACCATAAGGAGCATCATATGTTAAAAAGAGCTCTCGTTGGTATAAACATGAATGAAATGCTCTCATTGACTTTGACATACGGATACTATTATTCTGAGGAATTTGCCATATATATCGCACAGACACTAAATCGGTTTGTATCGGAAACCCGCATTCTCGGCAGGACATATGAACACCGTTTCGTATACTATATTAAGGGTTATGAAAATAAGTATGAGCTTTTAGACTTCGCCAGTAAAGTTGCCGATACTCTGGCGCCGATACTGGCCGCGGAGAGAATAAGCGCGGGGATCGGGGTTTATGAGATTAATCCGGAAGAAGACCTTGATCTGAACAGGATTTCCAGGTTGGTTATGATAGTATCGGAAAAAGCCTCGGAACTGGATGATAAGGAAATCGGCATTCGCTTTTATGACGAAGTGATTGAAGAACAAATTAAGCGTGAGGAAGCCATTAAGCGTGAGCTTACTAATATAGCGAATCAAAAAGAAGGCGATTTGTATTTACAATATCAACCGATACTTGATCTGAAAACAAATATGATATGCGGTTTTGAAGCATTAGCAAGGCTGAAAACGGAAGAGCTCGGCCCGGTACCGCCTGCCCAGTTTATCCCCATTGCAGAAAAAAGTAGATTAATCATTCCGGTAGGCTGGGAAATTACCCGACAGGCCTTTTCTTTCCTGAACAGATTACGAAGCCTGGGATATGACGAGATTTATGTGACGGTAAACGTTTCGGCCATTCAGCTTGTGAAAGATGATTTTACGGACAAGCTGTTTGAAATGATATTCGAAATGGATGTAAACCCGAAAAATGTCGGCATAGAGATAACCGAGTCCGTATTTGCCTCGGATTACAGTGAAATAAACAAAGTAATGGACAGGCTCCGGTATAACGGTCTCAGTGTGGCTATAGACGATTTCGGGACGGGATATTCATCGCTCTCAAGGGAACATGAATTGAGCATAGACTGTGTGAAAATCGATAAATCTTTTATCGACAGGATTGTGAATGTCAGCTGCGGCAG
>JAAYBW010000015.1 GCA_012729975.1 Clostridiales bacterium
CAAACATGGCCTTGACATTCTCTACGGGTGCTTTTCCGAAGCCGTAGCCGCCTTCAAATATATACCCGCCGCCCGGCGCGCAGATATCAAGGACGCGCTTAACCTCATCGATAACCTGCTGTTTTTTGCCCTGCTCGACAAGCCACGCAGGAAACCCGCCGGCGATGCAGGCTATGTCACCAAGCTTCTTTTTTGCCTGAACCAGGTCGACGTTCTCAAAATGGTAAACGACCATATTCGGGTCGACTTCCGTTAAGTGATCCAGACGGGAAGTGTACGGCCCTTCTGTGTACACATAGCATTTAAAGCCCGCGGAGGTTATTTCATTGATGATCATACGCAGGTGTTTCCAGTACAGGTTCGTAAACTGTTCCTCGTTCATGAACCTGTCCATGCCCTTATGGAGTATCAGATGCGCCCATTTGCTGTCCTTGAGATGCTCATTGGCCTTACAGGCGCCGCGTATGCTCTCGAGAGTCCATTCTATCCGCTCGTCGATGAACCTCTCTATTAAATCTCTGTGCTCAAACATGTCCTCCATGCTGTCAAGCGTGCCGCGCAGCCAGTCGCTGTAACTGTCAAAAGGAACTCCGCCTCCTATATTCGCGCTGAAAGACGGGAATCCCATCTCGTGCATTTTTGCCGTACCGGCAGCCAGGACTTTCTGCAGATCTTTGGACATATCGGTTATTTTCCAGAGGGTTTTGATGACCTCCCGCATTTCCGGGCGCGACAGCAGACCGGCTAACTGCCCTACATCGCGGCCCGGAAGCAGATGCGAGGTATCAAAGTTCGCAAAAGGCTCCAACAACCCGGATATTTTGGGAAAGCCCTTGCGGAACAGCCAACCGGTGAAATCCCGCTCGAAAAAGGGCATATCTTCCTCCTCCAGCACCGTAAACTCTATATGCTGGCTGTAGGAATCATCCGGGACACGCTTATCCGGCGCCCCCGGCCATGCTGTGTTTTTCGGTCTTATCAGTTCAAGAATCGGACCTCTTCCCGCGCCTGTGTAAAAACCCATAGCCGAGTCCGGCTGAAATTCCTCAAGAAAACGCACCGCCACATCGATGCCTACCTGAGCATCATATTGAAGTTCTGCCATTGTATGACCATAATAGTCAACCGCGAAATTCATCATCCCCGGCATCAGCGGTACGCGATCCGGCTCTTTATTGGTAGCCGCCGTCATCACCCGCTTAACCCTTGCCTCGTAATTAGCTTTCGCATCAGCTGCTGACATATTCGTAAGATACCTCCTATTATTGAGTTGCTTAAAATGATGGCCGCTGCTTATTCGGCATGCGGAGCCCGGGCAAGCCCCGCAGTTCCCGCACGCGAAAAGCGCCGTCCGACTTCAGTCACACTATGCGGACTGTGCCGGTATCGGTCCAGAAAAAGTCTCCTTTTTGCTCACGCCGATGAGCCCAATAACCGTCGGGGATCTTATCAAGTTCTACTTTTTCTTCTTCGATCAGGAATTTTCTTACGAGCTTGCCGTCCAGCTCACGCGGCGTCAGTTTTTCGGTTACGGCCATATACGCCGCCGCGCCGCCTGCCTGTCCCGTACCCATCGCGGGGCAGATTATGCGCATTGCTCCGCAGGCGTGAAATTCCGCCGAGCAGCAGCGGCCTACGGTGAGCAGGTTATCAACTCCCAAAGGCACGATGGAACGGTATGGAATATCACAGTAATCCCGCGGATCCGGGCAGACCTGAAAGCCCAACGGGCTGACAAATGGGTGCATTTCATAATCATCCGTGCACGGAGCATCTCGGTAAACCGCCGTTCCCTCCGGATCGACCAAATGAGTATGGTTCTGGAATATATACTTTGGACTGGTCGGATGGTGGGTATCGAGCACTTCCGGAAATCGCGCGATGCCGTCCTCAAATTTCGTTCCGGCACAAATATCCGCGACTTTCAGCATATATTCCCCGAATATCCGGCGTCCGTCTCTTACTCCCGGAACCGAACCTATAGCGATAAGACGTACCTTCTCACAGCCGGGCACGTATTTTCGCATAAACTTGATGTACATTTGCATCTGCCGGTGCTGCTCCACTATTTGACGGCTGATATTCATAACATCGGCGTTATTTGTGTAATAGCTGTGGAACATGAACGAGCAGAACTCCGCGCTATCGTCATCTGTATTTGGTATACGCACCGTGAAAATACCGGCGCGGCTTTGCGCCTTCGAAAAATGGCGTGTCAGCTCTCCGGCGGCGATAGCCTTTTCCTCACAGGCATAAAAAAGAGAAACCGGGTTTATCACCTTGTCCTCTTCCTGCTGCTTCATCCATTTTTCATTTGCCTTTTGGTAAGCGGTCAGGTTTACATTTGCCCACC
>JAAYBW010000136.1 GCA_012729975.1 Clostridiales bacterium
CGATCGCCTCGTCCGCCAGCGGCGCCTGCCCGATCGCGTATGCGACCGTGTCGGCGGCAAATTCCAGCTTACCGTCCGGGCCCTCGGCAAAAACGGCGGTATCCGTGATTTTCGTCGTCTTCACGGATAGGAAGATGTCGATTTCATGCTGCTTTATCTGTGTCTTCAACGCAACGGTATGCAGGCTCTCATCCGTGGTGAGCTTGTCTGAAAGCTCAAGAATTGTCGCCTTACGCCCCAGCTTGCTCATGTATATCGCCAGCTCGATTCCGGCCAGACCTCCGCCCAGGATAACGATTTTGTCCCCGACCTTATCCGGATCGGCGTACGCCGTTTCGGCGCTCATGACATTTGCCCCGCCTATGCCGTCGATGTCGGGTTTTACCGGGCGGGAGCCCAGCGCGGCGATAATGACGTCGGGCTTTAATGACCTGGCATATTCCGGAGTCACCTCCGTATTGAGGCGCACGTCGATAGCGGCCCGGGAAATCAGCAGCGCCTGGCGCGCTATATAGTCGGCCAGATGTTTTTTAAACGGAACTTTTTCCTCGCATAAAAGAACTCCGCCGAGCCGGTCTCCTTTCTCGCAGAGAATGACCTTGTGCCCGCGGTCAGCAGCAGTTAATGCCGCCTGCATGCCCGCTATACCGCCGCCCGCGACCAGGATTGTCTTTTTGCTGCGCACCGGGGGCGCCATTAACACCTCGCGCTCGCGGCTGGTGAAAGGGTTGATGGAGCAGTAATGCAAGCCGAGCGTCGTGCCTGTACGGTAACACTGCATGCAGCGTATGCATTCTTGTATCTCGTCTTCGCGGCCCGTACGCGCTTTGACCGGCAGATACTGATCCGCGAGGGACTGTCTGGCGATATGTATAATATCCGCGCCGCCCGAGGCGATCGTCTCTTCCATATGCTGAGGATTGGAGAAGGAGCCGACAGTCGCCACGTAGGCATTCACATGCTTTTTTATTTCCGCCGCGTATTTTGAATTAGCGCCATCCTCGAGGAACATGCTCGGATGCGATACCGTGACGGATGCCGATGTCTCGTGAGTCCCAGCGGAGACATGGATGATGTCAACAAAGCCGTCAAGTGCCTTGGCAAATCTCACGCCCTCGTCGATATCATAGCCGTTATCCTCCGCCATCGCCCACTCGGCTCCGCTTATGCGAATCTCGATCGGGAACGACGGCCCCACCGCGCGGCGGACCGACTCAGCAACGGCGAGCGGAAAACGCATGCGGTTTTCAAGACTGCCGCCCCATTTATCCGTGCGGAAATTCAGGCGTGTTGACATGAACTGATGCAGAAGCCAGCCGTGACCGGCGTGAATGGTGACCATGCCGAATCCCTGCCTTTTAACAACCGCAGCTGCCTTTCCGAAGGCTTCTATAATCTCGAGGATGACGTCCTCCGGCATTTCGATTACATGCTCGAGATCCCCGTGGTAAGAATCGTCTTTTTTCACGGGAGAGGGACCGTACAGCGGCCTGCCCGCCTGCACCATACCGCGGGTATACATCCCGCCGTGGTTGAGCTCCATACCGGCGATACATCCGTGCCGGGATATGGATTTTGCCATTGTCGCAAGGCTTGTTTTTGAAATCGGATCATCAAGGCGAATCAGATTGCCTTTTGCCCCGGTCGGCGAGTGAACAACACCGTCTCCGACGACGACAGCCGCTATTCCGCCGCGGGCCTTCGCTTCATAAAACGCAACCGCGTCCGCATTGTAATAACCGTCCGGCCCCACGCCGTAATAGCCCTGCGGGGCGGAAAATATGCGGTTTTTAAAGACCGCGCCCCTCACTTTCAACGGTTCGAAAAGATGCGGATACTTAAGAACGCTCATTATATGTAAACCCCCTTCATATATCATACGGCTTTAAACGGACGCACCTTTCATCTGTGTATGGGTTAGGATGCTTGGAATAACTTTACACCAAACAGCTTCGTTATACAAGCTTTTGATCCCGCCTGCGACGGTGATGAATGCCGAAGGAACGTCGTTTTGCTGTTGGTATGTCATTCCCTATGATGCCGGTGGGATAATTCTGACCGCAAAAGAAATAAGCGCAAAACGAAACAGTTCCCGTTGCCGTCAAACCGACTGCTGTGCTAAACTGAAGCTGCACCACCGGATAACGCGGCCGCTGTTGCCGTAAAAAGCCGGGTCCGTAAAAATGTCGACAGCATCGGACTGTATATGGGTTTTCAGCCCGGGGAGGGTTCTATGAAAAGCATGGCAATACGCTTTATGGATACATATTTCGGCCCGGCCCTTGACCTGCGCGTTCGCCTGTTTAACACACTGGCAGCGGCTGGGGTGCTGATCAGCTTAATTTCCGCGGTTTCGACAGGGATAAACGGCGAGGGCGCTCTGACTGTGGCCGCTTGCCTGTTATTAAGCGCTGTAGGCACCGCTCTGCTTTTTTTCGCGGCGAGGACCGGACGTTATCAACTTTGCTACACACTTACTATTGTTATTGTTTTTTTTCTGATTTTCCCTTTTACATTCTTCATCGGCGGCGGATACGACTCCGCGATGCCGTATTATTTTGTTTTCGCAATCCTGTTTACGATCTTTATGCTTAACGAAAAACGGGCCCTTATCCTTGCTGCAGTTCTGCTGGTGTTTTACGTCGGTCTGTTTATATTCGCTATGCGCATTCCGGGAATGGTGAGACCGCTTTCCACCATGCGGGCGGAAATGACGGATAAAATTGTGGGATTTGTTATAGTGAGTATCGCATTGAGTCTGACCATGTACGCTCAGACTAACCTCTACCGTGAGCAGCAGCGCAAACTGGACGAGCAAAACGCTGTACTATCGCAGGCCAACCGCGCAAAAACCGAATTTCTCGCCAATGTCTCCCACGAGATGCGTACACCCCTGACGGTCATCTCCGTGAACATACAAACAGCGATGGGCATTATAAACCGCATGGATGAGGCCATGAAAGACCCTGAAGCGGTGCGGCTTCTCACGGAGGCGCAAAGCGAGATAATGCGATTGTCCCGCATGGCAGGCGGTATGCTGGCTCTTTCCTCTGTAAGCGACAGCGTAGGAAAAAGCAAAACTAACCTTACGAAGCTTCTTGACTGCACGGCGGATATGCTGGGGCTGCTTTTGTCAAAGCGCGGCAATAAACTCGATACAAATATCAGCGAAGGACTGACCGTGTTCGGCGACGCGGATTTACTGGTACAGGTTGTGGTGAATCTGATACAAAACTCCCACGACCACACGCATGATGACGTTATCCGGCTCCATTGCGCGCGCAGCGGCAGTACTATCACCGTAACGGTCAAAGACAATGGCACCGGCATCGTGCCGGAACTGCTGCCTCATGTGTTCGAGCGGGGCGTGAGCGGGAAAGGTATCGACGGGTGCAGCACAGGGTATGGGCTTTTCCTGTGTAAGACAGTGGTCGAATCTCATGGCGGCGGGATATGGATAGAAAGCGAGCCCGGCAAAGGCGCGGCGGCATATTTTACGCTCCCGGTTTATGAAGGTCAATTCGGAGGTGACACGGTATGAATGGCACGGGTAAACGGATACTATTGGTCGAAGATAACGAAAAAATTATGTATGGCAACAAACGGATGTTAGAATGGGAGGGCTACGAGACTGCCGAAGCAGCGACACTTCAGGAAGCCCGGGCATACATATATAAACACAGACCGAACGCGATAATATTAGACATCATGCTTCCCGACGGAAGCGGACTTGACTTCATGCGTGAATTGCGTGAGGGCGGCAATTCCGGCATCCCCATACTCCTGCTTACGGGGCTTACCACGAAAGAAGACGTGGTGTTCGGTCTGATGGCAGGCGGCGACGATTACCTTACCAAACCCTACGATTTTTCCGAATTGTCCGCGCGCATAGAGGCGCTGCTGCGCCGTGCCGCGCGTGTGCCGGAAATCATAGCAAAAGGCCGCCTGTCCCTTGATGTGGCGGCAAGCATAGCCGCGCTGGACGGAATCGATCTGCTTTTAACACAGAAGGAGTTTGCATTGCTGCTTATCTTCTTCCAAAACGAGGCGCGCTTTTTTTGCGCGGAATACCTGTATGAAAAAGTCTGGAAAGCACCTCTGGCAGACGACAGCCAGGCAATCCGAAAGACCCTGAGCCGCCTGCGGGAGAAAATCAAGGGCAGCGGTTGGAAAATCGAATGGTCGAAGGGCGAAGGATATATCTTAATAAGAGAGTAATACTGATCTCGAAATCTGATAACCGGGGGTTGCAGAATATAAGCGGCAAGTGTGACAATTTTGGAACACTTGCCGCTTATTGTAATTTATCGTATTAAAATAACAGTATGAAATTACCAGGTTCGGTTTGCGAGGAGCGATATATACAGAATAATAAGGAGAGCTGCAAAATGAAAACAAAAACCGGGAAAAAACTTTTATCGCTGCTGATGGCGGCAATTATTATTCTGACGCTTCTGCCGGTGTCGGCCCTGGCGTCGGCGTTTAGCGACACCGACACGCACTGGGCAAGCTCTGCGATAGACAGGTGGAGCAGCCTCGGCATCATCCGGGGTTTTAATTCTGAATTCAGACCCAATGATCCTATCACGCGGGGCGAGATGGCGGTTATCATCGACCGCCTCATGGACTATCAGACGGCATCGATAAACACTTTCAGTGACCTTGGGCAGGCCTTTTACACCGACGCCGTTCTCAAATTAAACGAGGCGGGCGTTATGCTCGGCTACGGCGGACTGGTACGCCCAACGGATAATATCACCCGCCAGGACGCTGCCGTTATGCTGGGGCGCGCGCTGGGAATTAAAGAAAGCTCGGCAGCACTCTCCTTTACGGACGCGGCCTTTGTATCCTCCTATGCCAAAGGCTACGTTGCGGCACTTGCGGCTAAAGGGTACATAAACGGCTATAACGGGGCGTTTAACCCGAAAAATGACATAACCCGCGCCGAAGTCGTTACAATACTTAATAACGCTATATCCGGCTTCTTAAGCGAAGCGGAAGAATATACCGGTGCTTACTCAGGCGTTGTCATCGTAAACAAACCGGGCGCTATCCTTAAGGACGTTGTGATAAATGGCGACCTCATCATCGCCGAGGGGGCAGCAAACGGCGACATTACGCTTAATAACGTCAAGGTGACCGGTAATACATTCATACGCGGCGGCGGCGAGAACTCGATACATATAATAGGCGGCAGCTACGCGAATCTCATTATAGAAAAGACAGACAGCGGAAAAATCCGCGTCGTAACCTCTGACGGCGCTGTAGTAAACGCGGTTTATGTTGACGACGGCAATGACGATGTCATATTGTCCGGCCGTTTTGAAAGCGTCACGGTCAATGCAAACGTAAACCTGGTCGTCGACACCGGCTCAAGCATTACGACGCTGACGGCTGCCGCCCCCGGCGTAAATCTCACAAACAACGGCAGCATCGGGACGCTTAACGTGAACGCGGACGGCGTTGTAGTGGAGGGGAAAGCGCCCGACAGGGTAAACGTCGGCTCCGGTGTCACGGTCCCTCCCACTGACGGAAACGGGAACCCGCTCAAATCCGGCTTCTTTTCACCGGGCGACGGATCGGCAGCCTCGGGTACATATACGATAACGTTCCATTCCGACAACGGCAGCGTGCTCGGCACCAGAAGCGTCTCTTCCGGGAGCACACCCGGAACGCTGCCGATCCCATACAAAGTAAACGCGATTTTCCTCGGCTGGTTTACCGATAAGGGCGATGAAGTGACCGGGAAGACCCCGATCACTTCAAGCCTCAACCTTTACGCCGATTATATGCCGACCACTCCCCCCGAAGAACTCGAGGAGCAGACACAGACGAGTGTTGCGGACGTCGACCCGTATTACAGCGTCACGGTGCAGTCAGCGGATCCGTCAATGTCGGCAAGCGACGTTGAAAAGAGGATAACGGTCAATCCGAAAGATGACGCGGAAACCTTCGACGGCATTTTTGTGACAGGAAGCAGCGGTCAATATGCGATTCTGGCATTAAATGGATATACGCAAGGCTGCTCCTACTCGCTGACGCTCACGGACGCTGCGCTCACCTTTGCGGGCCGGAGCAATTCCATCCGCACCTATAACCTCACAATTTCCAACCCGGATCCGGTTCTCAATCTCAGGCTGGACGGCAGCGTGATCGCTATTCCCGCATCCGCCATTAGCAGCATTACACAAAACGGGGAGCCTGTTTTAAGCATATTTGCCCCGCTGCTTGATATGGACGGCGAACAGGTGCAGGAATTTTTCGGGACATTTATATACTCCGGAAGCGATCTTACCCAGGGCGACAAGCTGGCAATATACGACGGAACCCGTCCGGACGAGCGTGTGGCGGGAGTCGACTATTCCGGGCAGAGCATTGCCTATGTCACCGTCACCAACGTAAACGGCAGTGTCATCAGCTATACGAATGCCGAAGCAACCGAAGTGTTGTTCAAGCCCGACATTCTTCCGGTAAATGTTGCACACGATAATGACGGCATACAACCGGCAGACATCTGGGACGGGGCAGATAATTCATCCATTACCGTCGATTCAGATAGCATGGACTATTCGGGCGCGTACTTCGAAGAGATGGGCCTTGATGCCTCCGCCATCATCGAGAGCGGAGATTATCTTGCCTTTTATACAGGAGCGCTTCCCAATGACGCTCTCACGGTCGCTTTTGCGATAATTACCGGGGTAACATTGGATGGCAGCGGGAATTATATCATAACCTATACTCCCGTAACCTATGAAGAGATGATGGCTGCCATGGATATGGCGTCTTCGCAGGAGCTTACCTATGAACAGCTCGCCGAGAACGTGGATATGGAGCTGCTGGAAGAGCAAATCGGGGAGCAGTTCAAGGAAAGCGGCTTTGTGGAAGCCGCCGCGGATTTCCTAATGAAGCTGGCGGAAGAGGACGAGGCTGCCAGGGAGCAGGTGGTGCGTGAGCTTGGAATAAGAGACTTCAGCGTTATAAGGAGCGAAGGAGTCACGCCTATGACAGAAACGGCGACGGCGCCGACCATCACCTTTGACTTTTTGATCACCAATGAATTAGAGCATTTCGCCAGCAAAGACGGCCTGCGATGCGTCGTTACTGTTACCTGCGTCATTCCGTTGGGCGACAACGCGAGCATCACCGTAACCGGGTCGTTTGAGCAGGAAATCGGCGTCAATTTCAGCATTTCCAGCAAAGCCGTCTGGAAGGTATACGGAATATTTCCGTACATAGCCGATTACCGTGTAAACGCATCTCTGGACGTGTATAACTACACCGGCCTTAAGCTCAACGCGCTTGTAACCACCGACGGGTCGCCGGATCTGGACGTGAGTGAAAAGATTGAGGAACTGAAAGCTATGGCCTCAAGCGACGGCGGCTCGGTGGAGGATGCGGGAAGCGCCGTAAGAGAGTTTTACGAAATCTATCAGGAAATGCTCTCATCGAGCCATGACTATATCGATATTCTCAACATTCCCCTTATCTCGATCCAAGGCGCGGTCGACCCGCTTTACATCATCGCATTTAGTTTTAAGACGGAATTTGTGGTGTCGGTTGACGCGTGCGTATCTTTGGGCGCCGAATTCGGTTACGAAAAGGCGACCCGCTATTGCGTTAGCCTGATTATCTTTGAAAAAACCGCCACAACTTCCGAAACGGAACTCATTGACGGCAATTACGGCTTCACCGTTTATGTTATGGGTACGCTGGGCCTGAGGGCAGGCCTGCGCTTTACGCTCGAGGTCGGCCTTTTTAGCGTCAATCTCAATTCCATTGGGTTTACGGCGGAAATCGGCGCGTATTGGAGATTCTGGGGTTTCGTGTATTACCAGCTGCGGTACGCGAACGGACGGACCACATCGACATCTGGCGGAGCATGCTATATGGAGCTCGGCGTATATCTTGAAGTCAACTTTATAGCGCAGCTCGGCAATAACGCATTCAGCTATGTAGCCACGCTCTATGAGCATGAATGGCCGTTATTGACCATAGGGAGCCGGTATTACGTTTACGACTTTGCTTATGAGGCGGCTGATAATATACGCATGAAAAAAGTAAACGCAAAACAGCTGCCTGATTATCTTTTCACCATGAAGCAGATGGACCTGTATACCGGTTATATATCTGAGCAGAAATATGCCGCATCGTACTTTAACCTTGAAATAGATATCAACTCCTATATGCATGTCTCTAGCAGCGGCTACATAACTGTTGAGGCCAATGGCACACAGCGCCGGCTGGAGAGGAATGTTGGCATAATGTGGAAGGGCGGCCCGCTGTCCTTTTCCTCCGTACCCTTATCCCGCACCGTCAATATAAAGTGGGATGACCTGGAATCCGGCTACTACATTGACTTTGTAACAAACGGCGGGGAGCCCCCGGAACGTTTATACGAAGAACCATATGCGCCGATAACCCTTCCGATCCCCAACCGCCTGGGCTATGAATTCATGGGCTGGTACCTGGACGAAGCGCTCACTCGGAGAGTTAGCATGAGCACTATGCCGACCTCAAATATTACGCTCTACGCGGACTGGCAAGAGGTGGGCATAGCCTACACGGTATATCACGTCTATGAGCGGCCCGGCTATTCCGACCTGTTAATCTGCGAATACTATACCTCATGGGGAGGAGTAGCAACAGTAACCCCTGAAGTTAAGAATATCAACTCCGGTGTCTATGTTTCGCCCGCGCCGCAAACGATAAATCTTGCCGAAACCAAGGTTGTATTTTATGAATATGAATATTTCAGATATACCCTGACTTTCAATACAGGCATCATCGACGACACAAACGGGGACGGCGTCATTGACGGCGATGATTCGCAGACAGTCGTCGTGCAGCAGGCAAGACAAGGTGACGATATAAGCAGGTATGTGCCATATCTCTACAATTATGGATTTACCTTCCTGGGTTGGGATAAGGATATAAACCAGCCTGCGTACTCGGACATGACATTTACCGCGAGCTGGAGTCTCAACGAGTATTCCATTATTTATGACCTCCGTGGCGGATCGCCGGTCGAGAATCCGGTGACATATAGCATTTACACCGGCGAGATCACGCTTATTAACCCGACAAGACCCGGCTTTGACTTCGCCGGCTGGGTTGGCACGGGGCTGGCAGAGCCTACCATAAATGTGACGATCCCGGCAGGCTCGGTCGGTGTCAGGGTCTATACAGCCATATGGACGCGGTATGCCATCACTTACGATCTCGCGGGCGGAAACTGGCGCACGGGCTACCCCAATATGCCGGGCTATACAAGTTCGCAGGCCGATACGCACCTGTACAACCCGGTCAGAGACGGCTATCTCTTCGCCGGCTGGACCGGAACGGACCTTACCGGGCCGACCATGAATGTGGTGATCCCTCACGGCTCAGAGGGTGACAGGAGTTATACGGCAACGTGGATACCGGCAGCTTCCTACACAGTTTCACACTATAGGGAGGCTCCGGACGGCAGCTATACGCTTTATGAAACCCAAACCCTGATCGGAGCAGTCGGTTCCCTGACCGAGGCGGCCGCCAAATGGTATCAGGGATACACGGCGCAGCCTTTTGAGCAGATAGCGATCGACCAGGGCGGAACGGCAAATGTCGAAATACGGTACGGCAGCAACGGCTACCGGGCACTCTTCTTCGCAAACGGCGGAATGTTTTCAGACGGGTCGACCGGAACCGGCAAGGAACTGTACTTTAAGACCGGAGCGGCCATCCAATATCCGGGAGTCACCCGCGCGGGCTTTACCTTTACCGGCTGGACCCCCGGCTATACTGTCATGCCAGCAAACGATACGCAATTTTATGCCCAATGGACGCCATTAAGCTACACCATTAGCTACGACCTGAATGGCGGCAGCATTGCGGGCGGCAGCAACCCGACAAGCTATACAACTGAACAAACGATCATCTTCCCGGGAAATCCTTCAAAAGCGGGCGCTGCCTTTGCGGGCTGGATAGATGACGCGACGGGTCTGTTCATTGCAGCCGGCTCAGTGGCCATTCCTTACGGCTCAATCGGAGACAAGCGTTTCACGGCGGCGTGGGAGGACAACTACACCATCACCTACGATCTCGCAGGCGGCGATGTCGCAAGCGGTAACCCGACAAGCTACAGTATCCTGAGCGCTGATATCACGCTTAAAAATCCCTATAAAGCCTACTATGTCTTCGCGGGCTGGAACAACGACACGACGGGGCTTATTCTTCCCGGCGCCGTGGCGATTCCGAAAGGCTCGACCGGAGACAGGCAATTTACGGCAGTCTGGACGCCGGTCAGCTACACCATAGCCTACAGTCTCGGCACCGGCGGCAATTATGACGGCATAGACCACCCGACAAGCTATACCAGAGAAAGCGGCGACGTCACGCTTGTCGCGCCCGCAAGACCGGGCTATGTTTTCGAAGGCTGGATCTACGAAGGCATGCCCGATTCGGGTGTGATCACGGCAGGCTCAACCGGGAACAGGACGTATACGGCCATATGGAGAGTCGGCTACACCATCACCTATATTCTCGCGGGCGGCAGCTTTGAGGAGGGTATAACCCCGCCCGCAAGCTTCACGTCTTTAAGCGGCACCGTCACAATTCCAAATCCAGTAAAACAGGGTTATGTCTTCGACGGCTGGACCGGCACGGGCATTCTTTTCGGGATGGCAAAGAATCTGACATTCACGGCGAGCAATAATCCCGGGAATAAAGAATACACGGCTAACTGGACGCCTGTGAGCTATACCATAAACTATAACCTCGCGGGCGGCAGCGCTGCAGTCAGCAACCCGGAAAGCTATACCATAGAAAGCGATGACATAGCGCTTAGCAATCCCACCAGGGAAGGTTATACCTTCGCCGGCTGGACGGGAACAGACCTGAGTGAGGCGACGCCGGAAGTGACGATCGAGACAGGCTCGACCGGAGACCGGACGTATACGGCAACCTGGACGGCCATCGACTACGACATAACCTACGAACTTGATGGCGGCAATTATACGGATATAGAGCACCCGACAAGCTATACCGCTGCGGGAGGCGTCGCGCTTGTTGCCCCCGTAAAATCCGGCTATACCTTCGCGGGCTGGACGGGTACGGGTCTTGCCGGTCAAACCATGTCCGTTACGATACCGGCAGGCTCGACCGGAGCAAGGACATACACGGCGACCTGGACGCCGGTCAACTATGCCATTTCC
>JAAYBW010000137.1 GCA_012729975.1 Clostridiales bacterium
GAAGACAGCGCCAGATTCTCCTCTACGCTCATGCCCGGTGCGCTGCCGCGCATCGGGTCCTGAAACAGGCGTCCGATGTGCTTTGCCTTCTTGTGTTCGGGCGTGAGCGTTATATCCTCCCCGTCGAGCACAATGCTGCCGGAATCCGGTATAACGCTTCCGGCGATCGCGTTGAAAAGCGTTGATTTGCCCGCGCCGTTAGCGCCGATAATCGTCACGAACTGCCCCCTGGCTACATCAAAGGAGAAATCGCTCATTACCTTGTTTTCGTTAGCGGTACCGGGATTAAACGTCTTTGAAATATGTGATATATGCAGCATCGCTCAGCCCTCCCGCGAGGAGCGCTTATCCATCCTGCGGCGGATCATAGGCAGCTCCTTTTTAAGATACGGCCCGGCCAGGGCGATAACCACGATGACGGCGGACACTAACTTGAGCATGAACGCCGGCATATTAAACCGAAGCGCGATGGTGTAAACCAGGCGAAACACGAATGATCCGAGCACCGCTCCCACGGCCCGCAGCGGGATGCTGCGCTTTCCGAGGAACACTTCCCCTATGAGCAAAGAGGCCAGCGCCACAGTCACCATGCCGGAGCCGATATCCACGTTCACGGATTTCTGAGACTGCGCCAGAAGGCAGCCGGAGAGCGCCGTAAAAGCGTTCGCGATGCAAAGGCCCACCGTTGTTGTGAAGAAGGGATTTATGGAGGAAGAACGAACCATGTCCGGGTTGTTGCCCGTCGCTCTTATGGCAAGACCCAGCCGCGTGCGCAGGAATAAAGCTAGAAACACGGCCACTACGACCACGGCAGCGAGAACCACAAAAAGCTTATACTGCTCTCCCAAAAAGCTTCCCGCCAGCGCATCCTTCATTTTGGTAAACACGGTTACCGTTTTATTCATGTTAAGCAGCGAGGTGTTTCCCATAACAGCGATGTTTATGGAATACAGCGCGGTGTTCACGATGATGCCGGACAGCAGGCTGTTTATCCCCATACGCGTCTGGAGCAGGGCGACTATAAAGCCCGAAATCATCCCCGCCAGCATCGCCGCCGGCAGTGACAGATACGGGTGCCCTGCAATCGCCACCACCGCGCCGACCGTAGCGCCCAGCGTAAAGCAGCCGTCTGTGGAAAGGTCACACACGTTGAGCATGGTATAGCTTAAAAACAGCGCCAGAACGGTGAGGGAGCTGGTAAGTCCCAGTTCAAGAGCCGTCTGTGCCAGACCGAAAACGGAATTGAGGGACATGGTCATCCTCCTGTCGGATTCATTTTACTCGTCTTACTCGTCGAAGCTCTCCGCGGTGGTAATGCCCACTACCTTAGTGCAGTAGGGGGCAAACTTCTCTGAAATCTCGTCAAAGTCAATGCCCAGCTCGGCACACACCTCGGTGTTCACGGTAGCTGTGCCGTTGTCGAATGTCATTACAGGCGTCGTCGCGGGAGACTTGCCGTTAACCAATATGTCGGCCGCGAGGTTTGCGGTCTCAACGCCTAAGTTCGCGTAGTCCACGCCGTAGCCCAAAAACGCGCCGTTTAAAGCAAAGGAGTCCGCTCCGGCGTAATGCGGGATACCGGCGCTCGCGAAAGTCTCATAGATCGAAAGCTCCGCCTGCATGATGGTGTTGTCGCTCGGTGTAAAAACGGCGTCCGCGCCGTCGGCCACAAGCGCCGTCGCAGCAAGCATGACCTCATCCACGTTTGTACCGGTGCGCTCGACGTATTGCACACCCTTACTGTCCAGATAAGCCTTCGCGTCTGCAATGGCCGTTGTGGACGAGTCCTGCCCCACGTCGTAGAGCAGGCCTATCTTATCGGCCTGTGGATCGGCTGTGAAAATGAGATTCATAATCGCATTGGTGTCAAGGTAATCCGAAGTGCCGGTCACATTGCCGCCGGGCACCTCAAGCGATTCCACAAGCCCTGTCGCCAGAGGGTCGGAGACGGCGGCGAACACAACCGGTATCTTGTTTTCTTCTGTGGCAGCCTGCATAGCCATTGCCACGGGGGTTGCCACACCCACCATGAGATCAACGTCATCGGCGATAAAGTTGGCGATAATCTGGGACATGACATTCGCGTCCGCGTTGCAGTTATCATAGGAGATATCAAAGGTTACGCCTTTTTCGGCGCTGATGGCATCCAGCCGCGACCGGATGTTATTGACGATCTGGTTTAGGGAGGCGTCATCCACATAGTTGCAGATACCTACCTTGTAAACGGTTTTGGGAGCCGCTGTCGGCTCGGTGCTGCCGCCGGACCTGGAGCAGGCCGCGAGGCAAAGCGTCATAACAAGCGCGAGAATTACTGCGATATACTTTTTCATTATACTTATCCCTTTCGATATTAAATATGAAGGCGGAGAACCCGCCGGTGTATTAAGTCTTTGTATCGACGCGTCCGCGCCATCGTTTGGAAAATATGAACATATAAATGCCTCCCGAATAAAAAAACCCGTCCCCGCAAAAATGCTGGGACAGGATAAGAAATCCTGCGGTGCCACCCGGCTTGGCGTGCCTTTGTAACACGCCCGCTTTTACGCATACGTTAATATGCAGACCCTTGTTAACGGAGAGTCACACTCCGGCTCACATACTCCGTGCGCGGCAAACGCCGCTTCCGTTTCCGGTCGCCCTCAGAAGCCCATTCGGTCCCGGTGTTCCCGCCGTATTTCCACCATCTACGGCTCTCTGAAAGGAACGGTCACAAGACTTACTTACTCTTCCTCATCGGTTTCTATGTTTTATGGATTTTATCATATTTTCTCCCGACGTGTCAAGAAAAACGCAGCGGGCAGTTCCTCAATTCGGACCGCCGCGTAAAAATCTGTCGACACCCGTCAAAATTCAAGATTTTCGATATGAGAAAGCAATTCGATGTTAACAATCGGGTTCCCCGACAGGCGAAGCGCATCGAAATACTCAAACTCGGCGAGCGGACTCACGTCCTCGATAAGGTTATCTATGAGCTCCACATATGTGAGAGACTTAATATCACGAAGCGGGCTGATATCCTTAATCTTATTGTTGTAGAATTCGATACTCCCGAGATTAGAAAGCCCCGCAAGCGGCGTCAGATCGGATATCTGATTGCTGTAAGCGGAAACCGACCTCAGTGCCGTCATGGACGCCAGCGGAGTCAGGTCCCGCACGTCGTTCCAGTCGATAGACAGCCACAATATCCTGTCTTTTCCCTCAAGAGGGCTCAAATCCGTTATATCATTGGTGTTCAGTGTCAGCAGTATCAGGCGGTCAAATCTATCTAAAAAACCGATGTCCGTGACCCGGCTCTGATAAATCAGCAGTATCCTCACCTTTTCCGCGATTTCATCCGGTATGGTTTCGTAGTCAATGTCCGGCTGCAGCGTTATATACAGCTTGTCAAGAGAGGTGAAATACTTAAGGTCCGCCAGCGATTTCACAGTCCCGTACCCCTTATATCTGACGCCGTCATACTCAAACTCGTCCTCATAAAAATGAATAATGGTTTTCTCCTCGCCGCTGCTCCCGGTAAGGAAAACGAACTCGTCCCCGACCAGCTGAACGTTTGTATATTGGGCCAGGTCCTCCGGATAAATCTCGTTTTTGCCCAGTTCCTTTTTAATAAGCTCAAAAAACACGGGATCCTCAAATTCAATCGCGGTTTCCTCCGGAACGTCTTTTTTCTCAAGCGTATCCTTCGGCTTCGCGGTCGCGGTCTCGGTCGCGGGTGCGTCTGTCTTGTCCGCGGCCGCGGGCGACTTATCGGGATCGGCGCTGATACGCACGCATCCCACTGCAAGAGCCGATATTAAAACAGCCGCTATAACCGTCAAAAATAAACCGTGTCGTTTAATAATCATCTCCGCGCTCCTTTTCGGCAGAATAATAAATCGCAATCCTTCTATTATTATACTTTGCCGGGCGGGCCGGTATCAACCGCTTTTATACACTAAATATGATTTACCGCAGGAATACTGCCCGCGGACTCCGGCCCGCGGGCAGTAATTTTAAGCTCTTCCGGCTGTTCCGGCTCAGCTGTTGTCCGCCGGTCTTCTGTTGTTCACTTCTATACTATATTCCGGTGCCGCGTCGTAAGGAGCGCTGCGTCTCCCTGCCCCGATTACCGGACCATTTGCGCTAGGCGGGACCTGATCACAGCAAACCAAAGTGAGCGAATGCGCGAAATCACCCGCGTAGGCCATGGAAACAGACCCTTCCAGCGGCGGTACCTCGTTTGCGACTCTCAGTTCAACCGTATATTCGGGTCCGATTATCGGCGGGAAAGTAAAAGTCTCCGTAATCGCGCCGAAAAAGCCGGGCTCTACGGTAAAGCTGCCGACAACAACTCCGTTAATCACCAGCTCAAAAATCACAAAAGCGCCCTCGACCAGTAAATTGCTCAAAATTTCGATGTTAACGATTGCCTGAGCTATACAGTCGGCGGCTGTGAACGTCTGGCTCACACTGTCCCCCGCGGCTTCCGACCAGAAAAATCCGATCGCGTCTTCGCTGATAAAATCAGCGTTTCCTGCAAGCGTCGAGCCCGCCGACGGGAAATCAAACGTGAAAACACAGGCCTCGGAAAACGCCAGAATATCTTCGAGTTTAAACTGGAGAATAATCTCTTTTTTAATAACGTTTTTGAGCGTTTCATCAACCGAACGGTTGATTCTCAGCAGATCATTAACCGTCGCCGGGGTTTCAGGGGGTATCTGCTCTTCCAGAGTCCCGATGACATACTGGATCTTTTCCGCCTCCGCGTTGATGATATGAGCTAAAGCAAGCTCCTCAAACGCAATGGAAGCCAGAAGCAAATTCAGTGAATCGTCCCGGGTAATAGCAACAGTCGCATCAACATCAGGGATATTCGGAAATGACATGATACGGTTCCTTTCATATTTTTATGCAGGTTGTCCTGCTATCTATCATATGAAGCAAACCGGGCACAGGTTCGCCGACCGATCCGGTCCCCGTACGGAAACGCCGCTAAAAGAAAGCGCCTGCCCTTCGGCAGACGCTTCGGCGGGGTCTATGTCATTTCATTTCTTCTCGTTTACCGCTATCCATATTTCGCAGGAGTAGTCCGGATTCTGCGTGTCGGCTGACGGATAAACCTCAA
>JAAYBW010000138.1 GCA_012729975.1 Clostridiales bacterium
CCGCGGACAAAGCCCGGAAAGCCGAGCTGATGCAAATGGCCGACACCTGCCATTGGATCGCGGAAAACCCATCACGCAATTTTCGGGATGCTATGCAAAATTTCTATTTTTACTGGATGATGGTGGCACACGGCACAACTCCCGGAGGAAGATTCGACCGGTATATGTATCCATACTATAAAAATGACAT
Source organism: Clostridiales bacterium (assembly GCA_012729975.1). Taxonomy (GTDB): domain Bacteria; phylum Bacillota; class Clostridia; order Oscillospirales; family Oscillospiraceae; genus JAAYBW01. The sequence goes on from JAAYBW010000138.1 coordinate 191, forward strand.
TGAAACCGGAGCCATTACCGATGCGGAGGTTCTGGAGCTGATTGAATGCCTGCGCATCAAAATAATGCAGTTTAACTTTGTAAACGGCGGCGCGCAGCAGCGCGATAAGTGGGCAGGTATGGCAAGATGGCATAACTTTGTTATCTGCGGGGTGAATAAGGACGGCAGCGATGCGACTAATGAACTGAGTTATCTGGTTATTCAGGCAGCATACGAAGTTCGTGTGCCTTAGTATACGATAACCGTACGCGTAGCCGAGTCTACTCCCCAAAAGCTGCTTATGAAGGCAGCCGAGCTTGTGCGGACCGGTATCGGTATGCCTGCGTTTGTGTCTGACGAGAGCTATATAAATGGCCTGGTGAATCAGGGCATCCCCATTGAGGAGGCTCGTGATTATGCTCTTGCAGGCTGCCTTGATTTAAATCTGCCCGGCAAATCCAGAATTAACGCATTGGGCATGTTCATTGTGCCGAAGGTTCTTGATATTACTATGCACAACGGCGTTCTCGCTCAGACAGGCGAACAACTTGGCCCCGCGACCGGCCGGATGCGGGACTTCACGAGTTTTGAACGGTTTATGGAGGCTTTTAAGACCCAGCTTGATTACTTCATGAGCCTATATAATGAGGAGCATAATATTCTCATCCGTGTCGCCCGGGAAGTTTTCTGCGATGTTGTGCACTCGGCTTTTACAAAAGACGGCATTACAAGCGGCAAAGATATGTTTGACCGTCACATGTATTATGAAAACGCCTCCATGTTTAATCCCATCGGTATGATAAATGTGGTGAACTCAATGGCTTCCGTAAAAAAGCTTGTATTCGAAGAGGAAAAATTTACTATGGAAGACCTTTATAATGCGATAGAAGCTAACTGGGAAGGTTATGAGGATATTAAACAAATGTGCCTTGATGCACCGAAATTCGGAAACAACGATCCGGGCGCAGATGACATTGCCTTTGAGCTATATGATTTTTGGATAAAGAATACTGCAAGATTCCGCACTATTTACGGAGAGCCACCCAGGCCTACCGGCGTTTCAATCACCGCACATGCTCCCGGCGGGTCTTATACATGCGCGACACCCGATGGCCGCGCTTACGGCGAAACCCTTTGTGACGGCGTGATGTCTCCCGCCCAGGGTACCGACCACAGCGGACCTTTAGCCTCGCTGAGCAGTGCTATGCGCATAGACCAGACGCCGTTTAACGCTGCCCTGCTCAATATGAAAATACACCCGAGTGCATTGCGCAGCGACGCAGACCTTGAAAAACTGACAGCAATGATAAAGACCTATTTATTTAACGGAGGTAAGCATATTCAATTTAACGTAGTTGATAATAAAGTCCTGGAGAAAGCTCAGGCTGATCCGAAGAATTATCAGGACCTGATAGTCAGGGTAGCCGGTTACAGCACATATTTTACCTTGCTTACCACAGCGGTTCAAAACGAGATCATCAAGAGAACCGAGAATATGATTTAGTAAGATCCGCAGAATATGGGGCCGCGGTAAAACGAAAATTACCGCAGCCCCATAATTTTTACCGAAAAGACAGTAATAGTAAGGCTTCGAGCCGTTATTGACACATCAGCTCGACTTATTCATATCAGAACAGTCCCGCCAGCGCGGTTATCGCCTCTTCGGCTTCTTTTTCCCGCATTGCCTCGTCCTTCCAGTGTATTATCGCCGTGCCCAGCACCGAAGCGCCTTTTTCTTTCAGCGCGGCGCTTATAGCCTTTATCGCCCTGCTGCCGCCCGTCCAGTTACCGGGAAGCTGCTTTGTCACGAAGCACCCGGCCTTTTTGTCCGAAAGGCCGCCCATCTGCTGAAGGTAGGCCTTCATGACCGGGTTTAATGAAAAAGCCATCACCGGCGCCGCCAAAATGACGGCGTCGTACTTCGCAGCGTCCGGCGCGGTTTTCAGCGTAACAGGCTTATTCGGCACAATCTCGCCTTCCACCGATATACGCTCCAGCTGCGCGCTGTGTCCTTTTGCCTCAAACGCGCTTTTAAGACTCTGCGCTATCGAAAGAGTGTTCCCTGTCCGGGAATAGACAATGATACCCACGTTCATAAACTCAACCTCCGTATAAATTTCAGGGTTTAAATGACGTAATGACGTTAAGTTATATACATTAGATTGCCGCTAATCCGAAAACCGGCACAAGTCCCGGTACAGGATAAGTATCGCATCTATACAGCCGCTGTGAGCACATATAGTGTCCGGAGTACCTTAAAAACATCTCCGACACCTTAGATAATCTTTATTTGCGGAGCAAGTCGAAATATGTATCCAATCCCGAATAAAATTCAACACCTTGAAAGTTGTTTTTGCAAGCTTCACCGAAACAATGACTAAACCCATATTGCTCAATATGATCGATTGGTATAAAAATCACATTTTTTATCGGAGTTGATTCCTGTTCTCTATCCGGTATACATGTTTCTCCGCTGACCCTTCTGACTGAAATCAATATATTCAGCGCAGCGGGATTTAAAAAATCCGTATCACTGATACTGATGACTCTGTCAAATTTAACGTTTAATCCCGTCTCTTCCCGTATTTCTCTTACAATTCCCTGCTTTATTGTTTCTCCGCATTCCAGCTTTCCACCGGGCAGATACCATTCTCTATCTCCTATAGCTTGTTCCAGAACAAGCAATTTTCCGTTTTCGATTAAAACGCCTGTCAGACGTATAATATGGGAAGCAGCAATATCGCTCATATATCCTCCATCATAAAGAGAACTAATGTTTATGTGCGTCGGAAGTTGAAGAGTACAGGCAGCGACTGTAAAAATATGTTGCCAAATAGCAGAATACCCAATAAAATGTATTTAGGGCGCGGTATACCTGCCCGGTCAGGTAAACCGGCAGGCTTCCGTGTACATATTATAGCAGAAACAACAGTAGAAAGGGCAAAAGAAAGGAGGATATCATGAAAAAGTGGAGATGCAGTGTATGTGGATATATCCACGAGGGCAGCGAGCCGCCTGAGCGGTGTCCTATGTGCGGCGCACCGAAAGAGAAATTTTACCTGCTGTCCGATGCGGATGAGGCAACAGCCGCTGCAATGCCTGCAGGCGGCGCTTTGCCCGACGGAATCTGGGCGGACGTGCTCGTTGTCGGGAGCGGCGCGGCGGCCTTTTCGGCGGCGATAACGGCGAAGGCACACGGGGCCAGCGTCATCATGCTGGAAAAAGCGGCCTCGGCAGGCGGAACAACTATCCGATCCGGAGGTGGTTATTGGGTACCGAACAACCGGTTCCAGCGCGATGCCGGGGTTGAAGACAATAAAAAAGACGCGCTGCACTATATGGCGAGATACTCATATCCTCAATTATTTAACCCCGACGACCCGAGACTCGGCCTGCCCGAAAACGAGTATAACCTGCTTGAAGCGTATTGTGACAAAGCCGATGAGATGTCCGCGTTTCACGAAAGAATCGGCTCATTATTCAGCATAATGGATGTCGGATGGACAGGGCAGCCGTCGGTTGACTATCAGGAAACTCTTCCGGAAAACAAGGGTATCCGCGGACGCACACTCTTCCCGAAGGATCCTACGGGAAAGCCTTCATACGGATTTGAAATGATAAG